>NZ_JBEZYP010000005.1:0-349419 GCF_040638585.1 Streptomyces sp. NPDC025273
TCCCGAAAGGCACCGACCTGAGCGTCCACAGTCCCGAAGACCTCGAACACGTCGCCCAGGAACTCAACGGCCGCCCACGCAAGACGCTCGGCTGGAGTACTCCAGCCGAGCGTCTACGTGATCTACTCACCACCTGAAAACCAGGCGGTGTTGCAACGACCCCTTGAACCCAAGCCCCTTGGGTTTCCAGTGGTCCGGGCCCTCCCGCGTGCGGGACGACGGTTCGTCAGCGGCGGTGCTGCGAGTCCGCGACGGTCACCTCGACGCGCTGGAACTCCTTGAGGTCGCTGTAGCCCGTGGTGGCCATCGCCCGGCGCAGCGCGCCGAAGATGTTCATCGAGCCGTCGGGGCTGTGCGAGGGGCCGGTCAGGACCTCCTCCGTCGTGCCCACGGAGCCCAGGTCGACCAGCTTGCCGCGCGGCACGTCCTCGTGGACGGCCTCCATGCCCCAGTGCCGGCCACGGCCGGGCGCGTCCGTCGCACGGGCCAGCGGGGAGCCCATCATCACGGCGTCCGCACCGCAGGCGATCGCCTTGGGCAGGTCACCGGACCAGCCGACACCGCCGTCCGCGATCACGTGCACGTACCGGCCGCCGGACTCGTCCATGTAGTCGCGGCGGGCACCGGCCACGTCGGCGACCGCGGTCGCCATCGGGACCTGGATGCCGAAGACGTTGCGCGTGGTGTGCGCGGCACCGCCGCCGAAACCGACGAGGACACCGGCCGCGCCGGTGCGCATCAGGTGCAGGGCCGCGGTGTACGTGGCGCACCCGCCGACGATCACCGGGACGTCCAGCTCGTAGATGAACTGCTTCAGGTTGAGCGGCTCGGCGGCGCCGGAGACGTGCTCGGCGGAGACGGTCGTGCCGCGGATGACGAAGATGTCCACGCCCGCGTCGACGACGGCCTTGGAGAACTGGGCGGTGCGCTGCGGCGAGAGCGCGGCGGCGGTGACGACACCGGAGTCGCGCACCTCCTTGATGCGCTGCCCGATCAGCTCCTCCTGGATGGGGGCGGAGTAGATCTCCTGGAGCCGCGCGGTGGCGGTCTCGACGGGCATCTCGGCGATCTCGTCGAGGAGCGGCTGCGGGTCGGCGTGCCGGGTCCACAGCCCCTCGAGGTTGAGGACACCCAGTCCGCCCAGCTCACCGATGCGGATGGCGGTCTGCGGAGAGACCACCGAGTCCATGGGAGCGGCCAGGAAGGGCAGCTCGAAGCGGTAGGCGTCGATCTGCCAGGCGATCGAGACCTCCTTCGGGTCACGGGTACGGCGGCTCGGCACGACAGCGATGTCGTCGAACGCGTATGCCCGCCGACCGCGCTTGCCGCGCCCGATCTCGATCTCAGTCACGATGATGTGGCCTTTCCTCTACGTCTGCGCTGACCAGTATCCCCGACACACACATGAGGGGCGGTCCCGGGAACCCCGGTCCGCCCCTCACCTGCGCTGATGCGTTACTTCCTGCTGTAGTTCGGTGCTTCGACCGTCATCTGGATGTCGTGCGGGTGGCTCTCCTTGAGACCCGCCGAGGTGATCCGCACGAAGCGGCCGTTGGCCTGGAGCTCCGGGACGGTCCGGCCGCCGACGTAGAACATCGACTGGCGGAGACCGCCGGTGAGCTGGTGCACCACCGCGGACAGCGGGCCGCGGTACGGGACCTGGCCCTCGATGCCCTCGGGGACCAGCTTCTCGTCGGAGGCGACGCCCTCCTGGAAGTAGCGGTCCTTGGAGTACGAACGCTGCTCGCCGCGGGTCTGCATCGCGGCGAGCGAACCCATGCCGCGGTACGACTTGAACTGCTTGCCGTTGATGAACATCAGCTCGCCCGGGGACTCCTCGCAGCCCGCGAGGAGCGAACCGAGCATCACGGTGTCCGCGCCGGCCACCAGGGCCTTGGCGATGTCACCGGAGTACTGGAGACCACCGTCGCCGATGACCGGGACCCCGGCCGCCTTGGCGGCGAGCGAGGCCTCGTAGATCGCGGTGACCTGCGGGACGCCGATGCCGGCGACCACGCGCGTGGTGCAGATGGAGCCGGGTCCGACGCCGACCTTGATGCCGTCGACACCCGCGTCGATGAGCGCCTGGGCACCGTCACGGGTGGCGATGTTGCCTCCGATGACGTCGACTCCGGAGGCGTTCGACTTGATCTTGGCGACCATGTCGCCGACGAGGCGGGAGTGGCCGTGCGCGGTGTCCACGACGATGAAGTCGACACCGGCCTCGACGAGCGCCTGCGCCCGCTCGAAGGCGTCGCCCGCGACGCCGACCGCGGCGCCGACGAGCAGCCGGCCTTCCTTGTCCTTGGCGGCGTTCGGGTACTTCTCCGCCTTGACGAAGTCCTTGACGGTGATGAGGCCCTTGAGGACCCCGGCGTCGTCGACCAGCGGAAGCTTCTCGATCTTGTGGCGGCGCAGCAGCTCCATGGCGTCCACACCGGAGATGCCGACCTTGCCCGTGACCAGCGGCATCGGCGTCATGACCTCGCGCACCTGGCGCGCACGGTCCGGCTCGAAGGCCATGTCGCGGTTGGTGACGATACCGAGGAGCTTGCCCGCCGCGTCGGTGACCGGGACACCGCTGATGCGGAACTTGGCGCACAGGGCGTTGGCCTCGTGCAGCGTCGCGTCCGGGTGCACCGTGATCGGGTCGGTGACCATGCCGGACTCGGAGCGCTTGACCAGGTCGACCTGGTTGGCCTGGTCGGCGATGGAGAGATTGCGGTGCAGGACACCCACGCCGCCCTGACGCGCCATGGCGATGGCCATGCGCGCCTCGGTGACCTTGTCCATCGCCGCCGAGAGCAGCGGGATGTTCACCCGGACGTTCTTCGAGACGTGCGAGGAGGTATCGATCTGATCGGGCGCCATGTCGGACGCGCCGGGCAGCAGCAGCACGTCGTCGTATGTCAGCCCGAGCGTCGCGAATTTCTCGGGCACTCCGTCGACGTTTGCAGTCATGACACCTTCCCCAAATGGCCTTGATCGGTGCGGATGTCCATGCTAACGGGCTCGCGGGGTGTCTCATTCCACGAGCAAGATCACTTGGCGGTTTCGTGGCTTCCTACGGAACAGCCGGGGCCGGTCCGAGCCGCCCCTACTGGCCCGCGAGGGCCCGCAGTCTGCTCAGCGCGCGGTGCTGGGCGACCCGGACCGCGCCCGGGGACATTCCCAGCATCTGTCCGGTCTCCTCCGCGGTCAGACCGACCGCGACCCGGAGGACCAGCAGCTCGCGCTGGTTCTCCGGGAGATTGGCGAGAAGCTTCTTGGCCCAGGCCGCATCGCTGCTGAGCAGGGCGCGTTCCTCCGGGCCGAGCGAGTCGTCGGGCCGCTCCGGCATCTCGTCGGAGGGCACGGCCGTCGAACCGGGGTGCCGCATCGCGGCACGCTGGAGGTCGGCGACCTTGTGGCCCGCGATGGCGAAGACGAAGGCTTCGAAGGGCCTGCCGGTGTCCTTGTACCGCGGCAGCGCCATCAGCACCGCGACACAGACCTCCTGCGCGAGGTCCTCGACGAAGTGACGGGCGTCACCCGGCAGCCGGCTCAGCCGGGACCTGCAGTAGCGCAGGGCGAGCGGGTGGACATGGGCCAGCAGATCGTGGGTGGCCTGTGCGTCGCCGTCGACGGCGCGGTGCACCAGAGCACCGATCACCGTCGTCTCGTCGTCGCGCATCGGACCATGGTGCCCTGACGCCGTCTGATCCGCGGCATCGCGTCCCGAGTTGTGCACCGAAGCGTTATGAGCGGGTGCGCCGGATGTCATCCCCTGCGCCCTCCCCTTCCGCTGGACCGAATCGTTCCCGAGGAACTCCACACCTCAAGGATGCGGCATCGGCCGGGAAGCGTCACCCGACGCCGGCAGCGGGCCCTGCCGCAGGTCCGCCGCCACCGTCGCCCCGTCCGCCGTCGTGCGGACGGGATCGAACGACTACCGGCCGCGCCGCGGCGTCAGCGGACCAGGCCCCAGCGGAAGCCGAGCGCGACCGCGTGCGCCCGGTCCGAGGCTCCCAGCTTCTTGAACAGACGCCGGGCGTGCGTCTTCACCGTGTCCTCGGAGAGGAACAGCTCGCGTCCGATCTCCGCGTTGGAGCGGCCGTGGCTCATGCCTTCGAGGACCTGGATCTCCCGCGCGGTGAGCGTCGGCGCCGCCCCCATCTCGGCGGACCGCAGCCGGCGCGGGGCGAGCCGCCAGGTCGGATCGGCCAGCGCCTGGGTGACGGTGGCCCGCAGCTCTGCGCGCGAGGCGTCCTTGTGCAGATAGCCGCGGGCACCGGCGGCGACCGCGAGCGCGACGCCGTCCAGGTCCTCGGCGACGGTCAGCATGATGATCCTGGCCCCGGGATCCGCCGAGAGCAGCCGCCGGACCGTCTCCACACCCCCCAGACCGGGCATGCGTACGTCCATCAGAATCAAATCCGAACGGTCGGCCCCCCAGCGGCGGAGGACTTCCTCGCCGTTGGCCGCCGTCGTCACCCGCTCGACGCCGGGCACGGTCGCAACCGCGCGACGGAGCGCTTCTCGGGCAAGCGGGGAGTCGTCGCAGACGAGGACGGATGTCATGACCGTCCTCCGCAGCTGATGCGCGTCACCTTGAGCCTCCAGGCTGTACAAGTCGTCACCTGTGCGGTCGACCCCCTCGGACACCTGCCCGAGCTCGTTCTCCGTCAACCGCCTCGCCCTTCTCAACGACGGTCACTCGAAAGAGTTACGGGTCGAAGCTTCCGGTTCGGCACTCTAAGTGAGAGACCGCACACGGAGGGGAGCGGCGCGAGGTCATTCACTCGTCAACCGATGCATCACCCATAAGCATGCCCCATTTAGCGGATTTTCTTCCCTTTTGCTGGCGTCTGCGGCTAGATTCGCAATCAGTCATATTTACATCTACTAACACCGTAGATGTACGGTCGGAACTCCGGCCACGCCGATCACTCCGACGGTCAACGACGGTCGAGGATGCCGCTTCCGACTCAGCAAGGTTTCGAGGGGACACGCAATGGCAGATTTCTCCCGCCTTCCCGGACCCAACGCAGATCTGTGGGACTGGCAGCTGCTGGCCGCCTGTCGCGGGGTCGACAGCTCGCTGTTCTTCCACCCCGAAGGAGAGCGCGGGGCGGCCCGGAGCGCCCGTGAGACCTCGGCGAAGGAGGTCTGCATGCGCTGCCCGGTACGCGCCGAGTGCGCGGCGCACGCGCTCGCGGTACGGGAGCCGTACGGCGTGTGGGGCGGCCTGACCGAGGACGAGCGCGAGGAGCTCATGGGCCGCGCCCGCAACCGCCTGATCTCGGCCCACTCCGGCGCCACCCAAGAGCCCGGCCACACCTGACACTCCGTACGGCCCATCGACAGCAGAAACGTTTTTTCGAACCTGGCGCGCCCGCCGTCGGACGCGCGCACCGGGTGCGGCGGTATGCGCGCGGTCAGCGCGCGGCGACCCGCGACAGCTGGTCCAGGGTGGCGGCCACCGCCGGGACCCGGGCCAGGTCCGGCAGGGTCAGCGCGACGATCTCCCGCTCCACGGCCGGCTCCACCGTGACGGTGCGCGCTCCCTTGGGACGTACCGACTCGATGGCCAGCGCCGGCAGCACGGCCACGCCGAGACCGGCCCCGACCAGGCCGATCACTGCCGGGTAGTCGTCCGTGGCGAAGTCGATCCGGGGGGTGAACCCGGAGGCCTCGCAGACCTCCACCAGCTGACGCCTGCAGCGCGGGCAGCCCGCGATCCACGGCTCGTCGGCCAGCTCGCCGATGCCGACGGCCGCCGCCCCCGCCAGCCGGTGGCCCTCGGGAACCAGTCCGATCAGCCGGTCCGTGAGCAGCGGGCGCACCACGAGGTCGTCCCACTCGCCGCCGGTCGTCCCGTACCGGAACGCCAGCGCGATGTCGCAGTCCCCGTCGCGCAGCATCTCCACCGAGCGGGGCGGTTCCGCCTCGACGAGCGAGACCTGGGTGCCGGGGTGGGCGGCGCGCAGCGCGGCGAGGGCGCCGGGAACCAGCGTGGAGCTTCCGCTGGGGAACGACACGAGACGGACCCGCCCGGCACGCAGCCCGGCGATCGCCGCGACCTCCTCCTCGGCCGCGGTCAGGCCCGCGAGGATGCCGGAGGCATGGCGCACCAGGGCCTCGCCGGCCTCGGTGAGCCGCATCTCACGCCCCGTACGGATCAGCAGCGGAGTGCCCGCGGAGGATTCCAGTGCCTTCATCTGCTGGCTGACCGCGGGCTGGGTGCAGCCCAGCTCCCGCGCGGCGGCGGAGAACGAGCCGGTGGTGGACACGGCACGCAGGACGCGGAGATGGCGGGCTTCGATCATCCTTCAACCATAAGCGCTACTTGCAGGGTCGCGCGATTATTCACGAGCATCTTTGGGTCCGGAATGGCTAGCGTGTGCGGCATGAAGCTGCTGACCGTGAATCTGGGCCGCCCCGGGGCCACCGCGCACTCCGACGGGCTCACCGGGATCGACAAGCGTCCGGCCGACGGTCCCGTGCGGGTCAGCGACCCCGGCCCCAAGGGCAGCGGCGGCAGCGGGCTGGCCGGGGACTCGGTGTGCGACCTGCGCCATCACGGCGGCACGGACCAGGCGGTGTACGCCTTCGCGCGCGAGGAGCTCGACGCCTGGGAGAGGGAGCTCGGCCGGCCCCTGCCCAACGGCTCGTTCGGCGAGAACCTCACGACGCTCGGCCTCTCCGTGAGTCACGCGCGGATCGGCGAGCGCTGGCGGATCGGCGACGAGCTGGTCCTGGAGGTGACGGCCGGCCGCATTCCGTGCCGTACGTTCGCGGGTCACCTGGACGAGCGGGGCTGGGTGAGGCGGTTCACGCGCGAGGCGGCGACCGGCGCGTATCTGCGGGTCGTCGAGCCGGGCACGATCCGTGCCGGGGACCGAGTCGAGATAGTCCACCGTCCCGACCACGAGGTCACCGCGGCCATCCAGTTCCGGGCCGTCACGACCGAGCGGGGCCTGTTGCCGCTCCTCCTGGCCGCCGGGGACGCGCTGCACCCCGAGGCGCTGCGCACGGCGCGGGAGTACGTGGCGGCCCACGGGTCGTGACCATCCTCCGGGCGGGTGGGCGGCCCGCGGTCGCGGGGCACTAACGTGCCGCGTATGACGACTGCACTGATTACGGGCGCGACGGCGGGGATCGGGGCCGCCTTCGCCGGGCGGCTCGCGGGTGACGGGCACAACCTGGTGCTGGTGGCCCGTGACACGGAGCGGCTGCGGGTCCAGGCCACGGAGCTGCACGACCGGCACGGCATCGAGGCCGAGGTACTGACGGCCGACCTGTCGACGGACGCCGGGATCGAGGCGGTCGAATCACGGTTGGCGGACCGCGTGAGCCCGGTCGACCTGCTGGTGAACAACGCCGGTTTCGGCAACAAGGGGCGTTATCCGGACGTCCCCATGGCCGATGAGCTGACCATGCTGAAGGTGCACTGCGAGGCGGTGCTGCGGCTGACCTCGGCCGGAGCGATCGCCATGCGGGAGCGCGGGCGCGGTGGAGTGATCAATGTGGCTTCGGTCGCGGCCTTCCTGCCGCGGGGGACGTACGGGGCGTCGAAGGCGTGGGTCGTCCAGTTCACCCAGGGCGCGGCGAAGGACCTGGCGGGGTCGGGGGTGCGTCTGATGGCCCTCTGCCCCGGCTTCGTGCGGACCGAGTTCCACGAGCGGGCCGGAATGGGGACGGGCAACATCCCGGACTGGATGTGGCTCGACGCGGACAAGCTGGTCACGGCGGCCCTGGCGGATCTGGCCCGGGGCAGGACGGTGTCGGTGCCGGACCCCCGGTACAAGGCGCTGATGGGCCTGGTGAAGGTGGCACCCCGGGGTCTGCTCGGCGGAGTGACCTCCCGCGCGGGCCGCACGTACGGCCCGCGGTAGCAAACCCGCCCCGGGGCGGGTACCCCGCGCGACGGCCGAGGCCCGGTGCCCCCGCGACGGGGGTACCGGGCCTCGGCTGCGTACGGACGTACTAGTGGGAGTGGCCGTGGCCGTGACCGGCGTCGGCCTCTTCCTCGGCCGGCTTCTCGACGACCAGGGTCTCGGTCGTGAGCAGCAGCGACGCGATGGACGCGGCGTTCTCCAGGGCGGAGCGGGTGACCTTGACCGGGTCGATGACGCCGGCCTTCACCAGGTCGCCGTACTCGCCGGTGGCGGCGTTGAAGCCCTGCCCCTTGTCGAGGTCGGCGACCTTCGAGGTGATGACGTAGCCCTCGAGGCCCGCGTTCTCCGCGATCCAGCGCAGCGGCTCGACGGCGGCGCGGCGCACGACCGCGACACCCGTGGCCTCGTCGCCGGTCTTGCCGAGGTTGCCCTCGAGGACCTTGACGGCGTGGACCAGAGCGGAGCCACCACCGGAGACGATGCCCTCCTCGACCGCGGCGCGGGTCGCGGAGATGGCGTCCTCCAGACGGTGCTTCTTCTCCTTGAGCTCCACCTCGGTGGCGGCGCCGACACGGATCACGCACACGCCGCCGGCCAGCTTCGCGAGGCGCTCCTGGAGCTTCTCGCGGTCCCAGTCGGAGTCCGTGGACTCGATCTCGGCCTTGATCTGGTTGACGCGGCCCTTGACGTCGGCGGAGTCGCCGCCGCCGTCGACGATGGTCGTGTCGTCCTTCGAGACGGTGACGCGGCGGGCGGTGCCCAGCACGTCCAGACCGGCCTGGTCGAGCTTGAGGCCGACCTCCTCGGCGATGACGGTCGCACCGGTGAGGGTGGCGATGTCGCCGAGCATGGCCTTGCGGCGGTCACCGAAGCCCGGGGCCTTCACCGCGACGGCGTTGAAGGTGCCACGGATCTTGTTGACGACGAGGGTGGAGAGCGCCTCGCCCTCGACGTCCTCGGCGATGATGAGCAGCGGCTTGGAGCCACCCGCCTGGATGACCTTCTCCAGCAGCGGGAGCAGCTCCTGGATGGAGCCGATCTTGCCCTGGTGGATCAGGATGTACGGGTCGTCGAGGACGGCCTCCATACGCTCCTGGTCGGTCACCATGTACGGGGAGAGGTAGCCCTTGTCGAAGGCCATGCCCTCGGTGAACTCGAGGTCCAGGCCGAAGGTGTTGGACTCCTCGACGGTGATGACACCGTCCTTGCCGACCTTGTCCATCGCGTCCGCGATGAGCTCGCCGACCTGGCTGTCCTGCGCGGAGAGCGCGGCCACTGCGGCGATGTCGGACTTGTCGTCGATCGGGCGGGCGGTCGCGAGGAGTTCCTCGGACACGGCCTTCACGGCGGCGTCGATGCCCTTCTTCAGGGCGGCCGGGGACGCGCCCGCGGCAACGTTGCGCAGACCTTCGCGGACGAGCGCCTGGGCCAGCACGGTGGCGGTGGTGGTGCCGTCACCCGCTACGTCGTTGGTCTTGGTCGCCACCTCCTTCACCAGCTGCGCACCGAGGTTCTCGTACGGGTCGTCGAGCTCGACCTCGCGCGCGATGGTGACACCGTCGTTGGTGATGGTGGGAGCGCCGAACTTCTTGTCGATGACGACGTTGCGGCCCTTCGGACCGATCGTCACCTTCACCGTGTCGGCAAGCTTGTTGACGCCGCGCTCAAGGGCGCGACGGGCGTCCTCGTCGAACTTCAGAATCTTCGCCATGGGCTGAGCTGTCCTCTCAAACGAACTGCGCCCCTCGCCACCCGGCTAGTTATTTCGCAGGGGGCCAGGGGCGCAGAACAGAAGCAAACGTGGGTGAATTACTTCTCGATGATCGCGAGAACGTCGCGCGCCGAGAGGACGAGGTACTCCTCGCCGTTGTACTTCACCTCGGTGCCGCCGTACTTGCTGTACAGAACGACATCGCCGGTCTTGACGTCGAGCGGAAGGCGCTCGCCGTTCTCGAAGCGGCCCGGGCCCACGGCCAGGACGACGCCCTCCTGGGGCTTCTCCTTGGCGGTGTCCGGAATGACCAGGCCGGAAGCCGTGGTCTGCTCGGCGTCGAGCGGCTGGACCACAATGCGGTCCTCGAGCGGCTTGATCGCAACCTTGGAGCTGGTGGTCGACACGATCCGGTCTCCCCCTTCGGAGATCTCACGGGGTTTAACAGTCTGTGGGTGGCGACCAGGTCGATCCGTCGTCGCGGGTGCCGGACCTGCCCTGTCGCACAGTGGTGCTGGCACTCTCCAGTGGGGAGTGCCAGACCTGAGACTATGACCGCGATTAGCACTCGGTCAAGCGGAGTGCCAATTCACCACCCTCGCGTGGCGCGCTCGGACCGGCGTGCGCCCCGACGACGCGGAAGGGGGCGGGCGTGTTCCGGGCGGAGAACGGCCCCTCAGACGTAGTCCTCCAGCCTGGCCACGGCGTACCCCTTGCCCGTGATCGTCTTCATGACGTGGCGGACCATGTCGGTCATGGACCCCTTCCACGCCTCCGGCCCGCGGAAGTGGGTGAGGATGATGTCGCCGGGGTGCAGGTCACGGTCCCACTCGCGCCACTCCATGTGGTCGGGGAACGCCTCGGCCGCCCAGAGGGGCACGGCCTTGATGCCGCAGGACTTGGCGATGCGCAGGGTGTCGCCGTTGTAGTTGCCGAACGGCGGCCTGAAGAGGGTGGGCCGCTTCCCGAAGTACTTCTCGATCTTGTCCTGTTCGCCGCAGATCTCCCGCCGCTGGTCGGCCTTCGAGAGCCCCGGCAGATAGCGGTGGTTGAGGGTGTGGTTGCTGAGGGTGACGCCGCGCGCCTGCATGTCCTTGAAGTAGCCGTAGTCGTCGCTGACGACGTAGTCGCTGAGGAAGGCGCTGTACGGGATGTCCAGCTCCGTCATCATCTTCAGCAGTTCAGGGTCCTTCTCCGCACCGTCGTCCATCGTCAGGAAGACGATCCGCTCCTTGGTCGGGACGGTGGTGAAGACCGGGGGCAGCGCGTCCCCGCCCTCGACCTCGAAACCCTCACGGGTGGTGATGCGCGGCTTCTCGGCGGGCGGCGCCGGGGGGAGCAGCGGGACCTCGGCCAGCCCCCACTTCCTCGCGGCTGCCGCGCGCGCGGCCCGCTGCCGCTTCAGCCGCTCGGCGTAGGCCTCCGGCGCCGGGGCCGCCTCGGCGGCGTCCGCCCCGGGCCGTCCCGCGCCCGGATCGGCCTGCCGCCCCCGGCCGGCCCCGTCGCCGCCGGCTCCTTCGGCGCATGCGGAGGCGACGGCGGCGACCAGCAGGGCCGCCAGAACCGCGCGGACCGGTCTGTGCCGTTTCATGGCGCATTTTTCGTTTTGTCGTACTGGCTGCATGGCGCCGCATCCTGCCAGCCGGTCGACGGCCCCCCGCCCCGACACCTCCGGCGGGCCCGGCCCGTCCCCCGGCTGGCTCACAATGGACCGGTGAACGACCAACCCCCCGCAGACGCTTCCGACCCGCTCGCCGCGTTCGCCGCCCTGCGCACCCCCGAGGGCGCCGCGCTGCTGGCGGAGTTGCGCGACCACGACCCGGCTCAGGAGCTGGCCACGGCGACCCGGCTGCGCCGCACCCACCCGGCCGGACTGGTGTCGGCGGCGCTCGGCCAGGCGCGGCTGCGGCAGCGCGCGGTGGCCAAGTTCGGGGCGGCGGACGCGTACCGGATGTTCTTCACCCCGAACGGCGTGGAGCAGGCGACCCGGACCTCGGTCGCCACCTGTCGCGCCGAGCGGTTCGCGGGACTCGGCGGCGTACGGAGTGTGGCCGACCTGTGCTGCGGGATCGGCGGCGACGCGATCGCGCTGGCCAGGGCCGGCATCTCCGTACTGGCCGTGGACCGCGACCCGCTGACCGCGGAGGTGGCCCGCGCCAACACCGTCGCGCTGGGCCTCCAGGACCTGGTCGAGGTGCGGTGCGCGGACGTCACGGAGATCGACACCTCCGGGTACGACGCGGTCTTCGTCGACCCGGCCCGGCGTGGCGGACGCGGCCGGATCTTCGACCCCGAGTCCTACTCACCGCCGCTCTCCTGGGCGACCGGGGCCGCGCTCAGGGCCCCCCGCGCGGCGCTGAAGATCGCCCCGGGTGTCCCGCACGAGGCGATCGGCCCCCGGGCCGAGGCCGAGTGGATCTCGGACGGCGGCGATGTGAAGGAGGCCGTGCTCTGGTTCGGCGAGGGCTTCACCCCCGGGCGCTTCCGGGCCACCCTGCTCCCGTCCGGCGCGACCCTGACCACCGACGCGCCGCTGCCCGCCCCGCCCGTGGGGCCCGTCGGCCGCTATCTGTACGAACCCGACGGCGCCGTCATCCGCGCCCACCTGGTCGCCGCCGTCGTGGAGCGGTGCGGGGGCAGGCTGGTCGACGAGACGATCGCGTACGTCACGAACGACGAGCTGTACGAGTCCGAGTACACGACCGCTTACGAGATCACCGACCGGCTCCCGTTCAACATGAAGAAGCTGAAGGCCCTGCTGCGCGAACGGCAGGTCGGTGTCCTGACCGTCAAGAAGCGCGGCTCCGCGGTCGAACCCGAGGAACTGCGGCGGCGGATGAAGCTCCAGGGACCGCACGCGGCCACCGTCTTCCTCACCCGGGTGGCCGGGGCCCCGACCATGCTGATCGGGCAGCCGGTGAAGCCGCCCTGATCAGCCGTGCCGGCCCCGGCCCGGGGCTTGCGTCCTGAGCCCCGCCGCCCGGCGCAGGGCCGGCGCGGACATGCCCGGACGTGTTCAGGTCAGCGGGTACGACGTGCGCCCGGACGCCTCGTCGATCTCGTCGTGCGCCTTGGTGAGCAGCTTCATCGCCAGTTCGTTGAGCGCGCGGGCCCCCGCGATCTCCTCGCCGACCCTCGGCTGCTCCGCGTCGGAGGGATGGCGGCTGGCGTATCCGTGGGCCCGTACCTCGGTCCCGTCACTGAGCCGCACGAGAGCGGCCGCGCGGGTGCGGTGCGTGTCCTCCTCGAATTCCAGCTCGACATGCCATCCGACAGTGGTTTCCATCATGACGGTCACCTCCCGGAAGTCCTGCTTCCAGGGTGCGCCCGTTCGCCCGGCCGCGCACGGCGTGCGGGCGGGGTGGCGTCAGGCGTCAGGCGTCACACAGCGCCTGGACGTCCAGCTTCCGCATTCCCATCATCGCCTTCATCGCCCGGTCCGCCCTGGCCCTGTCGGGGTCGGAGAGCACCTCGTGCAGGGCGCGCGGGACGATCTGCCAGGACAGACCGTACTTGTCCTTCAGCCATCCGCACATGCTCTCCTCACCGCCCTCGGTGAGCTTCGCCCACAGCGCGTCGACCTCCTCCTGGTCCGCGCAGTCCACGCTCAGCGAGACGGCCTCGCTGAAGGTGAACTGCGGCCCGCCGTTGAGCGCGACGTACTCCTGTCCGGCGAGCACGAAGTCCACCGTCAGCACGGTGCCGGGCTCCCCCGGGGACGCCTCGGTGTGGTGCATGACGTCGACGACGCGTGAGTCCCCGCCGAAGACGGAGACGTAGAACTCCGCGGCCTCCTGGGCCTGGTCGTCGAACCACAGGCAGGGCTTGATCTTCTGCATGGTCTCTCTCCTTCGCGCGGTGCGTGGCAGAACGCTGTGCAAGGTAGACCCGTCCCGCACCGCGAACTCATCGGTACACGCCCTGCGCGCGGGCCGGCGGCAGCGTTCACTCCCGCGGCGGCAGGAGCGGGCCACGGTCCGTACGAAGGCGGCGTGCGCCGGGTCCTGCCCGCGGAGGCGGTCTCAGGCGTCCGCCGGCCCCAGCGACTCGAAGCGCCAGCGGTGCACCGGGCGGGTGATCAGCCCTGCGTGCGGCTCGGGCAGCTCCGGCAGTTCGTCGTCGTAGGCCGCCTCCCACCAGGTGAGGACGAGCACCCGGTCCTGCGGGGCGCGCAGCAGCTCGCTGCGCAGCGGCCGCCGGGCGAGCTCGGCCGCCCGGGACCGGGCCCATTCCAGCAGCTCGGCTCCCCGGCCCGCGGTGGCGCGGGCCTCCCACATCAGGGCGACGGTCATGAGTAGAGGTTGTCCTTGCTGATCTCGTGCACGTGGTCGTGGTCATGGGCGTGACCGTGCGCCCCGGGTACATGGGGTTCGGTGACCGGCAGCGAGGAGTCCGCGGAGAGCTCCCAGTCCGAGGCCGGGCGGTTGCGGGCGACCATCTCGGCGCCGAGCGCGGCGACCATCGCGCCGTTGTCCGTGCACAGTCCGGGCCTGGGCACGCGCAGCCGGATGCCGGCCCGCTCGCACCGCTCCTCGGCCAGGGCGCGCAGCCGCGAGTTGGCCGCTACACCGCCGCCGATCATCAGGTGGCCGACGCCCTCGTCCTTGCAGGCCCGCACGGCCTTGCGGGTCAGCACGTCCACGACGGCCTCCTGGAAGGACGCCGCGACGTCCCGTACGGGAACGTCCTCGCCGGCCGCCCGCTTCGCCTCGATCCAGCGCGCCACGGACGTCTTGAGGCCGGAGAAGGAGAAGTCGTACGCCGGATCGCGCGGGCCGCTCAGCCCGCGCGGGAACGCGATCGCCTTCGGGTCTCCTTCCCTGGCCAGCCGGTCGATGACCGGGCCGCCGGGGAAGCCGAGGTGCAGCACCCGGGCGATCTTGTCGAAGGCCTCGCCCGCCGCGTCGTCGATGGTGGCGCCCAGCGGGCGTACGTCGCTGGTGATGTCCGGGGCCAGCAGCAGCGAGGAGTGTCCGCCGCTGACCAGCAGTGCCATCGTCGGCTCGGGCAGCGGGCCGTGCTCCAGCTGGTCGACGCAGATGTGCGAGGCGAGGTGGTTCACCCCGTACAGCGGCTTGTTCAGCGCGTACGCGTACGCCTTGGCCGCCGACACGCCGACGAGCAGCGCCCCGGCGAGCCCGGGGCCGGCCGTGACCGCGATGCCGTCCAGGTCCCGGGCGCTGATCCCGGCCTCCTTCAGGGCGCGCTCGATGGTGGGGACCATCGACTCCAGGTGGGCGCGGGAGGCGATCTCCGGGACGACGCCGCCGAAGCGGGCGTGCGTGTCGACGCTGGAGGCGACGGCGTCGGCGAGCAGCGTCGTGCCGCGCACGATGCCGACGCCGGTCTCGTCGCAGGAGGTCTCGATGCCGAGTACGAGCGGTTCGTCAGCCATCAGTCAGATCTCTGTTCCTTGTACGGTCAGGCGCATGACGAGTGCGTCGATGTTCCCCGGCTGGTAGTAGCCCCGGCGGAAGCCGATGGGTTCGAAGCCGAAGCGTTCGTAGAGCTTCTGCGCGCGTGTGTTGTCGACACGCACCTCCAGGAGCACCGAGGCGCACTCGAAGGCCGTGGCGTGTCTGAGCAGGTCGCTCAGGAGCTCGGAGCCGAGGCCGCTGCCCCACTGGCCGCGGCTGACGCCGATCGTCTGGACGTCGGCGAGGTCACCGGCCGAGGCGAGGCCCGCGTAACCGACGATCCGTCCGTCGGCGGGGTCCTCGGCGACGACGTAGCGGTGGGTGGCCTGCGGGCCGCGGGAGCGCGCCAGCTCGGACCAGAACATGCCGGCCGACCAGGAGTCCTCGGGGAACAGCTCGTGTTCCAGCTCCAGCACCGGGGCGATGTCCCACCAGCGCATCTCGCGGAGCACTGCGGTCGCGGTCGTCACTTGGGGGTGACCACCTTGTAGTTCTTCGGCACCTGGGCGTCGGGCCTGCGCAGGTAGAGGGGCTGCGGCGGCAGCAGTGCGTCCCCGGCGGCGAGGCGTTCGGCCGCGAGGGCGGCGAGCGCACCCGCGGAGACGTGTTCCGGACCGCGGGCGTCCGGGAAGGCCTCGGGGTAGAGCAGGGCGCCCGCGCCGACGACGGGCAGTCCGGCGAGCCGCTCGGCGATGTCGGCGGGCCGGTCGACGCCGGGTTCGCCGGTCGTGCGGCCCTCCTCGTACCGCGCCCAGTAGACCTCCTTGCGGCGCGCGTCCGTCGCGACGGCGAACGGGCCTTCGAGGCCCCCCTGCCGTGCGGCGTACGCGAGGCCGTCGAGCGTGCACAGCCCGTGCACGGGCACGGAGAGGACGGAGCCGAAGGTCGCCGCGGTCACCAGACCGACGCGCAGCCCGGTGTAGGGGCCGGGGCCGGTCCCGACGACCACGCCGGTCACGGCGTCGAGTGCCACCCCGGCCTCGGCGAGGACCCGGTCGACGGCGGGCAGCAGGAGTTCCCCGTGCCTTCGGGCGTCGACCTGGCCGGTTTCGGCGACGACGGAGGCACCGTCGTGGAGGGCGACGGTGACGGCGGGGGTGGCGGTATCCACGGCGAGCAGGAGCACACAAACAGCCTACGGCTCCGCCGACCCGGTCATCGCAGCCCGTACGGCGTCCCGGTCCGCCCTTCCGCTGCTGGTACCGTCGCCCGGGTACACGCGTGTACGACGTAAATGCTTGTATGACATACGACGGCAGGCGCGCGAAAAGGGAGTTCACGGTGGCAAGGGGCAGCTCGGGAATCGTGGCCGCGCTCACCGCCGCGGCGGTGGCCGCGGTCTGTTTCCTCGCCTACCAGGCGTCGGCGAACGCGCCCGACTCGGTGGCCGTCCCCTCGGCCGAGGCCTCCGGCAGCGCGTCGGCGAAGCCGAGCGAGAAGCCCGCCCCTCCGAAGGAGCCGCTCGCGATCCCCGCGGACTCCGACACCGGGCCGCGCGTCGTGTACGCGCTGAAGGACCGGCGGGTGTGGATCGTGGACGCGAAGGAGAAGTCGCTCCGGACGTTCGCCGTCATGCCGAGCTCCGTGAGCCCGCTGCCGGGTGTCTACCGGGTCACCTCGCGCTCGGGCACCATCAAGGGCTCGGACGGCGTACTGATCGAACACGTGGTGCGTTTCGCGAGCGTCGACGACGTGTCCGTGGGCTTCAGCGCCGCACAGGACGGTTCCCTGGAGAGCCCCGACCCCACGCTGAAGACCGGCGGCGTGCGGATGAAGCGCGCCGACGGCAACGCGCTGTGGACCTTCGCGACGGTCGGCGTCAAGGTCGTCGTCGTCCCGTAGCGGCCCCCGGCCCGGTGGCAGAAGCCCTCTAGGCCGCGTCGCGCCCCTGTTCCTCCTCGACGTCCTCGGCGTCCTCGCGGGGCGGCGTCGAGACAGCTGTCGCCGCGGCGCAGGAGGCCAGCAGATCCTTCATCGACACCGCGGACACCGGCGTGTCCGCCTGCGGCGGCTGCGGCTGCACTTCGCGCTCGGGTGTCGGCATGTATGCCTCCTCGGGCTTCGGTGAGAGACGTGGTTAGGCAGACCTAACCAGATCTCCCGTCCATGTGACCACGGCCGTAGCCCCCGGCGCAACATTTTACCGACGGCCTGTCGGAAAGCGGCCCGCGTCAGGCCGTCGCCAGGTCCTCCCGCAGCCCTGCCCAGCGCGCCCCGATCCCCATCAGGGTCACCGTGCGGCGTTCGTCGTCCGTGTCGCCGACCGCGCGGTCGATCACCACGCGCAGCCGGTCCTCCGACAGCTCCTCGACCTTTCCGTCGCCCCACTCCACGACGACCACCGACTCCGGCAGCGACACGTCGAGATCCAGGTCCTCCATCTCGTCGAGCCCGCCGCCCAGGCGGTACGCGTCGACGTGGACCAGTGCGGGGCCCGTGCCCAGCGACGGGTGGACCCGGGCGATCACGAAGGTGGGAGAGGTGACGGCGCCCCGCACGCCGAGACCCTCGCCGAGCCCGCGGGTCAGGGTGGTCTTGCCCGCGCCGAGCTCGCCGGAGAGCATCACCAGGTCCCCGGGGGCCAGCACACCGGCGATGCGGCGGCCGAGGTCCCGCATCTGTTCGGGGGACTCGACGGCGAGGTCCAGGGTGACGGTGTCCGGTACGGCGGTGTCGGCCGCCGGGCCGTTGTGCGCTGCTTCCATGCGGGCAACGTTAGAGGATCAGGGCACCTCGGCCGGAACGGCTCCGATCCGTACCAGCAGGTCCGCGAGCCGGTCGGTGACCGTCTCCGGGTGCTCCAGCATCACCAGGTGCCCGGCGTCCGGCACGATGACCAGCTCGGAGTCGGGGAGGTGGTCCGCGATGGCCTCGCTGTGCGTACTGGGCGTCACCAGGTCCTTGTCGCCGGCCAGGATCAGCACCGGGATGTCGCGGAAGGCGAGCAGCGCCCCGCTCTTGTCGTGATCGGTGAACGCCGGGTAGAACTCGGCGACCACATCGATCGGGGTGGACTCGATGAGCCGCTCCGCGAACCGGGACACCGCCGGGTCCACGTCCCGCGATCCGAACGAGTAGCGCTTGATCAGGCCCGCGAAGAGGTCGGCCGTGGCCCGCCTGCCGCGCTCCACCAGCTCCGCCTGGGAGCCGAGCGCGTTCAGCACGACGGGCAGCACCCGGCGCACCGCGTTCACCCCCGCCACGGGCAGCCCGAAGTTCACCTCGCCGAGCTTCCCGCTCGACGTGCCGATGAACGCCACCGCGGCGACCCGGTCACGGATCAGCTCCGGGTACCGGTCGGCGAGCGCCATCATCGTCATGCCGCCCATCGAGTGCCCGACGAGCACCAGCGGGCCCTCGGGGGCCGCCGCGTCTATGACCGCCTTCAGGTCGCGGCCGAGCTGGTCGATGCCGACCGGTACGCCCTCGGCCTGCGCCCTGCCGCGCTCGGAGCGGCCGTGGCTGCGCTGGTCCCAGTGGACGGTGCGGACCAGGCCGCGCAGGGCCGCCCGCTGGAAGTGCCAGGAGTCCTGGCTGAGGCAGTAGCCGTGACTGAAGACGACGGTGACGGGTCCGGGCGCCTTGCGGCCGAAGAGCCTTCGCCGGCGCGACGAGCTCGTGCCGCTGCCCGGCTTGGCACCGGAGCGGACCGTGCCGCCGTCCTCGACCTCGTCGACCTCGTAGTACAAGCCGGTCCCGTCGTCGGCGACGGCACGGCCCGGGGTCCCGCGCACGGAGCCGTACGGGCCGGAGGCGTCCAGCGCGAGACGGGCCTTCTTGCGCATGCCCCGGCCCACCGTCAGCCGCTCGACCGCGACACCCGCCGCCGCGCCCGCGGCGATGACGCCTATCGCCGCTCCGGCGATGCCCGCCCGCCGCCAGCCGGCCGCCGCGACGGCCGCCGTCGCCGCCACGTCCCCCGCGCTGGTATCGCTCACCGTGCCGTGCTCCTCACCCTGTCGTCGCGCTCGTCCGGTCAGCCCCGGTCGGGGGCCTCGTGCAGATGGACGCGGGGTACGCGTCCGCCGATCCGCGTGACGATCTCGTACGCGATCGTGCCGGCCGCCTCCGCCCAGTCCTCGGCGCTCGGCTCGCCCCGGTCCCCCGGCCCGAACAGCACCGCTTCGGCGCCCGCTTCCGGGGTCTCGCCCCCGAGGTCGACCACGAACTGGTCCATCGCGACGCGGCCCGCGACCGTCCGTCGCCGTCCGGCGACGAGCACGGGGCCCCGGCCCGAGGCGTGCCGCGGGATGCCGTCCGCGTAGCCGACCGGCACCAGGGCCAGGGTCGTCTCGGCGGAGGTCGTGTAGTGGTGGCCGTAGCTGATGCCGTGGCCCGGCGGCACCTGCTTGACCAGCGCCACCGAGGCGGCGAGCGTCATCACGGGGCGCAGGCCGAAGTCGGCGGGGGTGCCCAGCTCGGGCGAGGGCGAGATGCCGTACATGGCGATCCCGGTGCGGACGAGGTCGAAGTGGGACTCCGGCACCGTGAGCAGCGCCGGGGAGTTCGCGATGTGCCGCACCTCCGGCTCGACGCCCTCCTTCTCCGCGCACGCCACCATGTCGCGGAACACGGCCAGCTGGGCGGCGATCGACGGGTGGTCCGGCTCGTCGGCGCAGGCGAAGTGCGACCAGAGGCCGGTGATGCGCAGGGTGCCCGCGGTCTCGGCCCTCCGGGCGGCGGAGACGAGCTCCGGCCAGTCGGCGGGCTGACAGCCGTTGCGCCCGAGGCCCGTGTCGGCCTTGAGCTGCACCCGGGCCGGGATGTCGGCCTCGGTGGCGGCGGCGACGACTTCGCCGAGCGCCCACATTCCGCTCACCGAGACGTCGATGTCGGCCTCGATCGCCTCGCGCCAGGGCCCGCCGGGTGTCCACAGCCAGCACATCACCCGGCCGCCGATCCCGGCGGCCCGCAGCGCGAGCGCCTCCTGGGGGGTCGCGGTGCCCAGCCAGGTCGCGCCCGCCTCCAGCGCGGCTCTGGCACAGGGCAGCGCCCCGTGCCCGTACGCGTCGGACTTCACCACGGCCATGAGCTGCGCCCCGGAGGCCCGCGCACGCAGGACACGCACGTTGGCGCGCAGTGCTGCGAGGTCGATCTCGGCACGGGCTCTCGGGGACGCTGTCTCGTTCATATCGCGTCCAGTGTCTCAGAGCCGTACGCCTGTGCCCTCGACCTCCCGGGCGCGGTGGGGCGTCAGCCGTGCCGGAGCGCGTGTTCCAGGTGCTCGACGAGGACCGGGACGTGGCCGTCCCCCAGGTCCTTCACGGCCGTGACCAGGGTGACAGGGCCGTGCTCGCGCAGCAGGCCGAGCAGTTCGCCGACGGCGTGCTCGTGGACCGGGTCGCCAAGCTCGGCGCGGTAGCGGTCGACGAACTCGTCGTACCGCTTCCCGGAGCGGTCCTCGTGGTACCAGGAGCGGAGCTCCTTCGACGGGGTGACGTCCTTGGCCCACACGTCGACGGCGGCGTGCTCCTTGGAGACCCCGCGCGGCCAGAGCCGGTCGACGAGGACGCGTGTTCCGTCGTCCTCCTCCGGCGGGTCGTACACCCTGCGTACGCGTACGGCTTCGCTGCTGCCCACGTCCGATCACCCTTCCGGCTCGTGTCCCGCTCCTGCCAGCGTGGCTCAGGCCCGCACGTCCCGCCAGGCCGCGGGGATCGCGTCGGCGACGTCCTGTGCGGCGACCGGCGCCCCGTCCGATCCCCGGCGCGCCGCGAGCCCGTGCAGATAGGCGCCCACGGAGGCCGCGTCGCGCGGGGCCAGTCCGGCGGCGAGCAGCGAGCCGGTCAGCCCGGAGAGCACGTCGCCGCTGCCTGCGGTGGCCAGCCAGGACGTGCCCGTCGGGTTGACGCGCACCGGCACGTCCCCGGCCTCCGCGACCAGCGTCGTCGAGCCCTTGAGCAGCACCGTGGCCCGGTAGCGCGCGGCCAGTTCGCGTACGGCGGCGAGCCGCCCCGCCTCGACCTCCTCGCGCGGGACGCCGAGCAGCGCGGCCGCCTCCCCGGCGTGCGGGGTGAGCACGGTGGAGGCGGTGCGCGCGCGGACGGCCCCGGCGTCCATCAGCCGCAGCCCGTCCGCGTCGATCAGCACGGGCACGTCCGAGGCCAGTACGTCGGAGACCGCCTCGGCGGCCGCCGAGGAGTCGCCGAGCCCCGGCCCGGCCACCCAGGCCTGCACCCGCCCGGCCTTAGAGGGCCGCCCGGGGTGCACGAGGGTCTCCGGGTAGCGGGCGATCACCGCGTCCGTGCCGGGACCGGCGTACCGCACGGCTCCGGCACCGCCGCGCAGCGCACCCGCGACCGCGAGCACCGCGGCGCCCGGGTACCGTTCCG
Source organism: Streptomyces sp. NPDC025273 (assembly GCF_040638585.1). Lineage (NCBI taxonomy): Bacteria > Bacillati > Actinomycetota > Actinomycetes > Kitasatosporales > Streptomycetaceae > Streptomyces > Streptomyces sp. NPDC025273. The sequence continues at coordinate 21,341 of NZ_JBEZYP010000005.1, forward strand.
AGCCGGCCGCCACGCCGACCACACCGCGCCGGTACTTGTCGCTGTGCGCGCCGGGCAGCGGCAGGAGGGCGGCGACGTCGGCGTACTGGAGGGCCTCCAGGTCGGGGCGCCCGGGCAGTTCGGGCCCCAGGCCGATGTCGACGAGGCGCAGCGCGCCCGCCCGCTCGGCGGCCGGGTCGATGAGCAGCCCCGGCTTGTACGTACCGAAGGTGACCGTGGCGTCCGCCCGTACGGCGGCGCCGAGCACCTGTCCGGTGTCCGCCTCGACCCCGCTGGGCAGGTCCACGGCCAGCACGGGCGCGTGGCCGCTCGTGACCGCGCGCACCAGCGCCTCCGCGTCGGGCCGCAGGCCGCCCCGGCCGCCGATCCCGGTGATGCCGTCGACGACGAGGTCGACGGGTCCCAGGCCGTCCGGGGTGTCCAGGACCTGGCCGCCGGCCGCGAGCAGGGCCGCCAGGCCGCCCGCGTGGACCTTGTCCGGGGAGGTCAGCAGGGCCCGTACACCCGCCCCTCGGCGAGCCAGCCGGGCTCCGGCGTACAGCGTGTCACCCCCGTTGTCGCCACTGCCGACGAGGAGGAGCACCCGCGACCCGTACACCCGGCCGTTGCGCCGGAGCAGGTCGCCGCAGGCGACCGCCAGGCCGGCGGCGGCGCGCCGCATCAGTGCGCCCTCCGGCAGCCGTGCCATCAGCGCCTGTTCGGCGGCCCGTACGGTCGATACGCTGTACGCCTGTCGCATGCGCTCAACTCTCCGCGATCACGACGGCCGACGCCACCCCCGCGTCATGGCTGAGCGAGACGTGCCAGCTGCGCACCCCCAGCTCCGCGGCACGGGCGGCGACCGTGCCGCGGACCTCCAGCCGGGGCTGCCCGCTGTCCTCGACGCACACCTCGGCGTCCGTCCAGAGCAGCCCGCCCGGGGCGCCGAGTGCCTTGGCCAGCGCCTCCTTGGCGGCGAACCGGGCCGCGAGGGAGGCGATCCCCCGCCGCTCCCCGCTGGGCAGCAGCAACTCCCTCTCCAGGAACAGACGGTCCGCGATCTGCGGCGTCCGCTCCAGTGCCGCGCCGAAGCGTTCGATCTCCGCCACGTCGATCCCGACCCCGATGATCATGCACTCACCCTCATCCACTACTCCACGGTCACGGACTTCGCCAGATTGCGCGGCTGGTCCACCTCGTTGCCGCGGGCCGTCGCCAGTTCGCAGGCGAAGACCTGCAACGGCACGGTGGCGACCAGCGGCTGAAGCAGCGTAGGCGTAGCGGGGATCCGGATGAGGTGGTCGGCGTACGGGACGACCGCTTCGTCGCCCTCCTCGGCGATGACGACGGTCCGGGCGCCCCGGGCCCTGATCTCCTGGATGTTCGACACGATCTTGTCGTGGAGCACCGAACGGCCGCGCGGGGACGGCACGATCACGACGACCGGCAGCCCTTCGTCGATGAGCGCGATCGGTCCGTGTTTGAGCTCCCCCGCGGCGAAGCCCTCGGCGTGCATGTACGCGAGCTCCTTGAGTTTCAGCGCGCCTTCCAGGGCCACCGGGTAGCCGACGTGGCGGCCCACGAACAGGACGGTGTCCCGGTGGGCGAGCGAGCGGGCGAGGGCGCGCACGGGCTCCATGGTGCCGAGGACCTGCTCGACCTGGTGGGGGACCTCGGAGAGCTGGCGGACGACGGTGCGGATCTCGTCGCCCCACTTGGTGCCGCGGATCTGTCCGAGGTAGAGCGCGACGAGGTAGCAGGCGACGAGCTGGGTCAGGAACGCCTTGGTGGAGGCGACGGCGACCTCCGGCCCGGCATGGGTGTAGAGGACGGCGTCGGACTCCCTCGGGATCGTCGAGCCGTTGGTGTTGCAGATGGCGAGGACCTTCGCCCCCTGTTCACGGGCGTGCCGCAGGGCCATCAGCGTGTCCATGGTCTCGCCGGACTGGGAGATCGCGACGACGAGGGTGTGCCGGTCCAGGATCGGGTCGCGGTAGCGGAACTCGCTGGCGAGTTCCGTCTCGCAGGGCAGCCGGGTGACGTGCTCGATGGCGTACTTGGCGATCATCCCGGCGTGGAACGCGGTCCCGCAGGCGACGATGACGACCTTGTCGACCTCCCTGAGCTCGCTCGGCGGGATCCGCACCTCGTCGAGGCGCAGCGTGCCGGAGGCGTCGATCCGGCCGAGGAGCGTGTCGGCGACGGCCTTCGGCTGGTCCGCGATCTCCTTGAGCATGAAGGAGGCGTAGCCGCCCTTCTCGGCGGCGGAGGTGTCCCAGTCCACGTGGTAGGCGTGGACCTCGGCGGGCCGGCCGTCGAAGCCGGTGACGGTGACCCCGTCCCGGCGCAGCTCCACCACCTGGTCCTGGCCCAGCTCGACCGCGTCCCGGGTGTGGGCGATGAAGGCGGCCACGTCGGAGGCCAGGAACATCTCGCCCTCCCCGACGCCCACCACCAGCGGCGAGTTGCGCCGGGCCCCGACGACGGTGCCGGGCTCGTCGGCGTGCACCGCGACCAGGGTGAACGCACCGCGCAACTGCCTGCACACCTGGCGCATGGCCTCGGCGAGGTCGCCGGCCGAGGAGTGCGCCTCCGCCAGCAGGTGGGCGACGACCTCGGTGTCGGTCTCGGAGGCCAGCTCGTGGCCGCGCCCGGCGAGCTCCTCGCGCAGGGCGGCGAAGTTCTCGATGATCCCGTTGTGCACGACGGCGACGCGGCCCGCGTTGTCGAGGTGCGGGTGCGCGTTGGCGTCGGTGGGGCCGCCGTGCGTGGCCCAACGGGTGTGCCCGATACCGGTGTTCCCCGCGGGCAACGGCCGGTCCTTGAGCTCCTTCTCCAGGTTGAGGAGCTTCCCGGCCTTCTTCGCCCCGGCCAGACCGCCGTCCGCGAGGACGGCGACCCCCGCCGAGTCGTAGCCCCGGTATTCGAGGCGCTTCAGTCCCGCGACGACGACGTCCTGCGCCGACTGCCCACCGACGTAACCCACGATTCCGCACATATCGGCACCATAAGGCCCCTGCCTGCCGCTGCCCGGGGGTCCGGCGTGTGTCGTTTCCGCCGTTGGACGGTGAGGGCCTGCCGAAGGTTGTACGGGTCCGTGTCAGGGAAGCCGTCGGCCGCTCGAAGGACCACCGAAGCACCTTCGCCCCTCCCCACGTGACCGACCCCACCCCCCACTGCGTCAGAACTGCCGCAACAATGCATAGGTGATCACTTCGCCCGCACGGAGCCCCCGGCGCACCGAGCACGCGCCGACGCCCTACCTCGACCTGACCCGGGCGGAGTGGAGCGCGCTGCGCGACAAAACGCCCCTGCCGCTGACCGCCGCGGAGGTGGAGAAGCTGCGGGGCCTCGGCGACGTCATCGACCTCGACGAGGTCCGGGACGTCTACCTGCCGCTCTCCCGGCTCCTCAACCTGTACGTCCAGGCCACCTCCGGTCTGCGCGGGGCGCTGAACACCTTCCTCGGGGACGCGGGCAACGGCCACGGCGAGCAGCGCGGGACGCCGTTCGTCATCGGGGTCGCGGGCAGTGTCGCCGTCGGCAAGTCCACCAGCGCCCGCATCCTGCAGGCCCTGCTGGCGCGCTGGCCCGAGCACCCCCGGGTGGAGCTGGTGACCACCGACGGGTTCCTGCTGCCGATGAAGGAGCTCGAAGCGCGCGGGCTGATGTCGCGCAAGGGGTTCCCGGAGTCGTACGACCGGCGGGCCCTGACCCGGTTCGTCGCCGACATCAAGGCCGGCAAGGACGAGGTGACGGCCCCCGTCTACTCGCACCTGATCTACGACATCGTGCCGGACGAGCGGCTCACCGTACGCCGTCCCGACATCCTCATCGTCGAGGGCCTGAACGTGCTCCAGCCCGCGCTGCCCGGCAAGGACGGCCGTACCAGGGTGGGGCTCGCGGACTACTTCGACTTCAGTGTGTACGTGGACGCGCGCCCCGAGGACATCGAGACCTGGTACCTGAACCGCTTCCGCCGGCTGCGCGAGACGGCGTTCCAGAACCCGTTCTCGTACTTCCGCAAGTACACCCAGGTGTCCGAGGAGGAGGCGCTGGACTACGCGCGCACCATGTGGCGGACCATCAACAAGCCCAATCTGCTGGAGAACGTGGCGCCGACGCGGGGCCGTGCCACGCTGGTGCTGCGCAAGGGGCCGGACCACAAGGTCCAGCGGCTGTCGCTGCGCAAACTCTGACCCGCTCGACTCCGGAAAGGGTGCGCCCGTGCTGCATCTGCGTCTCATCGTGCCCGCCGACCGCACCGACGAGGTGGTCTCCCTGCTGGAGCACACCGTCGGCACCGCCCATCTCGCCGTGCTGGCCGGAGTGGCCCTCAGCCCGGCCGGTGACGTGGTCCTGTGCGACGTGGCGCGCGAGTCGGGCGACGAGCTCATCGGCGCGCTGCGGGAGCTGGGCATCGACAGGACCGGCTCGATCACCGTCGAGAACATGGACCTGACGCTTTCCGCTCAGGCGGACGAGGCCGAGCGGGAGGCGCCCGGCGAGGGCGCGGACGCGGTGCTGTGGGAAGAGCTGAGCGAGGTGACCCATGAGGAGTCCACCCTCAGCGTGACCTACGTGTCGTTCCTCTCCGTCGCGACGATGCTGGCCGCCTGCGGAGTGATGCTCGACAACGCGATCCTGATCGTGGGTGCGATGGCGGTGGGCCCGGAGTTCGGCCCGCTGGCCGGCATCTCGACGGCGCTGGTGCAGCGCGCCCCGCGGCTGGTCGCGCGCTCGCTGTGGGCGCTGATCAGCGGCTTCGTCGCGGCGATGGCGGTGACGGCCGGGTTCGCCTGGCTGATGGACACCTTCGGGCTGTTCAACGCCGGCATGGTCACGGCGGACCGGCCCAACACCGGGTTCATCTGGCATCCGGACTGGATGTCGTTCGTGGTGGCGCTCCTGGCGGGCATCGCCGGGACGCTCTCGCTGACCTCGGCGAAGTCAGGGGCGCTGATCGGCGTGGCGATCTCCGTGACCACGGTTCCCGCCGCCGCCAACGCCGCGGTCGCCTTCAGCTACCAGGACCTCCAGCAGACGTGGGGGTCTTCGGCGCAGCTGCTGGCCAACCTGGGCGGCATCGTCGTGGCCGGGACTCTGACGCTGATGCTCCAGAAGGCACTGTGGGCGGCACAGCGACGGGCGGACCCGGCCGTGAAGCCGGGTCCGTCCCGCGTCGGCTGAGGGGCCGTCAGCCCAGCGCGGACTTCACCACGTCGGCCAGCCGGCCGGCCACGGCGCGTGCCTGCTCGAGGTCGGCGGCCTCGACCATGACCCGTACCAGCGGCTCCGTGCCCGACTTGCGCAGCAGGACGCGTCCGGTGTCGCCCAGCTCGCGCTCGGCCTCGCCGACCGCGGCGGCCAGCTCGGGCGAGGTGTCCACGCGGGACTTGTCGACGTCCGGGACGTTGATCAGGACCTGCGGGAGGCGCTGCATGACACCGGCCAGGTCGGCGAGCGTACGGCCGGTGGCGGCGACCCGGGCCGCCAGCATCAGGCCGGTCAGCGTGCCGTCGCCGGTCGTGGCGTGGTCCAGGACGATGACGTGGCCGGACTGCTCGCCGCCCAGCGCGAAGCCCTCGGCCTTCATCGACTCCAGGACGTAGCGGTCGCCGACGGCGGTCTGGACGAGCTGGATGCCCTCCCGCTCCATCGCCATCTTGAAGCCGAGGTTCGACATGACCGTGCCGACGACGGTGTCCTTGCGCAGGTGCCCGGCCTCGCGCATGGCGAGGGCGAGCACGGCCAGGATCTGGTCGCCGTCGATCTCCGCGCCGGTGGCGTCCACGGCCAGGCAGCGGTCGGCGTCGCCGTCGTGCGCGATGCCGAGGTCGGCTCCGTGCTCGACGACGGCGGCCCGCAGCAGCCCCAGGTGCGTGGAGCCACAGCCGTCGTTGATGTTGAGGCCGTCCGGCTCGGCGCCGATGGTGACGACCTCGGCCCCGGCGCGGGCGAACGCCTCGGGCGAGACGCGGGCGGCGGCGCCGTGCGCCTCGTCGAGGACGACCTTGAGTCCGTCGAGGCGGTTCGGGAGGACGCCGATGAGGTGGGCGACGTACCGGTCGAAGCCCTCCGTGTAGTCGGTGACCCGGCCCACGCCGCCGCCGGTCGGACGGGCCCAGGGCTCGCCCGTGCGGTGCTGCTCGTAGACCGTCTCGATGCGGTCCTCCAGCTCGTCGGCGAGCTTGTGGCCGCCGCGGGCGAAGAACTTGATGCCGTTGTCCGGCATCGCGTTGTGGCTGGCGGAGAGCATGACACCGATGTCGGCGCCGAGCACGCCGGTGAGATACGCCACGGCCGGGGTCGGCAGCACCCCGACCCGCAGGACGTCCACGCCCGCGCTGGCCAGGCCCGCCACGACGGCGGCCTCCAGGAACTCTCCGGACGCGCGGGGGTCGCGGCCCACCACGGCCGTGGCCCGATGCCCCTCGAAGGTGCCCGCCTCGGCCAGTACGTGCGCCGCCGCGACCGAGAGCCCGAGCGCGAGCTCGGCCGTCAAGTCCGCGTTGGCGACACCGCGCACGCCGTCCGTGCCGAAGAGTCGTCCCACTGGTGTCCTCCGAAGGTGCTCCGAAACCACAAAACCAAAGCAATCAAATCAGGGCATAGCAAGGCAGGGCGCAACAAAGTAGAAGTGCGATCGAGGCTGCCAGCCCTATAAACGTCTTAAGCCGTTATACGCCCGGTAGGGCCGATAAACGAACGCCCCAGCAGCACGAGGTGTGCCGCCGGGGCGAACGTGTAATGCGGACGAGCAGGCGAGATTTAGCGCTTGCTGTACTGCGGGGCCTTACGGGCCTTCTTGAGACCGGCCTTCTTGCGCTCGACCGCACGGTCGTCGCGGGAGAGGAAGCCGGCCTTCTTCAGCGTGGCGCGGTTGTTGTCCACGTCCGCCTCGTTCAGCGCGCGGGCCACACCGAGGCGCAGGGCGCCGGCCTGACCGGAGACGCCGCCACCCGAGATGCGGGCGATGACGTCGTAGCGGCCGTCGAGCTCGAGCACCTTGAAGGGCTCGTTGACTTCCTGCTGGTGCACCTTGTTGGGGAAGTAGTCCTCAAGGGTGCGACCGTTGATCTTCCACTTGCCGGTGCCCGGAACGATCCGGACGCGGGCGATGGCGTTCTTGCGACGGCCCAGGCCGGCCGCGGGCTGCGGGTCGCCGAAGCGGCCCGCGAGCGACTCGGAGGTGTACTCACCCTCGACGGGGACCTCCGACTCGAAGGTGGTCACCTCGGCGAAGGTCTCTTCGCCCTCGGTGCCCGCCACGTCCTCGGTGGTCGTCTCAACAGTGTTCTCGGCCACGATGCTCCTCAGATCTTTCTTTGTGTCTTTGGGGGGAGGCCGGAACTACTGCGCGACCTGGGTGATCTCGAACGGGACCGGCTGCTGCGCAGCGTGCGGGTGCTGGTCACCCGCGTAGACCTTCAGCTTCGAGATCATCTGACGACCCAGGGTGTTCTTGGGGATCATGCCCTTGATGGCCTTCTCGACAGCCTTCTCCGGGTTCTTGGAGAGCAGCTCGTCGTAACGCACGGAGCGCAGACCGCCCGGGAAGCCGGAGTGGCGGTACGCCATCTTCTGGGTCTTCTTGTTGCCGGAGAGGTGGACCTTCTCGGCGTTGATGATGATGACGAAGTCGCCCATGTCCATGTGGGGGGCGTAGATCGCCTTGTGCTTGCCGCGGAGGAGGTTCGCGGCCGTCGTGGCCAGACGGCCCAGGACGATGTCCTCGGCGTCGATGATGTGCCACTGGCGAGTGACATCGCCGGGCTTGGGGCTGTACGTACGCACTTCGTAGCCTTCGCTTCTTCAGTGGATGAGGTCCAGACACATGGCACCTCTGAAGCGACCATGCAGCTGGGGCTCACAGTGCCGGGGACGCTGCCCGTATGCGAGCCACTGGTAACTGCTCCAGAGAACCTACGTATGGGCCCTTCGCGTGAGAACGACGAAGCCGATACGTATAACAACCCCCGACATTACCCGCCCCGCCCCGGACGGGTCAAAACGCGCCGGCCCTACCGCTTCCGCTCGACCCTGCGCTCGTCCCAGACGGGCTCCGTGGACTCCCGTACGACCCCGTCCGAGCCGAAGACCAGGTAGCGGTCGAAGGACTTCGCGAACCAGCGGTCGTGTGTGACGGCCATCACCGTCCCGTCGTACGTCTCCAGCCCGTCCTGCAGTGCCTCGGCCGACTCCAGGTCCAGGTTGTCCGTCGGCTCGTCCAGCAGCAGCGCGGTGGTGCCGGCCAGCTCCAGCAGCAGGATCTGGAACCGAGCCTGCTGCCCGCCGGACAGCCTCTCGAAGGCCTGGTCCCCCTGCCGCTCCATCTCGTACCGCCGCAGTACGGACATGGCCCCGCCCCGGTCCTTGGCGTGTTCCGTCCACAGGATCTCGACGAGCGTCTTGCCCAGCAGCTCCGGATGGGCGTGCGTCTGCGCGAAGTGCCCCGGCACGACGCGCGCACCGAGCTTCCACTCCCCGGTGTGCGCCACCGTGTCCCCCGCCAGCAGGCGCAGGAAGTGCGACTTGCCCGACCCGTTGGACCCCAGGACGGCGACCCGCTCCCCGTAGTAGATCTCCAGGTCGAACGGCTTCATCAGACCGGTCAGCTCCAGGTTCTTGCAGGTCACCGCCCGCACCCCGGTCCGTCCGCCGCGCAGCCGCATGGTGATGTCCTGCTCGCGCGGCGGCTCCGGTGGCGGGCCCGCCTCCTCGAACTTCCTGAAGCGGGTCTGCATCGCGTGGTAGCGGTTCGCCATGTCGGGGCTGTTCGCCGCCTGCTGCCGCATCCGCAGGACGAGCGCCTTCAGCCGGGCGTGTTCCTCCTCCCAGCGCCGCAGGAGCTCCTCGAAGCGCGCGAACCGCTCCTTGCGGGCCTGGTGATACGTGGCGAACCCGGCACCGTGCACCCAGACGTCCGACCCGGCCGGGCCGGGCTCCACGCTGACGATCTTCTCGGCGGCACGCGACAACAGCTCCCGGTCGTGGGAGACGAAGAGCACCGTCTTACGGGTCTCCTTGAGCTTCTCCTCCAGCCAGCGCTTGCCGGGGACGTCCAGATAGTTGTCCGGCTCGTCCAGGAGCAGCACCTCGTCCGGGCCGCGCAGCAGCGCCTCCAGGACCAGCCTCTTCTGCTCGCCGCCGCTGAGGGTGCGCACCTCGCGCCACTGCGCCTTCTCGTACGGGATCCCGAGCGCGGCCGTGGTGCAGATGTCCCACAGCGTCTCGGCCTCGTACCCCCGGACCTCCGCCCAGTCGCTGAGTGCCTGCGCGTACGCCATCTGCGCGGCCTCGTCGTCCACGGTGAGGATCCGCTCCTCGGCCACGTCGACGGCCTTCGCCGCCTCCCTGATGCGCGGCTGGGCCACGGAGACCAGCAGGTCACGCACGGTCCGCTCGTCCCGTACGGAACCGACGAACTGGGCCATCACCCCCAGTCCGCCGCTCACCGAGACCGAGCCGCCGTGCGGCTGGATCTCCCCGGCGAGCAGCCTCAGGAGCGTCGTCTTGCCCGCCCCGTTCGCCCCGACAAGGGCGACGACCGCCCCGTCGGCCACCCGGAACGAGGCATCGCCGAGCAGCACCCGCCCGTCGGGCAGGTAGTAATCCAGATGGCCCGCTTCGAGATGTCCCATACCGAGCATTGTCACGGCCCGCGGACCCCTGGCCCAACCGGTTTACGGTCGGCGAGGACCGACCGGCAAGGGGAGGGCGGACGAGGGAGCGGGGTCCGGTGCGTGCGGCTGCGCGGCGGAGGACTGCTGCATGGCCGAGCCCTGGTGATCGACGACGCCGCGGCTGTGCGTGCCCGACCGGGCGGCGCCGCCCTCCCCTTGCCGGTCGGTCTAGGATTCGCCGCATGAGCTTTGGGCAAGGGGGGCCCTCCTGGGGGCCGGGAGACAGCGGGACTCCGGACTGGGCGGCGCTGGCCGAAGCGTCCGCGGCGCGCAGCCGGCGCAAGAAGTGGCTGATGATCGGCGGCGGTGCCGTGGCCACCGCGGCCGTCGCCGCGATCGTGGCCACGGCCGTCGTCACGACCGGCGGCGGGACATCGGGGCCCGGCACGAACGCGAGCGAACTGCCCGCACCCGCCGACCTGCCCTCGGAGCCGGTGCCGCAGCCCTCCTTCTCCTCGGTCGCCCCGCCGCCTCCGCCGGACCCGAAGGACTTCATAGCCGACGCCGGGAAGGACACGGCCCCGGTCACCGTCGACGCCTTCTTCCCGGGCAGGAAGCTGACGATGGGCGACCGCGTGTACGCCAAGGGCGCGACGCACCGGACCAGGAGCTGCGCCGCGACCACCCAGGGCGCCCTCGGCTCCATCCTCACCGCCAACGGCTGCGACCAGGTCATCCGCGCCACCTACGGCAAGGACGGCGTCGCCGTCACCGTCGGACTCGCCGTGTTCGGTACCGAGGCCGAGGCGAAGAAGGCGGCCCAGGAGGCGTCCGGCGGCATCGCCTCCCTCGACGGCGCGGGCGTCCCCACCTTCTGCCGGGGCGGATCCGTCTGCCGGCGCACCGCCAACTCCTACGGCCGCTACGCCTACTTCACCGTCGGCGGCTTCACCAGCGGCAGGAACGTCACCAAGGCGGACCAGGCCGTGTTCGCGGTCGGCGACGACCTGACCGACTTCACGTTCCGCCAGATCCGCCACCGCGGCGAGGTCCAGGCATCGGCGGCCGCCGCGGCCCCCACCACCTGACCGTCCCTCACGCACCAGTCCCGTCCCCCTCCCTGCCCCGAGGACCCGCCGCCGTGCGTCTGACCGCCCTGTTCACGATCCCGCGCGTCCTGCGCCACAGCGATGCGATAGGCGCCGACCTGCCGCCGGACGAGGCCGTGGTCCTCGACGCCCCGGACCCCTCGTTGCGGGCCGCGCTGACCGCTGCCGCGGCCGGTGACCACGCCCCGGCGGCCGAGCTGCTCGCCGCGACCCGCGAGCACGCCCAGTGGGAGCGCAGAGACGCGTGCGTCTCCGGGCTGGCCCGCGCCTCGCTGCATCACCCGGGCTGGCTCGACAGCTGGCTGGAGGAGTCGCCGGAGGATCCCGACGCCGTGCTGGTCAAGGCCGACCAGTACGTCTGCCAGGCCTGGCAGATCCGCACCGGGGCCCGCGCCCGGCATGTCGAACGCGACCAGTTCCAGGCGTTCCACGCCGTGCTGCGCGACGCCGTGCCCGTCATCTCCGCGGCCGCCGGGCTCAACCCCCACGACCCCGTGCCCTGGCGCATCGCGCTGACCCAGGCCCGCGGCATCCAGGCCCCGCGCGAGATCTTCGACTCCTACCTGGCCGAGGCGAACGATCGCGATCCGCACCACGAGGGCTGTCACGTCCAGGCGCTCCAGTACCTCTGCGCCAAGTGGTACGGCTCGCACGAGGAGATGTTCGCCTTCGCCGAGGATGCGGCCGGCGAGGCACCACCCGGCTCCCGGCTGCACGCCCTGCCGCTCCAGGCCGTCGTCGAATACCTGATCTCCGACGACGAGGTGTCCGGCCCCGACCCGTACACCCCCCGCGCCGAAGCCGCCGTGACCAGGGCCCAGGCGCTCTCCGAGTGCTACGCGCCCGGGGACCGGGAGGCGGCCGGCTTCCGCAACCACCTGGCCATGGTCCTGTGGTCGCTGGACCGCTTCGAGGAGGCGCTCACCGCCTTCCGCTCGATCGGCGTGCACGCCACCACGTTCCCGTGGACCTATCTCGGCGACGCCCGCGCCGAATTCCTGGAGGCCCGCTCCGACACCCGGGTCGAGCTGGCGACGAAGGTCCCCTTCTTCGGCCCGTCGCCGAAGCCGCCGGCCGGCGGCACCCCGGTCTGGGAACAGGAGCGGGCGCCCCGGTCGGTCGCCATCGCCGCCACCGGCCCCACCGAGGTCGCCCAGGCCGCACTGATCTGTGGCCACAGCCTGCGGACCGCCCCGGCGGGCAGCGGTCACACCTACGTCGAGATCGTTCCGGAGCCGGTACGCGGCAGACGCGCCGCCCTGCTCCCCGAGGACCCGCTCACCTCGGCCGCCGACAACTTCACGACCGGCGAGGACTGGCCGGCCCTGGTCCTGCACCGCACGCCGGAACGCAGCAGCTTCACCCTCCTGCACCGGGGCAGGAAGGTGGCGGCCCACTCCTGGGAGACGGCCGCACCGGCCGCCGACCATGCGGAGGCGACCGCCACGGCCGCGGCCCTGGCCCGGACCTACGGCCTGTCCGACCCCCGCCCCCTGGCCCACGTCCTGCGCGCCACCGGAGACCCGGCCCGCCACCAGAGCGAACTCCTCGCCGCCCTCGGCCTCCCGCCCCTGCCTCCGGGGTACGGCGGCGACCAGGAGATCCTCGCCGCGCTCCCGGGCGCCCGGGTGCTGGCCCGGCGGGGCTTCCTGGCGGGCATGCGGGACACCATGGCCACGAAGGACGGCGTCCACCCCGAGACCCCCGCTCCGGCCGAACCCCACCCGGCCCGCTGGTGGATCCTGCGCGCCCTGGGCCTGGTGGTGTTCACCGCGTCGGCGGTCTACGCCTGGTGGGCCCCCGACATCGGCTGGTTCCGCTCCACCGTGGCGAGCTTCGTCGCCCTGTACTTCGCGGCCCAGCTGCGCCGCGCACTGCGCCGCCGGCAGCTCAGCAGCAGCCCGCCCCCGGCAACGTCCTGACGTTCCGGGCCTCTTCGGCCCTGGCCGCCAGCAACCCGTCCGCCGGGTACGCCACTTCCTCCAGTGTCAGCCCGTGCGGGCGCACCACGTGCACCGCCGGGTCCCGCACCTTCGCCGCCAGCACCTCGGCGGGCCACCCGGCCGGCCGGCGGCCGTCCCCGACGAACAACGCCGCGCCGATCAGGGCCCGCACCATGTTGTGGCAGAAGGCGTCGGCCTGCACGGTCGCCGTCAGGACCCCCGACGCCGCGTCCCGCACCCAGTGGAGCTTCTGCAGCGTACGGATGGTCGTGGCGCCCTCGCGCTTCTTGCAGTACGCCGCGAAGTCGTGCTCACCGACCATCAGCGCTGCCGCCTCGTTCATCGCGTCCACGTCCAACGGCCGGTCGTGCCAGAGCACATGGCCCCGGACCAGCGGGTCCACCCCGCCCGGCCGGTCCCCCACCCGGTACGCGTAGCGGCGCCACAGCGCGGAGAAGCGGGCGTTGAACCCCGCCGGCGCCTCGGCCGCCCGCCAGATCCGTACGTCCAGCGGCAGCCGCCCGGCCATCCGCCGCAGCAGCTTCTCCTCGTGCTCGGCCCACACCTCGGCCGGCAGGTCGACGTGCGCCACCTGCCCCCGCGCGTGCACCCCGGCGTCGGTGCGCCCGGCGACCGTCAGGTCGTACGTCACGGGGGACCGGGTGACGGTCCGCAGCGCGTCCTCGATCTCCCCCTGCACGGTGCGCCTGCTGGTCTGCTTCGCCCAGCCCGAGAAGTCCTTCCCGTCGTACGAAAGGTCCAGCCGTACCCGTACGAATCCGGGCTCTGCTTCGTCACTCACCAGCGCATCCTCTCAAAGCGGAACGGGCCCGCACCGCCCCGAAGGGCGATACGGACCCGTACCGGGGTCTCAGGACGCTCAGGCGTCCTTGGACTCCTCAGCGGCGGCGTCGGCCGGCTTGGCGTCCTCGACGGTCTCGGCCGGGGCCTCGTCCTTCTTGAGGGCGTCTTCCTTGACCGCGCGCTTGGTCGCGGCCTCGGCCTCACCGGTGGCCTGCTGGGCCACGGTCAGGGCCTCGACGAGCTCGATGACGGCCATCGGGGCGTTGTCGCCACGACGGTTGCCGATCTTCGTGATGCGGGTGTAACCACCGGGGCGGTTCTCGTACCGCGGGGCGATCTCGGTGAAGAGCGTGTGCACGATGCCCTTGTCCGTGATCGACTGCAGCACCAGGCGACGGTTGTGGATGTCGCCCTTCTTCGCCTTGGTGATGAAACGCTCCGCGACCGGACGCAGGCGGCGGGCCTTGGCCTCGGTCGTGGTGATGCGGCCGTGCTCGAACAGCGACTTCGCGAGGTTGATGAGAAGAAGCTTCTCGTGCGCAGCGCTGCCGCCCAGACGGGCACCCTTGGCGGGCTGAGGCATGGTGTTTCTCCTTGTGTGCTGCACCGGCCGTATCAGGTACCGGTGTCAGTTCCCGCGAGGCGGCTGCCCCGTGGAAGTCTTTACTTCGCCGCGGCCATTTCGAGCCCGTCCGGCGATCGAGGACAAAGCCTCGACCCGGCACGGGGCACCCAGGAACCCGGGCGCCCCCCGCCGGAGGCGATCAGTACTGCTCGGTCTCCACGAAACCGGCGTCCGCGTCGTCGTCGGCGCCGAAGGCGTCGGCCGCGGCCGTCGGGTCGAATCCGGGCGGGCTGTCCTTGAGCGCCAGGCCCATGCCGGCCAGCTTCGCCTTGACCTCGTCGATCGACTTCGCACCGAAGTTGCGGATGTCGAGCAGGTCGGCCTCGGAACGGGCCACGAGCTCACCCACGGAGTGGATGCCCTCGCGCTTGAGGCAGTTGTACGAACGGACCGTGAGCTCGAGCTCCTCGATCGGCAGCGCCAGATCGGCGGCGAGCGCGGCGTCCGTCGGGGACGGGCCCATGTCGATGCCCTCGGCGTCGATGTTGAGCTCGCGCGCCAGACCGAACAGCTCGACCAGGGTCTTACCGGCCGACGCCATGGCGTCACGGGGACGCATGGCCTGCTTGGTCTCGACGTCGACGATCAGCTTGTCGAAGTCGGTGCGCTGCTCGACACGGGTCGCCTCGACCTTGTACGTGACCTTGAGCACCGGGGAGTAGATGGAGTCGACCGGAATGCGGCCGATCTCCTGGCCCACCTGCTTGTTCTGGACGGCGGAGACGTAGCCGCGACCGCGCTCGACGGTCAGCTCCATCTCCAGCTTGCCCTTGCCGTTCAGCGTGGCCAGGACCAGGTCCGGGTTGTGGACCTCGACGCCGGCCGGCGGGGCGATGTCAGCAGCGGTGACCAGGCCGGGACCCTGCTTGCGCAGGTACATCACGACCGGCTCGTCGTGCTCCGAGGAGACGACCAGCTGCTTGATGTTGAGGATGAGGTCGGTGACGTCCTCCTTGACGCCCGGCACGGTGGTGAACTCGTGCAGGACCCCGTCGATCCGGATGCTGGTGACAGCGGCACCGGGGATCGAGGAGAGGAGCGTGCGACGCAGGGAGTTGCCGAGGGTGTAACCGAAGCCCGGCTCCAGCGGCTCGATCACGAACCGGGAGCGGAACTCGTCGACGACCTCTTCGGTCAGCGACGGACGCTGAGCGATAAGCATGGAGGAATCCTTCAGTCGTGGGCACCCACTATTTGATGCCCGACAGATGAAACAAGGATACGGGCGGCACGCCCCCGAAGGGACATACCGCCCGGATCCCACGCTACTGACGCACGGCCGTCACCGGCCGTGACGGATCAGACGCGGCGACGCTTCGGCGGACGGCAGCCGTTGTGCGGCGTCGGGGTGACGTCCTGGATCGAACCGACCTCGAGGCCCGTGGCCTGGAGGGAGCGGATCGCGGTCTCGCGGCCGGAGCCCGGACCCTTCACGAAGACGTCGACCTTGCGCATGCCGTGCTCCTGCGCGCGGCGGGCGGCCGACTCGGCGGCCATCTGCGCGGCGAAGGGGGTGGACTTGCGCGAGCCCTTGAAGCCGACGTGGCCGGCGGAGGCCCAGGAGATCACGTTGCCCGAGGGGTCCGTGATCGAGACGATGGTGTTGTTGAACGTGCTCTTGATGTGGGCGTGCCCGTGAGCGACGTTCTTCTTTTCCTTGCGACGCACCTTCTTGGCTGCGCCCTGACGACCCTTGGGGGGCATGTCTTTACTCCAGATGGAGAGGGGAGGTGATCGGTCCTACAGCGAAGACCGCTGGTTGCTGCGAAGATCCGGTGGCCCGGACGCCCGCAGTGCGTCCGCTGAGGACTACTTCTTGCCCGGCTTCTTCTTACCGGCGATGGCGCGACGCGGGCCCTTGCGGGTACGCGCGTTCGTGCTGGTGCGCTGACCGTGGACCGGCAGACCGCGACGGTGCCGGATGCCCTGGTAGCAGCCGATCTCGATCTTGCGGCGGATGTCGCCCTGGATCTCGCGGCGAAGGTCACCCTCGGTGCGGAGGTTGGCGTCCACGTACTCGCGGATCTTGACCAGGTCCTCTTCGGCCAGGTCACGAACGCGGGCGTTGGGGTCCACGCCAGTGGTGGCGAGGATCTCCTTGGACCGGGTACGCCCGATGCCGAAGACGTAGGTGAGGGCAACCTCCACGCGCTTTTCGCGCGGGATGTCAACACCTGAAACGCGTGCCATTCAATGGCTCCAGTTGTTATTTCGGGGGTCTTCCGCAGCACCACTCCCGAACGCCGACCTCATCCGTGAAGGAGGAGATGGTACGCCCGGGTCCCCGGCCCCCGCCGGAGGTGTCGTCAGCCGAAGCGTGGACGGGCACTGCGTATGTACGTTTACGTGCGTCGCGCGAAGAGCTGCGAGATGCAGGTGGTCGTGCGTCAGCCCTGGCGCTGCTTGTGGCGCAGGTTGTCGCAGATGACCATGACCCGGCCGTGACGGCGGATCACCTTGCACTTGTCGCAGATCTTCTTGACGCTCGGCTTGACCTTCATGGGATGTCAGGTTCTCCGGGTCAGTGCCCTCACCGCGCCGTAGCAGCGGTGGCGGCAAGATCTACTTGTACCGGTAGACGATCCGGCCACGCGTCAGGTCGTACGGAGACAGCTCCACCACGACCCGGTCATCCGGGAGGATACGGATGTAGTGCATCCGCATCTTGCCACTGATGTGCGCGAGGACCTTGTGACCGTTCTGGAGTTCCACCTTGAACATGGCGTTCGGGAGGGACTCGATCACGGTGCCCTCAATTTCGATGGCACCTTGCTTCTTGGCCACGCTTCGCCCTTCGAATCGGCTACCTTGATCGACTGTCACACTGCCGCATGCGGACACACGGATGCACGAGAGCCGACGAGTCAGTCTACGTCAGCGGACTCCAAAAGACGAATCCGTCAAGTTTGCCCACGTGGACTGATCCTTAGACATCCACGCCGGGCCCAGTCCTGGAGGGCCGCCGCCGGGGGCACCCCCGGCACGCCGCGGGGCGGCCCCGCGGGACTGCGTCCGCGGGGCCGCCCCGAGCGGGCGGGATCTCAGCCCAGCGGGTCCGGCGCCGCTTCCACCCCGTACTGGGCGAGCCTCGCCCGCCCGCAGTCCGGCGCGGTCAGGACGAGCGGCCCCTGCTCCGTGAGCGCGATCGAGTGCTCCCAGTGCGAGGACCAGGTCCCGTCCGTCGTGAGGACCGTCCACTCGTCGGCGAGGACCTTCGTCTGCGCCGTACCCAGCGAGACCATCGGCTCAATCGCCAGGCAGACGCCCGGAACCAGCTTGATGCCCTTGCCTCGCTTGCGGGAGACGTAGTTCAGCAGGTGCGGGTCCATGTGCATCTCGGTGCCGATGCCGTGGCCGCCGTAGTCCTCGATGATCCCGTACTTCCCGGTGGCCGGCCGGGGCTGGCGGCGGATGTAGGACTCGATGGCCTTCGAGATGTCGACGAGCCGGTTGTTCACCTTCATCGCGGCGATCCCGGCCCACATGGACTCCTCGGTCACCCGGGAGAGCTCGACGAGCTCCGGAGCGTGACCGGTGCCCACGAAGGCGGTGTACGCGGCGTCGCCGTGCCACCCGTCGATGATCGCGCCAGCGTCGATCGAGATGATGTCGCCGTCCTTGAGCACGGTCTTCTCGTCCGGGATGCCGTGCACGACGACCTCGTTGACCGAGGTGCAGATCGTCGCCGGGAATCCGCCGTACCCCAGGAAGTTCGACTTCGCGCCGTGATCGGCGATCACCTTGCGCGCGACCTCGTCCAGATCCTTCGTGGTGGCTCCGGGCACGGCCGCCTCGCGCGTGGCGGCGTGAATGGCAGCGACCACCAGGCCCGCCTCGCGCATCTTCGCGATCTGCTCGGGGGTCTTGATCTGCACCATTGCTCGGCGCCTCTCTGCGTACGAAGGTGAACGGTTGAAGCCGTACTCCACGATACGGCGCAAACAGTCGGCCGCGACGCCCAGAGGCGCCGCGGCCGGCCGCAGTGGTGGAACGGGAGGGCTCAGCCCTCGTCGGAGCTCCGAAGAGCCTCCATGGCCCGCTCGGTCACGTCCGTGACCTTGCCGAGCGCGGAGATCGTGACCACCAGGCCCTGGGCCCGGTAGTAGTCGATGATCGGCTCGGTCTGCGTGTGGTAGACCTCGAGCCGCGTGCGCACGGTCTCTTCGCTGTCGTCGTCGCGCTGGTACAGCTCGCCACCGCAGGCGTCGCAGACGCCGTCGGACTTCGGCGGGTTGTACGTCACGTGGAACACGTGAGCGCTGTCGTTGCGGCAGATGCGGCGGCCCGCGATGCGCTTGACCACCTCGTCCTCGGGGACCTCCAGGTCGAGCACCGCGTCCAGCTTGACGCTCTCGCTCCGGAGCGTCTCGTCCAGCGCCTCGGCCTGGCCCACGTTGCGCGGAAAGCCGTCCAGCAGGAAGCCGTTCACGGCGTCCGGCTGGGCCATGCGGTCCTTGGCCATCGCGATGGTGACTTCGTCCGGCACCAGCTGTCCCGCGTCCATGTAGGCGCGGGCCTGCTTGCCAAGGTCCGTGCCCTGGCTGATGTTGGCGCGGAAGAGGTCGCCCGTGGAGATGTGCGGAATCGAGAGATTCTTGGCAAGGTACGCAGCCTGCGTTCCCTTGCCGGCACCGGGCGGCCCGACGAGGACGATTCGCATCAGCGGAGGAACCCTTCGTAATTGCGCTGCTGGAGCTGACTCTCGATCTGCTTCACGGTTTCCAGACCCACACCCACGATGATCAGGATGCTCGTCCCGCCGAACGGGAAGTTCTGGTTCGCACCGCCGAAGCCTGCCAACGCCATCGTCGGCACCAGAGCGATCAGGCCCAGGTACAGCGAGCCCGGCCAAGTGATCCTGTTGAGCACGTAGCTCAGATACTCGGCAGTAGGTCGACCGGCCCGGATACCCGGGATGAAGCCACCATACTTCTTCATGTTGTCGGCGACTTCCTCGGGGTTGAACGAAATCGCCACATAGAAGAAGGCGAAGAACACGATCAACAGGAAGTACGTCGCGATGTAGTACGGGTGGTCGCCCTTGACGAAGTGGTCCTGGATCCAGGTCGCCCAGCCCGCAGTGGAGTTGGAGAACTGGACGATCAGAGCCGGGATGTAGAGCAGCGAAGAAGCGAAGATGACGGGAATCACACCCGCCTGGTTCACCTTCAGCGGGATGTACGTGGACGTACCGCCGTAAGACCGGCGCCCGATCATCCGCTTCGCGTACTGCACCGGAACACGGCGCTGGGCCTGCTCGACGAAGACGACGAGGCCGACCATCACGAAGCCGATCAGGATGACCGTGATGAACTCGATCCAGCCGTCGGCGAGCTTGCCGCTCTCCTTGATGGCCCAGAGAGCGCCCGGGAAGCTGGCGGCGATCGAGATGAACATGAGGATCGACATGCCGTTACCGATGCCGCGGTCGGTGATGATCTCACCGAGCCACATGACGGCGGCGGTTCCCGCGGTCATGGTGACGACCATGACGACGGTCGTGAAGATCGACTGGTTCGGCACGATCTGGTCGGCGACGGGGCAGCCGCTGAACAGCGCCCCGCTGCGGGCGGTCGCCACCAGGCCGGTGCCCTGGAGGATGGCGAGCGCCACGGTCAGGTAACGCGTGTACTGCGTGATCTTGGCCGTGCCCGACTGCCCCTCCTTCTTGAGGGCTTCGAGTCGGGGGATGACGACGGTCAGCAGCTGAAGAATGATGCTGGCCGTGATGTACGGCATGATTCCGAGCGCGAAGATCGTGATCTGCAGCAGTGCACCACCGCTGAACATGTTCACCAGACCGAACAGGCTGTTGTTGCCCTTGCTGGCCTGATCAACACAAATCTGGACGTTCTCGTAGCTCACCCCCGGGACGGGAATGTGCGCCCCGAGACGGTAGAGCACGATGATGCCGAG
Source organism: Streptomyces sp. NPDC025273 (assembly GCF_040638585.1). Taxonomy (NCBI): domain Bacteria; kingdom Bacillati; phylum Actinomycetota; class Actinomycetes; order Kitasatosporales; family Streptomycetaceae; genus Streptomyces; species Streptomyces sp. NPDC025273. Next base: position 41,343 of record NZ_JBEZYP010000005.1, read on the forward strand.
CGTGAAGAGCAGCTTCTTGCGCAGGTCGGGCGTCTTGAACGCCCGGGCGAACGCGGTGAGCACGGTGCCTCCTGCGACCCCCGCGCAATGCGTAGAGGTGACGGTCTTGAGGATCGACGATTACGTAACAGTCAAAGGGCCCCGGACGTTCGCCCAGGACTTACCACAGCAACAGTGGACGCCACCTTACCGGCGGACATGCCCCCCTAGGAACGACCAACCGGGGATGCCCCATATGAGAGGCATCCCCGGTCGGATGTTCAGACCACCGAATTGTCCGTGTTGTCTCAGACGAGTTCGGTGACGGTGCCGCCGGCAGCGGCGATCTTCTCCTTGGCGGAGCCGGAAACGGCGTCAACCGAAACCTGCAGTGCCACGGAGATCTCGCCCTGTCCGAGGACCTTGACGAGCTGGTTGTTGCGCACAGCGCCCTTGGCGACCAGGTCGGCCACCGTGACCTCTCCACCCTCGGGGTAGAGCGTCGCGAGCTTGTCCAGGTTCACGACCTGGTACTCCGTGCGGAACGGGTTCTTGAAGCCCTTGAGCTTCGGGAGACGCATGTGGAGGGGCATCTGGCCACCCTCGAAGCGCTCCGGAACCTGGTAACGAGCCTTCGTACCCTTGGTACCACGGCCTGCGGTCTTACCCTTGGACGCCTCACCACGACCCACACGGGTCTTGGCGGTCTTGGCGCCCGGGGCAGGCCGGAGGTTGTGGGCCTTCAGCGGGCTGTTCTCCGCCATGTCAGTCAACCTCCTCAACCGTCACGAGGTGGCGGACGGTGTGCACCATTCCGCGGAACTCGGGGCGGTCCTCCTTGACAACCGAGTCGTTCAGGCGCTTGAGCCCGAGCGAACGCAGGGTGTCGCGGTGGTTCTGCTTGCTGCCGATGTACGACTTCGTCTGCGTGATCTTGAGGCGAGCCATTACGCACCCGCTCCCGCACGTGCACGAAGCAGAGCCGCGGGGGCGACGTCCTCGAGGGGCAGACCACGGCGAGCCGCGATCTCCTCGGGACGCTGCAGGCCCTGGAGGGCCGCCACGGTCGCGTGCACGATGTTGATCGGGTTCGAGGAACCGAGCGACTTCGACAGGATGTCGTGAACGCCGGCGCACTCCAGAACGGCGCGCACCGGGCCACCCGCGATCACACCGGTACCGGGGGAAGCGGGCTTGAGCAGAACGACGCCCGCAGCCTTCTCGCCCTGGATCGGGTGAGGGATGGTGCCCTGGATACGCGGAACCTTGAAGAAGCTCTTCTTGGCCTCTTCAACGCCCTTGGCGATGGCCGCGGGAACTTCCTTGGCCTTGCCGTATCCGACACCGACGGTGCCGTCACCATCGCCCACCACGACCAGCGCGGTGAAGCTGAAGCGACGACCACCCTTCACAACCTTGGCGACGCGGTTGATCGCGACGACGCGCTCGACGTACGCGGTCTTCTCGGCGGCGCTGGCGCCACCGTCACGGCCCTTCCGGTCCCGCCGCTCGCCGCCACCGGCACCGCTTCCGCGGCGCTGGGGTCCAGCCATTGGATTTACCTCTCTCTGTTACGTCCGCTGTGCGTAGGAACCGGGGCTTAGAACTTCAGCCCGGCTTCACGGGCGGCGTCAGCCAGAGCGGCAATCCGCCCGGCGTACTGGTTGCCACCGCGGTCAAAGACGACGGCCTCGACGCCTGCGGCCTTGGCACGCTCGGCGACAAGTGCGCCGACCTGCTTGGCCAGGGTGCTCTTGTCACCCTCGCCGCCGCGGATGGAGGCATCCAGGGTCGACGCCGACGCGAGCGTGTGGCCCGCGATGTCGTCGATGACCTGAGCCACCATGTGGCGGTTGGAACGCGTCACAACCAAGCGCGGACGCTCCGGCGAACCGGAGATGTGCTTGCGGACGCGGATGTGGCGCCGCTTGAGAGCGGCACGCTTGTAGGCGTCGCCCTTGGCGATCTTCACACCGTATGCCATGGCTACTTACCAGCCTTTCCGACCTTGCGGCGGATGACCTCGCCCGCGTACTTGACGCCCTTGGCCTTGTACGGGTCGGGCTTCCGCAGCTTGCGGATGTTGGCGGCTACCTCGCCGACCTTCTGCTTGTCGATGCCCTCGACGCTGAGCTTCGTGGGCGACTCGACCTTGAAGGTGATGCCATCCGGAGCCTCGATGAGGATCGGGTGGCTGTAGCCCAGGGCGAACTCCAGGTTGGAGCCCTTCGCCTGGACGCGGTAACCGACACCGCTGATCTCGAGCGCCTTGCTGTATCCCTGGGTCACACCGGTGATCATGTTCGCCACCAGCGTGCGGGACAGGCCGTGGAGGGCCTTGTTCTGACGCTCGTCGTTCGGGCGGACGACGTTGAGCACGCCGTCCTCACCCTTGGTGACCTCGATCGGCGCGGCGACGGTGTGCGAGAGGGAACCCTTGGGGCCCTTCACCGCGACCGTGCGGCCATCGATGGTGACGTCCACACCGGCGGGAACCTGGATGGGGAGCTTGCCGATTCGCGACATGAGCTATTCCTCCGTTCCCGACTACCAGACGTAGGCGAGGACTTCCCCACCTACGCCCTTCTTGCTGGCCTGCTGGCCGGTCAGGAGACCGTGGGACGTGGAGATGATCGCCACGCCCAGGCCGCCCAGAACCTTCGGCAGATTGGTGGACTTTGCGTATACACGCAGACCCGGCTTCGAAATGCGCTTGATGCCGGCGATCGAACGCTCGCGGTTGGGCCCGAACTTCAGCTCCAGGACGAGGCTCTTGCCGACCTCGGCGTCCTCGACCTTCCAGCCGGTGATGAAGCCCTCCTGCTGGAGGATCTCCGCGATGTGCGACTTGATCTTGCTGTGCGGCATGGCGACATCGTCGTGATACGCCGAGTTCGCGTTACGCAGACGCGTGAGCATGTCTGCGATGGGATCAGTCATGGTCATGAGTTGGCCTTCGGCCTCTCTCGCCGGGGTTTCCTGTATGCGCCATCCCTCTCCCCACTCTGTGGCGGGACGGGTGCGGTGCGGGGACCTACGGCGTAGTAAGTCGGTCAGGGCGGCAGGCGCCCAACCCTTCAAGCCTACGGCATGAAGAGCGGGGCTCCTGCCGACCAGATACTTACCGAGAGCTTTCTGGTTCTCCCAACGCCCCTGGGGGCGAAGGAGAGTTACCAGGAGCTCTTGGTCACGCCCGGCAGCTCGCCACGGTGAGCCATCTCACGAAGGCACACGCGGCACAGGCCGAACTTGCGGTAGACGGAGTGGGGCCGGCCGCAGCGCTGGCAGCGGGTGTACCCGCGCACGCCGAACTTCGGCTTACGGGCGGCCTTAGCGATCAGAGCCTTCTTCGCCACGGTCAGTTCTCCTTGAACGGGAAGCCGAGGTGACGAAGCAGGGCACGACCCTCGTCGTCGTTGGTCGCCGTGGTGACCACGGTGATGTCCATGCCCCGGACCCGGTCGATCTTGTCCTGGTCGATCTCGTGGAACATGACCTGCTCCGTGAGACCGAAGGTGTAGTTGCCACGGCCGTCGAACTGCTTGGGCGACAGGCCGCGGAAGTCACGGATACGCGGAAGCGCGAGCGACAGCGTACGGTCCAGGAACTCCCACATGCGGTCACCACGGAGGGTGACGTGGCAGCCGATCGGCTGCCCCTCGCGCAGCTTGAACTGCGCGATCGACTTGCGGGCCTTGGTGACGGCCGGCTTCTGACCGGTGATCGTGGTGAGGTCCTTGACGGCACCGTCGATCAGCTTGGAGTCGCGGGCGGCGTCGCCCACACCCATGTTGACCACGATCTTGACCAGACCGGGGATCTGCATGACGTTCTCGTACGAGAACTCCTCACGCAGCTTTCCGGCGATTTCCTCGCGGTAGCGCGTCTTGAGACGCGGCGCAGTGGTGGCAGTCATCAGATGTCCTCACCGGTCCGCTTGGCAACGCGGATCTTCTTGCCCTCGTCGTCGAAGCGGTAGCCGACGCGGGTGACGACCTTGTTGCCGTCCTTCTCCACGACCAGCTGAACGTTGCTGACGTGAATCGGGGCCTCGGTGGTGACAATGCCACCGGTCTGCGAGCCGCGAGCCGTCTGACCGGCCTTGGTGTGCTTCTTGACCCGGTTGACACCCTCGACGAGGACACGGTCCTGGGCGGGGAAGGCGACGATGACCTTGCCCTGCTTGCCCTTGTCCTTACCGGTGATGACCTGAACCAGGTCGCCCTTCTTGATCTTCATGCTTACAGCACCTCCGGCGCGAGCGAGATGATCTTCATGAACTTCTTCTCGCGCAGCTCTCGGCCCACGGGGCCGAAGATACGGGTGCCGCGGGGGTCGCCGTCGTTCTTGAGAATGACAGCGGCGTTCTCGTCGAAGCGGATGTACGAGCCATCCTGACGACGACGCTCCTTGACGGTGCGAACGATGACGGCCTTGACGACGTCACCCTTCTTCACGTTGCCACCGGGGATCGCGTCCTTGACGGTGGCGACGATGACGTCACCGATGCCCGCGTAGCGGCGACCCGAGCCACCGAGAACACGGATGGTGAGAATTTCCTTCGCACCCGTGTTGTCGGCGACGCGCAGTCGCGACTCCTGCTGGATCACGTCTATCTCCTGATCGTCTGCCGGTTCCCGGCGGGGACTCCGGTGAGGGAGTCCCCGCCGAGCCTGGCGGAACTGGCCTGAGGGGAGACCCCCTCAGGGATTACTTGGCCTTCTCGAGGATCTCGACGATGCGCCAGCGCTTCGTGGCGGACAGCGGACGCGTCTCCATGATGATGACGCGGTCGCCGACGCCTGCAGCGTTCTGCTCGTCGTGGGCCTTGAGCTTGTTCGTACGGCGGATGACCTTGCCGTACAGCGCGTGCTTCACGCGGTCCTCGACGGCGACGACGACGGTCTTGTCCATCTTGTCGCTGACGACGAGACCCTCACGGGTCTTGCGGAAACCGCGGTCAGTGTTGGTCTCAGTCACAGTCTTCTCGCTCATCAGGCGCTCTCCACCGTCTCGATGCCCAGCTCGCGCTCGCGCATCAGGGTGTAGATCCGGGCGATGTCCTTACGGACGGACTTGAGCCGACCGTGGTTCTCGAGCTGCCCCGTCGCCGCCTGGAAGCGGAGGTTGAACAGCTCTTCCTTGGCCTCGCGGAGCTTGTTGAGGAGCTCCTCGTTGCCCAGCTCGCGCAGCTCGGACGCCTTGGTACCGGCCGACATCACGACTCACCTGCCTCGCGCCGAACGATCCGGCACTTCATCGGAAGCTTGTGAGCAGCGCGGGTGAGCGCCTCACGAGCAATCTTCTCGTTCGGGTAGGACAGCTCGAACATCACCCGACCGGGCTTGACGTTCGCGATCCACCACTCGGGAGAACCCTTACCGGAACCCATGCGGGTCTCGGCGGGCTTCTTCGTCAGGGGGCGGTCCGGGTAGATGTTGATCCAGACCTTGCCGCCACGCTTGATGTGGCGGGTCATCGCGATACGAGCTGCCTCGATCTGGCGGTTCGTCACGTACGCCGGGGTCAGCGCCTGGATGCCGTACTCGCCGAACGCAACCTGCGTGCCACCCTTGGACATACCGCTGCGCTTCGGGTGGTGCTGCTTGCGGTGCTTGACCCTACGGGGGATCAGCATTTCGGTCAGGCCTCCGTTCCGGTGCTCTCAGCCGGAGCAGCGGCGGCGGGAGCGTCGGCCTTGGGGGCCTCCGCTGCCGGCGCGGACTGCTGCGGCTTGCGGCCGCGGCCGCCACGCTCGCCACCACGGCCACCGCGGCCGGCCGGGCGGTCAGTGCCGCCACGAGCCGGACGGTTACCGGCGCGGGCCGCGGCGTTCTCGGCGCGAACCTCGGCGATGTTCTTGACGTCGCCCTTGTAGATCCAGACCTTCACGCCGATGCGGCCGAAGGTCGTCTTGGCCTCGAAGAAGCCGTAGTCGACGTTCGCGCGGAGCGTGTGCAGGGGCACACGGCCCTCGCGGTAGAACTCCGAGCGGGACATCTCGGCGCCGCCGAGGCGGCCACCGCACTGGATCTTGATGCCCTTGGCGCCGGCCTTCATCGTGCTCTGCATGCTCTTACGCATGGCACGACGGAAGGAGACGCGGGAGGAGAGCTGCTCGGCGACGGCCTGGGCCACCAGCTGAGCGTCCACCTCGGGGTTCTTGACCTCGAGGATGTTCAGCTGGACCTGCTTGCCGGTCAGCTTCTCCAGCTCGCCACGGATGCGGTCGGCCTCGGCGCCGCGGCGGCCGATGACGATGCCCGGGCGGGCGGTGTGGATGTCGACGCGGACGCGGTCGCGGGTGCGCTCGATCTCGACCTTCGAGATGCCGGCACGCTCCATGCCCTTCGTCATCATGCGACGAATGGCAACGTCTTCCTTGACGTAGTCCTTGTACAGCTTGTCGGCGTACCAACGGGACTTGAAGTCCGTGGTAATGCCGAGCCGGAACCCATGCGGGTTAACCTTCTGGCCCATTACCGGGTTCCTTCCTTGCTGCTGACGACCACGGTGATGTGGCTGGTCCGCTTACGGATCCGGTAGGCACGGCCCTGAGCACGCGGACGGAACCGCTTCAGGGTCGGGCCCTCGTCCACGTACGCCTCGCTGATGACCAGCGAAGAGGCGTCAGGGTGGTCGTAGTTGTGTGCAGCGTTGGCGATGGCGCTGTCAAGCACCTTGCCAACCGGCACGCTCGCGGCCTGCGGGGCGAAACGCAGGACCGCCTGAGCCTCCGTGGCATCCATGCCACGGATGAGGTCCACCACTCGGCGGGCCTTCATGGGCGTGACGCGGATGTACCGCGCCTGGGCCCTGGCTTCCATGGTTGTCCCTTCGGTGTGAGTCATAGTCGTTTCCACCCCGCGCTAGCGGCGCTTCGACTTCCGGTCGTCCTTGACGTGGCCGCGGAAGGTGCGAGTCGGCGAGAACTCGCCGAGCTTGTGGCCGACCATCGACTCGGTGACGAACACCGGGACGTGGATCTTGCCGTTGTGCACCGCGATGGTGTGACCCAGCATGGCCGGGATGATCATCGAGCGACGGGACCAGGTCTTGATGACGTTCTTGGTGCCTGCCTCGTTCTGTACGTCCACCTTCTTGATGAGGTGGCCGTCGACGAAGGGCCCCTTCTTGAGACTGCGCGGCATCTAAACCCGCTCCTAGCGCTTCTTGTTCGTCTTGCGGCGGCGGACGATGTACTTGCTCGATGCCTTCTTCGGCGAGCGAGTACGACCCTCCTTCTGACCCCACGGCGAGACCGGGTGACGTCCACCGGAGGTCTTGCCTTCACCACCACCGTGCGGGTGGTCAACCGGGTTCATCGCGACACCGCGGACGGTCGGGCGGACGCCCTTCCAGCGCATGCGGCCGGCCTTGCCCCAGTTGATGTTCGACTGCTCGGCGTTGCCGACCTCACCGATGGTGGCGCGGCAGCGGGCGTCGACCAGCCGGATCTCTCCGGAAGGCATACGAAGGTGGGCCATCGTGCCCTCCTTCGCCAGCAGCTGCACGGAGGCACCCGCGGAACGGGCGAACTTCGCGCCGCCGCCGGGCCGCAGCTCGATGGCGTGGATGGTCGTACCGACCGGGATGTTGCGCAGCGCCAGGTTGTTGCCCGGCTTGATGTCTGCGGTCGGACCGTTCTCGACGCGGTCACCCTGCGACAGGCCACGCGGGGCGACGATGTAACGCTTCTCGCCGTCCGCGTAGTGCAGCAGCGCGATGCGCGCGGTGCGGTTCGGGTCGTACTCGATGTGCGCGACCTTGGCCGGCACGCCGTCCTTGTCGTGACGACGGAAGTCGATCACGCGGTAGGCGCGCTTGTGGCCACCGCCCTGGTGGCGAACGGTCACACGACCGGCGTTGTTACGGCCGCCCTTGCTGTGCAGGGGGCGGACCAGCGACTTCTCCGGCGTGGACCGCGTGATCTCGACAAAGTCGGCGACGCTGGAGCCACGACGGCCCGGGGTCGTCGGCTTGTACTTGCGGATACCCATTTCTCAGTCCTCGTCCGATTCCGGACGACTCGACCTCACTAGGAGGTCGGGCCGCCGAAGATGTCGATACGGTCGCCCTCGGCGAGGGTCACGATGGCGCGCTTGGTGTCAGCGCGCTTGCCGAAGCCGGTCTTGGTCCGCTTGCGCTTGCCCTGCCGGTTGATCGTGTTGACCCCGGTGACCTTGACCGAGAAGACCGCTTCCACGGCCTGCTTGATCTGGGTCTTGTTGGAGCCGGGCGCGACGATGAACGTGTACTTGTTCTCGTCGAGCAGCGCGTAGCTCTTCTCGGACACGACCGGCTTGACGAGAACGTCACGCGGGTCCGAGTACGTCTTGCTCGTGATGGTGCTGGTAACGGTCGCCTCGCTCATCAGGCGTCGCTCCCTTCGGTCTCAGCGGTCTGGGGGCCAGACACGAAGGACTCGAAGGCGGCCTGGGTGAAGACCACGTCGTCAGAGACGATCACGTCGTACGTGTTCAGCTGGCCCGGCTCCAGGATGTGCACCTGGGGCAGGTTGCGTGCGGACAGCCACGCGGCCTCGTCGGCGCGGTCGACGACCAGGAGCAGGTTGGCGCGCTCCGAGATCTTGCCGAACAGCGTCTTGGCGGCCTTCGTGGAAACTCCACCCTCGACCACGCCGGTGACGACGTGGATGCGGGAGTGACGCGCCCGGTCGGAGAGGGCACCGCGCAGGGCGGCGGCCTTCATCTTCTTCGGGGTGCGCTGCGAGTAGTCGCGCGGCTGCGGGCCGTGGACGACGCCACCGCCTGCGAACTGCGGCGCGCGGGTCGAACCCTGGCGGGCGCGGCCGGTGCCCTTCTGGCGGTAAGGCTTGCGGCCACCACCACGGACTTCGCCGCGACGCTTGGTCTTGTGCGTGCCCTGACGGGCAGCTGCCAGCTGTGCGACAACGACCTGGTGGATCAGCGGAACGCTGGTCTTCGCGTCGAAGATCTCCGCAGGGAGCTCGACGGTACCGGCCTTGTCGCCTGCCGGCGAAAGGATGTCAATGGTGCTCATTACCTCAAGCCCCCTTGGCCGCGGTACGGACCAGGACGAGGCCGCCGTTCGGACCGGGGACTGCGCCCTTGATGAGCAGCAGACCCTTCTCCGCGTCAACCGCGTGGATGGTCAGGTTCTGGGTGGTGACGCGCTCGTTGCCCATCCGGCCGGCCATGCGCATGCCCTTGAAGACACGCCCAGGGGTGGCGCAGCCACCGATCGAACCGGGGGAACGGTGCTTGCGCTGGACGCCGTGGCCGGCGCCGAGGCCCTTGAAGTTGTGACGCTTCATGACACCGGCGAAGCCCTTGCCCTTGCTCTTGCCCGTGACGTCGACCTTGACGCCGGACTCGAACACCTCGGCAGTGACCTCCTGGCCCAGCGTGTACTCGCTGGCGTCAGGGGTGCGGAGCTCCACCAGGTGGCGGCGCGGGGTCACGTCGGCCTTGGCGAAGTGGCCCTTGAGGGGCTTGTTCACCTTGCGCGGGTCGATCTCGCCGAAGGCGATCTGGACCGACTCGTAGCCGTCGCTGTCGTTGGTGCGGACCTGGGTCACGACACACGGCCCGGCCTTGACGACGGTCACCGGGACAACCCGGTTGTTCTCGTCCCAGACCTGGGTCATGCCGAGCTTCTCGCCCAGGACGCCCTTAATGTTCTTAGCCATCTCGCGCGTCACCTCAGAGCTTGATCTCGATGTCGACGCCCGCCGGCAGGTCGAGGCGCATGAGCGAGTCAACCGTCTTCGGCGTGGGGTCGAGGATGTCGATGAGGCGCTTGTGCGTGCGCATCTCGAAGTGCTCGCGCGAGTCCTTGTACTTGTGCGGCGACTTGATGACGCAGTACACGTTCTTCTCAGTGGGCAGCGGCACCGGGCCCGCGACCGACGCACCAGTGCGCGTCACCGTCTCGACGATCTTCTTCGCCGAGGAATCGATGACCTCGTGGTCGTAGGCCTTGAGCCGGATGCGGATCTTCTGTCCCGCCATGGCTACTAGTAGTCCTGTCTCTCATAACGCTCTGGAACCCGGGAGTTCTCGTAACTCCACCTCCGACCCACGCGGTCGGGCGTGTCGCATCCCCTCTACGAAAATTTCCCGAAGGAAATCCCAACCAAGGGGGTGCGGGCCGAAACCGCGCTGCCGGGGGTGAAACCCCACCGGGCGCCTGGTCAGTGCCCCACTGACGCTTCCCGGAAGATTCCCGTACGTCCGGCCCATGGGGCCGACGAGTACTGTGGGACTCGCTTCCGGTCCTCCCGGCGGGAGGCGCGCAGCATTGACACTCAACCGAGCAACCTGGCTAGTGTGCCATACGGGGCGTGAGCCTGGCCAATCGGGCGGAGGATCTTACCCCCCGCGAGGGAGCGGTCAAACGCGAGCGCGTTTCGAGGCCCTCCAGGCCCGGTCGCACACCACCCCGCCGCCGCCCTCGCGCCGGTCAGCCGCGGGTGACGTTCTCGGTCAGCAGTCGGAGCAACTGCTTTGCGGTGGCGTCCTGTTCGGGCGTCAGGCCCATCGCGTCGCCGATGGCCAGGGGTACCGCTCGCGCCCGTTCCCGCAGGTCCGCGCCGGCCTCGGTAAGCCGCACCGCCACCGAGCGCTCGTCGTCCGCCCGCCGTTCACGCCGGACCAGTCCGTTGGCCTCCAGGCGCTTCAGGAGCGGCGAGAGCGTGCTCGACTCCAGCTGCAGCGCGCCGCCCAGATCCCGCACGGAGACGGCGTCACGCTCCCACAGGACGAGCATCACCAGGTACTGCGGGTAGGTGAGACCCAGCTCGTCCAGCAGGGGGCGGTAGCGCGCCGTGACCGCCCGCGAGGCGGCGTAGAGGGCGAAGCAGAGCTGATCCCGCAGTTGGAGCGAGCCCTGGGCGGGCGGGGTGTTCGCGGTGGCGGCCATGGGACGGGCTCCTGACTTCGGCCGAATGCAGGCCCCTGGAGGCGATGACGACCCACTCTACTTCTTCGGGTACCCGCGATCACTTCGCGCTCGATTAAGTTGTGCGCGACTTAGTCGAGCACTATGATTTGGTTTCCGTCCACCGCTTCGGGTGGACACCCCGCCCCTGCCCGAGGAGCCCGCCATGTCCGAGCAGTTCACCCCTCGTCCGGTCGTACTGGAACCCGCGGCCGCCGCCTTCGCCGAGGCCACGGCGAACCCTCCGTACCTGTTCGACCTCGGCCCGGTCGAGGGCCGCAAGGCCGTGGACGAGGTGCAGTCCGGTCCCGTCGAGGCACCCGCGGTCACACAGGAGTGGGTCACCGTCGAGGGCGGCCCGACCGGATCCGTCCGGGCCCGCATCACCCGGCCGGTGGGCGTGGACGGGCCACTGCCCGTCGTGCTCTACGTCCACGGAGCCGGCTGGGTGTTCGGCAACGCCCACACCCACGACCGCCTCGTGCGGGAGCTGGCCGTCGGAGCCCGGGCCGCCGTCGTCTTCCCCGAGTACGACCTGTCCCCCGAGGCTCGCCATCCGGTGGCCGTGGAGCAGAGCTACGCGGTCGCCCGCTGGGTCACCACCGAGGGCACGGCCCACCGGCTCGACCCGGCACGGCTGGCCGTGGCCGGGGACTCCGTCGGCGGCAACATGGCGACGGTCCTGACCCTGCTGGCCAAGGAGCGCGGCGACGTCACCTTCGCCCACCAGGTGCTCTTCTACCCGGTCACCGATGCCGCCTTCGACACCCCCTCGTACCACGAGTTCGCCGAGGGCTACTTCCTGCGCAGGGATGCCATGCAGTGGTTCTGGGACCAGTACACGACCGACGAGAAGCAGCGCGCCGAGATCACCGCGTCGCCGCTGCGCGCCACCGTCGACCAGCTCACCGGCCTGCCCCCGGCCCTGGTGATCACGGGGGAGGCCGATGTCCTGCGCGACGAGGGCGAGGCCTACGCGGCCAAGCTCCGCGACGCGGGGGTGGCGGTGACCGCCGTCCGCTACCAGGGCGTCATCCACGACTTCGTGATGCTCGACGCCCTGCGCGGGACCCACGCCGCCGAGGCCGCCATCGCCCAGGCGGTCGCCACCCTGCGTACGGCGCTCGCCTCCGTCTGAGCCGGAGATCGCACGGGAGTCCGATGCGGCACCGCTTCGAGCGAACCGAATCGCCCTCGGCATATGCCGGGGGCGATTCGGTTATAGCGTCTGAGGCATGGTCAATTCATCGCACGAGGCGATGCACCGGATCTTCCAGGAAGACCCGGGCATCTTCACCAGGACTTTCAGAACTCTCGGTATCCCGTTCACCGACCCCGTCTCCGTGTCGCTCCTCCCTACGGATCTCACCGAGACAAGGCCGTTGGAACGGCGGGTCGACACCCTGTTACGGGTCGACACGGCCGACGGCGACGGCTATCTGCTCGCCGTCGAGGCCCAGGGCAGAAAGGACCCGGCCAAGCACAGCAGCTGGACCTACTACCTGGCGCACCTCAACGCCAAGTACGGCATCGGGCCCGTCCTGCTCGTCGTCTGCCAGGACGAGGCGACCGCGCGGTGGGCCGCCCGGCCCATTCGCATCGGCCCTCCGCAGTGGCCCTCACTGACGGTCCGGCCGTTGGTCCTCGGCCCGCACAACGTGCCGGCGGTCACCGATCCCTCCACGGCGGCACGCGATGTCCCGCTCGCCGCGTTCTCGGCGATTACGCATGGTAAGGATCCGAATGCGCCTGCCATACTCAAAGCGTTGGCCGCCGCATTGAAGACCGTCGACGAAGAGACAGCGCTCATCTTCGGCGAACTCACCGAACTCGGCCTGGGAAAGACCCCGGCCGCCCAGATCTGGAGGGACCTCATGGCCATCGACCTCTCATTCTTCCGCTCGGAGACCTCGCAGCGACTGCGTGCCGAGGGCAGAGCCGAAGGTAAGGCCGAAGGTAAGGCAGAGGGCTTGGCCGAAGCCGTGGTGAGGGTCCTCGAACAGCGCGGTGTCTCCGTCAGCCAGGACGTCAGCGACCGCGTCCACGGCTGCACCGACACCGACGTGCTCGACGAGTGGCTCGCCCGGGCGCTCTCGGCGACGGAGGCCGAGGACCTGTTCACCGACGTCTGACGAGTCCGGGCCCTCGGCCCTGCCCGGCCCTGCGCCGAGGCTCCCGCCCTCGCGATCCCCCGGCAGCGGACCGGGCGCCCCGCGGCGCCTGCTACGCCCGCACCCGGACCGCCGCCCCGGGCCCAAGCACCCGAACCGGTGCCGCCGCGCGCCCTGGCACCCGAACCGGTGCCGCTGCTCCCGCCCGTCCACGTACCGGCCCGCACCGCACGCACGGCACCGCCTTCGCCGGTCCCTCGGCCCCAGGATCCGACGTCGGAGCTGCACCGGGCCGCGGCCGCGATCCTCGCCGACCTGCGCCGCAGCTCGTGCTCTCCGAGCGCGACGTCCAGGCCCTCACCCCCGGCGTCGCCACCTGGCTCGAACGCGATGCCCACCCGGACACCGTCCGCCAGGACCTCATCACCGACCTGCCCGTCCCGCCGCGGCATCCGGCGAAGCTCGTGCGGCACCGCATCAGCACGCTGCTGCCGCCACCGCTGCCCGGGTCCCGGGAAATCGCACCCGTCCGCCCCGGCGTGACCGTCGTCCCGCTCCAGAACTGCGACAGCTGCGACCGGGCCTTCCGCTCACGCCACCCGGGCCATTGCCGCGGCTGCCGGCACGAACAGGCAGACCTGCACACCGCCGCGTGACGGGCTCCACCTCCTGCGACGGGCCTCGCAGCACCAGGGGGAGGGGTATCGAATCATCACTCCACGCGAGATCTCGGGCGAGGGCGAGGCGACGGGCCGCGCACCAGAGATCCTGCTGATGCCAGGACCGCGTGGACTCGCCGTCCGGCGCAGGCTGATCGCCGTTTCCGGCCCGCCTCAGGTACGGGTGACCGTGCCGCAGGACCCGTCGGGCTGCCACTCACTGCGGTCATAGGGATCCACGTCCTGGCCGGCGGGCCTCCGATTCGGGGCGTCGCTCGGGAAGGACGGGTGCAGGTAGCCGTCGTTCACCTCGCAGGCGGCGTTCCCGAAGTTCTGCTCGGACCTGAGGACGGAGAGCTTGTCGCGCGTCGCGACGAACTTCTGCGGGTCGTGCAGCGCCGTCGTCAGGCGCCGACGCACGATCGTGCGCGTCACCTCGTCGCCGCCCGCCCTCAGCAGCGGATAGACGAAGGTGTAGTCGGCATGCACCTCCACCGAGCCCGTAGCGCCCGCTTCGAACGTCATCCGGCCCCGGGTCTTGACGACATCCCCCACCAGCCGTGCCTCGTCCGGGTCGAACCGGGTGAACATCATCAGCGGGTCGTGCTCCTCATCCGGCTGCGCGAGGGAGCGTTCGAGGAGTTCCCGCTCCCCCTGCTGCAGGGGGTCGAGCAGCTCCAGCGCTTCCCGGGGCTTCTCGCCCCGCAGCGTGACCGGATCGAGGTTGGCTTCCACGAGCAGCTGCCGGGTGGCCCGCAGCGCGTGCTCGACCTGGCCCTTGCTCATCCCACCGGACGCCTTCGCCACCGGGATCTCGATCCCGTCCACGCCGTCCGCCCAGCGCAGTGCGGGCGAGCCGCGGAACGGCTCCTGCTCAGTGGGCCTGTCGGGACCGAGCCCGTCGGCGGGCGCGGCGGTCGGCGGTGCGGTCTCGGCGGGCAGCGGCAGGGTGTCGGCCGACGGGTCCCCGCCGGGCAGGTGTTCAGTCACCAGGCTCGGCCGCATGGTGACCACCAGGGCCCCGACGACGACCAGCATTCCCAGAACGCCTGCCGCACGTCTCCGCTTCCGGGAGCCATCGTGCCCCTCCTGCCGGGCGGGACCGGTGCGCCAGCCGTCCGGTTGCCAGGAGTCCGGCTGCTTGCCCTTCCGCCCCCGGCGACCGCGCGCTGCCTCCTCGTCCAGCGCACGCAGCCGCGCGGTGACCATCCGTGCCCGGGCCGACGGCTCCTTCGGCGCCCCTGCCCCGCCCGCCTCCGCCTGCCGGACCAGTTCCGCCCACTGCTCGTCCGACACGGGAGCCGCGCCGTCCCCGCGGCCGGAAGGCCCCTCCGGCGTGTTCGTGCTCATCGTTCTGTCCACTCCCCCATGAAGTTGTCAGTGCAACTTCATGCGGCGTACCTGATCATGAACAAGGGGACGGCACACTCCGTGACCTTCTTGTGATGGTCCTGCGGCGGGACCAGCGGTCCCGTCGCCCCACCCCGCGACGCCACCACCCGGACGGGCCCAACCAGCCCCCGTGCCTTCGCACTTCGCGTACGGTGCGGTAGAGCCACCCCTCGACAGGCAGAGCTGGTCCCGCTGTCGCACGGACCACGGCGGGTGAGATCGCGGGGCTGATGCGCACATCCACAGGAGGAGCCAGGTGCGTCTGCTGATCGATGTGGTCGAGGGCGACCATTCCGATTTCTACGGCCCCTACGGCCATCGGACGGCTTGCCGGATGCGCGGGCTGGAGCCGTTCGCAAGACCGCCTCGGGCTGCGGACGACCGGTCGAGGCGGTGGCGGGACCTGCACGATGCCGCTCTGGGCAGGGCGTTCGAGGTGTCCGTGGCACCGTCGGCAACCGTGGCTGACTGCCTGGCCGCCGCTCTGGACGAAGGCCGGCGCACAGGTGCGGCCGAGCCCGTGGGGGAAGTCGATCCGGACCATCCCTGGGCCGATCGTGTGCCCCGCGTCCGGCTGGCGGACCCCGCCACGGACGAGACGCTCGACGAGCGGCTCACGCTGGATTCGTACGGCCTGGCCGACGGCGACCTGGTCGTCCTGTGCATCGAACACCCGCCGCGGGCCGCGTACAGGTTGACCCGCTCACCCAATCCCGCCGCGCTCCTGGAACGCATGCAGCTGGCGATGAACGGCGCTGCGCCCGGCAGCGGCGCCAGGCTGTGGGGCGTCCTGCTCTACACGTCCGTCGACACCGAGCTGGCGACGTACGTCCGCACGCACTTCGAGGATCTCGACGCGCTCTCCGGCCCCTCCACCCGTGTGTTCGTGGTGGAACGCCGGGCACCGTGGGCCGAGGCCCGGCGCTACTGGCGCGAGCACCTCGAGCCGGAGCTGTACCGGGTGCTGGCGTCCCTGCAGTGGCTGCGCTGGCAGCCGTACGACCCTCAGGGCGCGTACCGGATCGCCTCGCTGCTGAAGGTGGACCCCGCGCTCCTGCCCTGCCTCGTCCTGTTCAACGGCCGCCCCGGCCTGCCGTGGGGAAAGCAGAAGGTCGTCTTCCCCGTGGAGGAGGCCACTCCCCGCTACTTCCGCACCCTGTTCGGACGCATGGCCGAGGTGCTCGGCGGACAGCCCGGCACCGAGCCCGGACGGCTGGAGTACGAGGACCTGCGGACCGAGGCACGGGCCGACGGCCCGGCCGTGCTGCGTGACCTCCTGCTCCGCAGCGCCCGTGACCGGGACGAGGAGGCGTTCCGCAGGGTCGCGGACGCCCAGCGGGCGATCAGCGCGGCGCTGGAACCGAATCCCGCGCCGCACACCGGGTATCAGCTCAACCACTGCAAGGTCATTCTCACTTCGGGGGCCGCGATGACGGAGAACTTCAACTTCAACGGGCAGAACACGACGTTCGTCAACCGCCCCCAGGACACCGTCATCCAGGACTTCCAGAACCAGCACGGAACCACCCTGTGCGCCGATGATCTGCGGCAGCTCCTCGGTCTGACCCTGTCCAGCACCGATCTGTCCGACACCGAACGTGACGAGGCCGCGCAGGCGGTGCACGACCTGGCCACGCTCTCCGGCGAGCCCGACGCCGGCGCCTTCCGCCTGCGCGTGGAACGCCTCAGGGAGCTCCTCTCCGGTGCGGCCGACATCGCCCAGCCGGCGCTGGCCCTCCTCACGTCGGTCGTGGCCGCCGTGACCGGATAGCCGCCGGGCCGTCCGAGGCAGCCCCGAGTGTGCCGGTCCCCCCTCGCATCACAGCTGCGGGGGGAGAGAGCGGAACCGTCCCGCGTACGAGGAAGGGCCCCGCACCTCTCTCGCGAGAGGTGCGGGGCCCTTCTTGGTGCTCTGTGCGGAGCGACCAGGTCGGACGACCAAGCAGAGAACTACTTGATGATCTTGGTGACCTGGCCGGCGCCCACGGTCCGGCCACCCTCACGGATGGCGAACTTCAGGCCCTCTTCCATGGCGACCGGCTGGATCAGCGCGACGTCCATGAGGGTGTTGTCACCCGGCATGACCATCTCGGTGCCCTCGGGGAGGGTCACCACGCCCGTCACGTCCGTGGTACGGAAGTAGAACTGCGGGCGGTAGTTGTTGAAGAAGGGGGTGTGACGGCCACCCTCGTCCTTCGACAGGATGTAGGCCTGGGCCTGGAAGTCGGTGTGCGGCGTGACCGAACCCGGCTTGATGATGACCTGGCCGCGCTCGACGTCCTCGCGCTTGATGCCACGAAGAAGCAGACCGACGTTCTCACCGGCCTGGCCCTCGTCGAGCAGCTTGCGGAACATCTCGATACCGGTGACCGTGGTGGTGGTCTTCTCGGTCTTGATACCGACGATGTCGACGGTCTCGTTGACCTTCAGGACACCACGCTCGATGCGGCCGGTGACGACCGTACCGCGACCGGTGATCGTGAAGACGTCCTCGATGGGCATGAGGAACGGCTTCTCGACGTCACGCTCGGGCTGCGGGATGGACTCGTCGACGGCCTTCATCAGGTCGAGAACGGTCTGGCCCCACTCGGCGTCGCCCTCAAGAGCCTTGAGCGCCGAGACCTTGACGACCGGAAGGTCGTCGCCCGGGAACTCGTACTCGGAGAGGAGCTCACGGACCTCGAGCTCGACGAGCTCCAGGATCTCCTCGTCGTCCACCATGTCGGCCTTGTTCAGGGCGACGACGATGTACGGAACGCCGACCTGGCGGGCCAGGAGCACGTGCTCCTTGGTCTGCGGCATCGGGCCGTCGGTGGCGGCGACGACGAGAATGGCGCCGTCCATCTGCGCCGCACCCGTGATCATGTTCTTGATGTAGTCGGCGTGACCCGGGCAGTCGACGTGCGCGTAGTGACGCGACTCCGTCTGGTACTCGACGTGCGCGATCGAGATCGTGATACCGCGCTGGCGCTCCTCGGGAGCCTTGTCGATCTGGTCGAAGGCCGAGGCCTCGTTCAGGTCCGGGTACGCGTCGTGCAGCACCTTGGTAATGGCGGCCGTGAGGGTCGTCTTACCGTGGTCGATGTGACCGATGGTGCCGATGTTGACGTGCGGCTTAGTCCGCTCGAACTTTGCCTTCGCCACTGGGGTCCTCCTGAGTGGTTCTGTACGCCTTGCTTCATCGGCGCCAGGTGATCTTTGCTGGAATGCCGGTGCCGGGGGCATTCGCCGCGTTGCTTACGCGCTGCGACGAATGCCCGGCCGGACTCCGGTGACAAGCCTAAAGCGTGAACTCGGAAGAGTTACTCGCCCTTGGCCTTCGCGATGATCTCCTCGGCGACGTTCCGCGGAACCTCGGCGTAGGAGTCGAACTGCATCGAGTAGCTTGCGCGACCCGAGGTCTTGCTGCGGAGGTCTCCGACGTAGCCGAACATCTCCGAGAGGGGCACGAGGCCCTTCACGACGCGAGCGCCGCTGCGCTCCTCCATGGCCTGGATCTGGCCACGGCGGGAGTTGAGGTCGCCGATGACATCGCCCATGTAGTCCTCGGGCGTGGTGACCTCGACGGCCATCATCGGCTCGAGGAGCACGGGGGACGCCTTGCGGGCACCCTCCTTGAACGCCTGCGAACCGGCGATCTTGAAGGCGAGCTCCGAGGAGTCGACCTCGTGGTAACCACCGTCGAGAAGGGTGACGCGGACGCCGACCATCTCGTAACCGGCCAGGATGCCGAACTGCATGGCTTCCTGAGCACCCGCGTCCACCGAGGGAATGTACTCACGGGGGATGCGGCCACCGGTGACCTTGTTGACGAACTCGTACGAGGCGTCGCCACCCTCGATGGGCTCGAGGGCGATCTGCACCTTCGCGAACTGGCCGGTACCACCAGTCTGCTTCTTGTGCGTGTAGTCGATGCGCTCGACGGTCTTGCGGATCGTCTCGCGGTACGCGACCTGGGGCTTGCCGACGTTCGCCTCGACGCGGAACTCGCGCTTCATGCGGTCGACGAGCACCTCGAGGTGAAGCTCGCCCATACCACCGATGATGGTCTGGCCGGTCTCCTCGTCGGAGTGCACCTGGAAGGAGGGGTCCTCCTCCGAGAGGCGCTGGATGGCGACACCCAGCTTCTCCTGGTCGCCCTTGGACTTGGGCTCGATGGCGACCTGGATGACCGGTGCCGGGAAGTCCATGGACTCCAGGATCACCGGGTGCTTCTCGTCGGACAGCGTCTCACCCGTGGTGGTCTGCTTCAGGCCCATGACGGCGACGATGTCACCGGCGCCCACCGACGCGATCTCCTCACGCTTGTTCGCGTGCATGCGGTAGATCTTGCCGATGCGCTCCTTCTTGCCCTTGACCGAGTTCAGCACCGCGGTGCCGGCCTCGAGGCGACCGGAGTAGATCCGGACGAAGGTGAGCTTGCCGAGGTGCGGGTCACTCGCGATCTTGAACGCCAGGCCGGAGAACGGCTCGTCGTCCGAAGGCTTGCGCTTGATGACCAGCTCCGGGTCCTTGACGTCGTGGCCCTCGATGGCCTCGACGTCCAGGGGGGAAGGCAGGTAGCGGACGACGGCGTCGAGCAGGGGCTGGACGCCCTTGTTCTTGAACGCCGTGCCACAGAAGACGGGAGTCACGGTGACGGAGTCGGCCGTGCCCTTCGACGCGAGGGTGATCCGGCGGATCGCCTCGTGCAGCTGCTCCTCGGTGGGCTCGACGCCCTCGAGGTACAGCTCCATCATCTGGTCGTCGTTCTCCGAAACGGCCTCGAGGAGCTTGCCGCGCCATTCCTCGGCGGCCTCCTTGAGGTTGTCCGGGATCTCGACGGTGTTGTACATCTCGCCCTTGACGGCCTCTTCGGGGTATACGAAGGCCTTCATCGTCACGAGGTCGACGACGCCTCGGAAGTCGGCCTCCGCTCCGATGGGGAGCTGCATGACGATCGGGACCGCGCCGAGACGCTGGACGATCATGTCGACGCAACGGAAGAAGTCGGCCCCGGTGCGGTCGAGCTTGTTGACGAAGCAGATACGCGGCACGCCGTAGCGGTCCGCCTGACGCCAGACGGTCTCGGACTGCGGCTCGACGCCCGCCACACCGTCGAACACGGTGACGGCACCGTCGAGGACGCGGAGCGAACGCTCCACCTCGACGGTGAAGTCGACGTGACCCGGGGTGTCGATGATGTTGATGGTGTGGTCAACATCATTGAGCGGCCAGTGACAGGTCGTCGCGGCGGACGTGATCGTGATGCCGCGCTCCTGCTCCTGCTCCATCCAGTCCATCGTGGCTGCGCCGTCGTGGACTTCACCGATCTTGTACGAAACGCCGGTGTAGAAGAGGATCCGCTCAGTGGTGGTCGTCTTGCCCGCGTCGATGTGGGCCATGATCCCGATGTTGCGGACCTTGGCCAGGTCAAGCGAAGTGGTGGCCATTTGGCTCAATCTTCTCTCGGTCTCGATGGGGTAAGCGACTACCAGCGGTAGTGCGCGAAGGCCTTGTTCGACTCGGCCATCTTGTGGGTGTCCTCGCGCTTCTTGACAGCTGCGCCAAGACCGTTGGAGGCGTCGAGCAGCTCGTTCATGAGGCGCTCGGTCATGGTCTTCTCGCGACGGGCGCGGGAGTAACCCACGATCCAGCGCAGCGAGAGGGTGGCGGCGCGACCGGGCTTGACCTCGATCGGCACCTGGTAGGTGGCGCCACCGACACGGCGGGACTTGACCTCGAGCGAGGGCTTGACGTTCTCAAGCGCGCGCTTCAGCGTGATGACCGGGTCAGCGCCGGTCTTCTCGCGGAGGCCTTCCATGGCGCCGTACACGATCCGCTCGGCGGTGGAACGCTTGCCGTCGAGCAGGATCTTGTTGATCAGCGAGGTGACAAGAGGAGAGCTGTAGACCGGGTCGATGATGACCGGGCGCTTCGGGGCGGGGCCCTTACGAGGCATTCTTACTTCTCCTTCTTGGCGCCGTAGCGGCTGCGGGCCTGCTTGCGGTTCTTGACACCCTGGGTGTCGAGAGAGCCGCGGATGATCTTGTAACGAACACCCGGCAGGTCCTTCACACGGCCACCACGCACGAGCACGATGGAGTGCTCCTGCAGGTTGTGCCCCTCACCCGGGATGTAGGCCGTGACCTCGATGCCGGAGGTCAGACGCACACGCGCGACCTTACGGAGGGCCGAGTTCGGCTTCTTCGGGGTGGTCGTGAACACACGCGTGCAGACGCCACGACGCTGGGGCGAACCCTCGAGCGCGGGCGTCTTGTTCTTCTCGACCTTGTCCTGCCGGCCCTTCCGGACCAGCTGCTGGATCGTAGGCACTACTTCTCCGGTTTCTGTGTGCCGTTCGTGAAACTAACCTGGAACACTCTCCGACCCACGCGGTCGGGTGTGTCGAACACTGCGAGCTCCTGCCGTGAGGCAGGAAAAGCGCAGATTGCAGTGGCCACTTACGGACTCGCCATGCGGTTGAGGACACGCACCCGAGCCCAGGCACACTCCAGGCACAAGGCTTGAGCGTACCTACCTCACGGAGCTGGGTCAAAACAAATGCCGCGGAGCGCGGACCGCGGGCGCGCGAGGGACGGGCCGCAGGCCGGAAGCGGCTGTCTCCGGCGGGCAGCGGCACGCCCTCCCCGCAGCCGCGGGGCGCCTGAAGCGCGCGCCGACACCCTACGCACACAGCCCCGGGCCCGGCCCCGCAGGACGGCAGGGACGGGACGCGGCCGCGTCCGTGGCCGGCAGCGCCGGGCCGGTGTCCGCCGGACTCGTGGAGCGGCTGGGGGCCGGACTCCCGGGCGACGCCTACGCGTCCCGCCTCCCCCCGGCCCCGCCCAGCCTCCCGCCGGGGTCCCGCACACCGCGTGGAGGCCCAGGGAGGCCCGCTACGCGACTGCGGGACCCCGCGCCGGGCACGCCGAAGGGCGGCCACCCCGTACGCAACGGGGTGACCGCCCTTCGGTCGTATCGAGCGACCCGCTTACTGGTTGTACGGACCGTAGTCGTAGTCCTCCAGCGGAACGGCCTGGCCGGAGCCCGTGCCGAACGGCGAGTAGTCGATGTCGTCGTAGCCGACGGCCGAGTACATCGCGGCCTTGGCCTCCTCGGTCGGCTCGACCCGGATGTTGCGGTAGCGGGACAGACCCGTACCGGCCGGGATGAGCTTACCGATGATGACGTTCTCCTTGAGGCCGATCAGGGAGTCCGACTTGGCGTTGATCGCCGCGTCGGTCAGAACCCTGGTCGTCTCCTGGAAGGACGCCGCCGACAGCCACGACTCGGTGGCGAGCGAGGCCTTGGTGATACCCATCAGCTGCGGACGGCCGGAGGCGGGGTGACCGCCCTCGGTGACCACACGACGGTTCTCGGTCTCGAACTTCGAGCGCTCGACGAGCTCGCCCGGCAGCAGCTCCGCGTCGCCGGACTCGATGAT
Organism: Streptomyces sp. NPDC025273; assembly: GCF_040638585.1. Lineage (NCBI taxonomy): Bacteria > Bacillati > Actinomycetota > Actinomycetes > Kitasatosporales > Streptomycetaceae > Streptomyces > Streptomyces sp. NPDC025273. Next base: position 63,833 of record NZ_JBEZYP010000005.1, read on the forward strand.
CGTCACACGGCGCAGCATCTGCCGGATGATGATCTCGATGTGCTTGTCGTGGATCGACACACCCTGCGAGTTGTAGACCTTCTGGACCTCGCCGACCAGGTGGACCTGGACCGCGCGCTGACCGAGGATCCGCAGCACGTCGTGCGGGTTGGTGGCACCGACGGTGAGCTTCTGGCCCACCTCGACCGCGTCGCCCTCGCCGACCAGGAGACGGGCACGCTTGGAGATCGGGAACGCCGTCTCCTCGCTGCCGTCGTCCGGGGTGACGACGAGCTTCTTGGTCTTCTCGGTCTCCTCGATCCGGACCCGGCCCTTGGCCTCCGAGATCGGGGCGACACCCTTGGGGGTACGCGCCTCGAAGAGCTCGACGACACGCGGCAGACCCTGCGTGATGTCGTCACCGGCCACACCACCGGTGTGGAAGGTACGCATCGTCAGCTGGGTGCCGGGCTCACCGATGGACTGGGCGGCGATGATGCCGACCGCCTCACCGATGTCGACCAGCTTGCCGGTGGCGAGCGAGCGTCCGTAGCAGAAGGCACAGGTGCCGACCGCGGACTCACAGGTCAGGACCGAGCGGGTCTTGACCTCCTCGACGCCGGCGCCCACGAGGGCGTCGATCAGGACGTCACCGAGGTCGACGTTGGCAGGCGCGATGACCTTGCCGTCGACGACGACGTCCTCGGCGAGCATGCGGGCGTAGACCGAGGTCTCGACGTCGTCCGTCTTGCGAAGGACACCGTCGGCACCCTTGACCGCGATCTTCAGCTTCAGGCCGCGGTCGGTGCCGCAGTCCTCCTCGCGGATGATGACGTCCTGCGAGACGTCCACCAGACGACGGGTCAGGTAACCCGAGTCGGCGGTACGCAGGGCGGTGTCCGCCAGACCCTTACGGGCACCGTGCGTGGAGATGAAGTACTCCAGAACGGTGAGGCCCTCACGGAAGGACGCCTTGATCGGACGCGGGATGGTCTCGTTCTTCGCGTTCGACACCAGACCACGCATACCCGCGATCTGACGCATCTGCATCATGTTTCCTCGGGCACCCGAGTCGACCATCATGAAGATGGGGTTCGTCTTCGGGAAGTTCGCGTTCATCGCCTCGGCGACCTCGTTGGTCGCCTTGGTCCAGATCGCGATGAGCTCCTGCGTGCGCTCGTCCTTGGTGATCAGACCACGCTCGTACTGCTTCTGGACCTTCTCGTCCTGCTCCTCGTAGCCCTTGACGATGGCCTTCTTGGCCTCGGGGACGACGATGTCGGCAACAGAGACGGTGACCCCGGAACGGGTCGCCCAGTGGAAGCCCGCGGCCTTCAGGTTGTCGAGCGTCGCCGCCACGATGACCTTGGGGTACCGCTCGGCCAGGTCGTTGACGATCTCGGAGAGCTGCTTCTTGCCCACCGAGTAGTCGACGAACGGGTAGTCCTCGGGCAGCAGCTCGTTGAAGAGCGCGCGGCCCAGGCTCGTACGCAGCCGGAAGGTGTCACCCGGCTGGTACTCGGGCTCGCCCTCCTCGGCGACCGGCGGCACCCAGCCACGCGGCGGCATGGTGCCCACCGGGAAGCGGATGTCCACCTGCGCCTGGAGCGAGAGCTCGCGGGCGTCGAAGGCCATGGTCGCCTCGGCCGTGGAACCGAACGCCCGGCCCTGACCGATGACCTTGCGCTCCTCCTCGTCCGTGGTGAGGAAGAACAGGCCCAGCACCATGTCCTGGGTCGGCATCGTGACGGGACGGCCGTCCGCCGGCTTCAGGATGTTGTTCGAGGACAGCATCAGGATGCGGGCCTCGGCCTGCGCCTCCGCGGAGAGCGGAAGGTGCACGGCCATCTGGTCACCGTCGAAGTCCGCGTTGAACGCGGTGCAGACGAGCGGGTGGATCTGGATGGCCTTGCCCTCGACCAGCTGGGGCTCGAAGGCCTGGATGCCGAGGCGGTGCAGGGTGGGCGCGCGGTTCAGCAGCACCGGGTGCTCGGCGATGACCTCTTCGAGGACGTCGTACACGACGGTGCGGCCACGCTCGACCATGCGCTTGGCCGACTTGATGTTCTGCGCGTGGTTCAGGTCCACCAGGCGCTTCATCACGAACGGCTTGAAGAGCTCCAGCGCCATCGCCTTCGGCAGACCGCACTGGTGCAGCTTGAGCTGCGGACCGACGACGATCACGGAACGCGCGGAGTAGTCCACGCGCTTGCCGAGGAGGTTCTGACGGAAACGGCCCTGCTTGCCCTTCAGCATGTCGCTGAGGGACTTCAGGGGACGGTTGCCGGGACCGGTGACCGGGCGACCGCGGCGGCCGTTGTCGAACAGTGCGTCGACGGCCTCCTGCAGCATCCGCTTCTCGTTGTTCACGATGATCTCGGGGGCACCGAGGTCAAGGAGACGCTTGAGGCGGTTGTTGCGGTTGATCACACGGCGGTACAGGTCGTTCAGGTCGGAGGTCGCGAAGCGGCCACCGTCCAGCTGCACCATCGGACGCAGGTCCGGCGGGATGACCGGCACGCAGTCGAGCACCATGCCCTTGGGCTTGTTGCTGGTCTGCAGGAACGCCGAGACGACCTTGAGGCGCTTGAGCGCACGGGTCTTCTTCTGGCCCTTGCCGGTCCGGATGATCTCGCGGAGGCGCTCGGCCTCCTCGTCGAGGTCGAAGGACTCCAGGCGCTTCTGCAGGGCGGCAGCACCCATGCAGCCGTCGAAGTACGTGCCGAAGCGGTCACGCAGCTCGCGGTAGAGCAGCTCGTCGCCCTCGAGGTCCTGGACCTTGAGGTTCTTGAAGCGGCTCCACACCTCGTCGAGACGGTCGATCTCGCGCTGCGCGCGGTCGCGCAGCTGCTTCATCTCACGCTCGGCACCTTCGCGCACCTTGCGGCGCACGTCGGCCTTGGCACCCTCGGCCTCGAGCTCGGCCAGGTCGGTCTCGAGCTTCTTGGCGCGGTTCTCGAGGTCCGAGTCGCGACGGTTCTCGACCTGCTGGCGCTCGACGGAGACGTGTGCCTCCAGCGACGGGAGGTCGCGCGTGCGGCGCTCCTCGTCGACGAACGTGATCATGTACGCGGCGAAGTAGATGACCTTCTCGAGGTCCTTCGGCGCGAGGTCCAGCAGGTAGCCCAGGCGTGACGGGACGCCCTTGAAGTACCAGATGTGGGTGACGGGAGCGGCAAGCTCGATGTGGCCCATGCGCTCACGGCGCACCTTGGCGCGCGTGACCTCGACGCCACAGCGCTCACAGATGATGCCCTTGAAGCGGACACGCTTGTACTTGCCGCAGTAGCACTCCCAGTCCCGGGTAGGACCGAAGATCTTCTCGCAGAAGAGTCCGTCCTTCTCGGGCTTGAGCGTGCGGTAGTTGATGGTCTCCGGCTTCTTCACTTCGCCGTGGGACCAGGTCCGGATGTCGTCCGCGGTGGCAAGGCCGATCCGCAGCTCGTCGAAGAAGTTGACGTCGAGCACTTGTCGTCAATCCCTCTTTCGGGGGTTCGAGCCCCCTCGCTTCACGCGAGAAATCGGGGCACTTCAGCAATGGTCTGAACGGGTCCGGGGAGAGCCGGCCGGATCACAGGGATCCGGCCGGCCAACCCGTCAGACCTCTTCGACGCTGCTCGGCTCGCGCCGGGACAGGTCGATACCGAGCTCCTCCGCCGCGCGGAAGACGTCCTCGTCCGTGTCACGCATCTCGATGGACATGCCGTCCGAGGACAGCACCTCCACGTTGAGGCAGAGCGACTGCATTTCCTTGATGAGCACCTTGAAGGACTCGGGAATGCCGGGCTCGGGGATGTTCTCGCCCTTGACGATCGCCTCGTAGACCTTCACGCGGCCGGTCACGTCGTCGGACTTGATCGTCAGCAGTTCCTGGAGGGCGTATGCGGCGCCGTAAGCCTCAAGGGCCCACACCTCCATCTCACCGAATCGCTGCCCACCGAACTGCGCCTTACCACCCAGCGGCTGCTGCGTGATCATGGAGTACGGGCCGGTCGAACGGGCGTGGAGCTTGTCGTCGACCAGGTGGTGCAGCTTGAGGATGTACATGTAGCCGACCGAGACCGGCTCGGGGAACGGCTCGCCGGAGCGGCCGTCGAACAGGTTGGCCTTGCCCGAGGGCTGGACCAGCCGGTTGCCGTCGCGGTTCGGGATCGTGGCCTCGAAGAGGCCGGTGATCTCGTCCTCGCGCGCACCGTCGAAGACGGGCGTGGCGACGTTGGTGCCGGGTGCGACCTGGTCGGCGCCGATGGCCTGCAGGCGCTTGGCCCACTCGTCACCGAGGCCGGAGACGTCCCAGCCGCGGCTGGCGAGCCAGCCGAGGTGGATCTCCAGGACCTGTCCCGGGTTCATTCGGGACGGGACACCCAGCGGGTTGAGGATGATGTCGACCGGGGTGCCGTCCTCCAGGAACGGCATGTCCTCGATCGGCAGGATCTTGGAGATGACGCCCTTGTTGCCGTGACGGCCGGCGAGCTTGTCACCATCGGTGATCTTGCGCTTCTGCGCGACGTAGACGCGGACCAGCTGGTTCACGCCCGGCGGCAGCTCGTCGCCCTCTTCGCGGTCGAAGACGCGGACGCCGATGACCTTGCCGATCTCGCCGTGCGGGACCTTCAGCGAGGTGTCGCGCACCTCGCGCGCCTTCTCACCGAAGATCGCGCGGAGCAGGCGCTCCTCCGGGGTCAGCTCGGTCTCACCCTTGGGCGTGACCTTGCCGACGAGGATGTCGCCGGCGACGACCTCGGCACCGATACGGATGATGCCGCGCTCGTCGAGGTCGGCGAGGACCTCTTCGGAGACGTTCGGGATGTCCCGGGTGATCTCCTCCGGGCCGAGCTTGGTGTCACGGGCGTCGACCTCGTGCTCCTCGATGTGGATCGAGGAGAGGACGTCGTCCTGCACGAGGCGCTGCGACAGGATGATCGCGTCCTCGTAGTTGTGACCCTCCCACGGCATGAACGCCACGAGCAGGTTCTTGCCGAGCGCCATCTCACCGTTCTCGGTGGCAGGCCCGTCGGCGAGGACCTGGCCCTCGATGACCCGGTCGCCCTCGGAGACGACGACCTTCTGGTTCACCGAGGTGCCCTGGTTGGAGCGCGAGAACTTGGCGATGCGGTACGTGGTGTACGTGCCGTCGTCGTTGGTGACGGTGATGTAGTCCGCGGAGACCTCCTGGACCACACCGTCCTTCTCGGCCTTGAGGACGTCACCGGCGTCGGTGGCGCAGCGGTACTCCATGCCGGTGCCGACGAGCGGCGCCTCGGACTTGATGAGCGGCACCGCCTGACGCATCATGTTCGCGCCCATGAGGGCACGGTTGGCGTCGTCGTGCTCCAGGAAGGGGATCATCGCGGTCGCGACGGACACCATCTGGCGCGGCGAGACGTCCATGTAGTCGACGTCGTCACCGGGGATGTAGTCGACCTCTCCGCCACGACGGCGGACCAGGACGCGGGGCTCGGTGAACCGCATGTCCTCGGAGAGCGTCGCGTTCGCCTGGGCGATCACGAAGCGGTCTTCCTCGTCGGCGGTGATGTAGTCGACCTCGTCGGTGACCTGGCCGTCGACGACCTTGCGGTACGGCGTCTCGATGAAGCCGAACGCGTTGACGCGGCCGTACGAGGCGAGCGAACCGATCAGACCGATGTTCGGGCCTTCGGGGGTCTCGATCGGGCACATGCGTCCGTAGTGGGACGGGTGCACGTCACGGACCTCGAAGCCGGCCCGCTCACGGGAGAGACCACCCGGGCCGAGAGCCGACAGGCGGCGCTTGTGGGTGAGACCCGACAGCGGGTTGTTCTGGTCCATGAACTGCGACAGCTGGCTGGTGCCGAAGAACTCCTTGATGGAGGCGACGACCGGCCGGATGTTGATCAGGGTCTGCGGCGTGATCGCCTCGACGTCCTGGGTCGTCATGCGCTCACGCACGACGCGCTCCATGCGGGCGAGACCCGTACGGACCTGGTTCTGGATGAGCTCGCCGACGTTACGCAGACGACGGTTGCCGAAGTGGTCGATGTCGTCGGTCTCGACGACGATCGTCCGGCCGGACTCGCCGACGGTCTCGAGCTCACCGGCGTGCAGCTTCACCAGGTACTTGATGGTCGCGATGATGTCGTCGCTGGTGAGGACACCGGCGTCGAGCGGCTCCTCGGCGCCGAGCTTCTTGTTCACCTTGTAGCGGCCGACCTTCGCGAGGTCGTAGCGCTTCGGGTTGAAGTAGAGGTTCTCGAGCAGCGTCTGAGCGGCCTCGCGCGTCGGCGGCTCGCCGGGGCGCAGCTTGCGGTAGATGTCGAGCAGCGCGTCGTCCTGGCCCTGGGTGTGGTCCTTCTCCAGGGTGGCGCGCATGGACTCGTACTCGCCGAACTCCTCGAGGATCTGCTCGGTGGTCCAACCGAGGGCCTTCAGGAGAACGGTGACGGACTGCTTGCGCTTGCGGTCGATGCGGACACCGACCATGTCGCGCTTGTCGATCTCCATCTCCAGCCAGGCACCCCGGGACGGGATGATCTTGGCGGAGAAGATGTCCTTGTCGGACGTCTTGTCGATGGAGGAGTCGAAGTAGACACCCGGCGAGCGGACCAGCTGCGACACGACGACACGTTCGGTGCCGTTGATGACGAAGGTGCCCTTGTTGGTCATGAGCGGGAAGTCGCCCATGAAGACCGTCTGGGACTTGATCTCGCCGGTCTCGTTGTTGGTGAACTCGGCCGTGACGAAGAGCGGCGCGGCGAACGTGAAGTCGCGCTCCTTGCACTCGTCGATGGAGTTCTTCGGGGGCTCGAAGCGGTGGTCGCGGAACGTGAGCGACATCGACCCGGAGAAGTCCTCGATCGGCGAGATCTCCTCGAAGATCTCTTCCAGGCCGGACTTGGTGGGGACGTCTTGTCCGCTGTCCAGAGCAGCCTCGACGCGAGCCTTCCAGGCGGCATTGCCGAGGAGCCAGTCAAAGCTCTCGGTCTGCAGCGCGAGGAGGTTCGGAACCTCGAGGGGTTCCCTGATCTTTGCAAAAGAGATGCGCAGCGGGGCGGTGCTGGCACCGTTGTTCGTATTCGAGGTCGAGGCGTTGCGCGAGGCGGCCAAGAGGGGGTCCTTCCGAGGGCTCGGACTCACTACGCGCGTACCGGCCCCAAGCCGCACACAGAGACAGAAATCCCAAGGTCAGGGAATGGTCGGTCATCGATGCTAGGCGTGGGCATGCCCCTGGTGACGGGCAGGAGGCAGCTAACAGGCAGCGCAAAGGGTCAGTGTAGCCAAGCGGCACACTGATGTCCAGTCGGGGTTCTCAGAGACCCACGTTGCTCTCAACAGCTTGTTCTCAACACCTATGAATAGCCCTCGCGCGGGGTGCGCTCTTCTTTACTGCCCTCTTCGTTCTCGATCCATGCCTCGGATCCGGATCGAGATGACGACGCGTCCTGAGAATTGCGCGCCGCGTGCGGTTCGTCAAGGCCCCGAGGCCGGGACGGATCCCCGGCGATCTTCACCTGGGCCCCCAGGACGCCCGTTGACGCCCCCTGGGAGACGCACGGCGAAGATCACCCTACTCGTCGCCGCCGGAAGTTCAAGGCAGCCTCCTGGGGCACGCCAAAGGGCGACCACCCGGATGGGTGATCGCCCTTTGCGATGTGACATCCCCGCCTCGCGGCAGAGAGGGTCCTGAGGAGTCAGACGACTCGCAGGGTCACTTGACCTCGACGGAGGCGCCGGCGGCCTTGAGGGACTCGGCAGCCTTGTCAGCGGCCTCCTTGGCGACCTTCTCGACGACCGGCTTCGGGGCGCCGTCGACGAGGTCCTTGGCCTCCTTCAGGCCCAGCGAGGTCAGCTCACGCACGACCTTGATGACCTGGATCTTCTTGTCGCCGGCAGCCGTGAGGATGACGTCGAACTCGTCCTGCTCGGCCTCGGCCTCGGCGGCGGGGCCGCCCTGGGCGGGACCGGCGACGGCAACCGCGGCAGCGGCGGTGACGTCGAACTTCTCCTCGAACGCCTTAACGAACTCGGAGAGCTCGATGAGGGTGAGCTCCTCGAACTGGGCGAGCAGGTCTTCCTGGCTGAGCTTCGCCATGATGGCGTCCTTCCACTAATTCGGCAGGTGCCGGATGTATATGTAGGCGGGCGTACGGGCCCGCTGCGAGCCGTGGACGCGGAGTGTTACTCCGCCACCTCGGCGTCGGCGGGAGCCGGCGTACCGGCACCGCCCTGCTCGGCCTTCTTGGCGCGAAGAGCTTCCGCGGTGCGGACGAACTTCGACGGCAGAGCCTGGAAGAGCTGCGCAGCCTGAGTCTGCTTGCCCTTCATGGCGCCGGCCAGCTTGGCGAGCAGAACCTCGCGGGACTCGAGGTCCGCGAGCTTCTTGATCTCATCGGCGGACAGCGCCTTACCGTCAAGGACACCGCCCTTGATGATGAGGTTGGGGTTGTCCTTGGCGAAGTCACGAAGACCCTTCGCCGACTCCACCGGGTCACCGGTGATGAAGGCAACCGCCGTCGGACCTGCGAACAGGTCGTCCAGCGTGTCGATCCCGGCCTCGTTGGCCGCAATCTTGGTCAGCGTGTTCTTCACCACGGCGTACTGGGCGTTCTCACCGAGCGAACGACGCAGCGTCTTGAGCTGCGCCACGGTGAGACCCCGGTACTCGGTCAGCACAGCGGCGTTCGAGCTGCGGAACTGGTCCGTCAGCTCGGCTACCGCGGCAGCCTTGTCGGGCCTTGCCATGAGCGTCGGCCTCCTTCCGGGTGATGAGGACCGCTCAGAAGGGGCCGGGAAAGACGAAACGCCCCGGCGCAGGCGCCAGGGCGTAGCTCGACCGGACGAGGTCCGGGAGCTTTCCACAGTCACCTGCGCAGGTCGTCCGTTCTCGACGGATCCTTCGGTCACCGTCCCTCTTGCGAGAGCGCGGCAACGACCAGCGGTCTTTGGCTTCCTGTGGAGACTACGGGACCGGATCCCGATCAGGCAAATCGGGCCAACGAGGTGAACCTCGCCGGCACCGGCCGGTCAGGTGGTCGTGGAGTCCGCGCCCTGCCCGATCCCCTCCAGCATCTCCATCAGGTCGAAGGTCGCGTTCGCCGGCGGGGCCGTGACAGCGATGTCGGTCCCGTAGTCCGAGTAGTCGGCCACCATCGTGATCTCACCCTGAGGGCTGTCCATGCCGACGTTCATCCGCATCGGGTAGCCGTCCTCGTTGACCCAGACCTCGGTGTCGTAGCCCTTGATCCCGGACTTCTTCACACTGGCCAGCAGGGACTCGCGCTCCTTGTCCGTGAGGACGTCGAGCGATTCGTTGGCGGTCAGCATCTCGTCGACCGAGAGCGAGCCCTTGTAGTGCTGCGTCTCGACGCCGCCGACCTTCTCCGCACCCACGTGCTTGAGGTTCGGGGACTCCAGGAGCAGAGCCAGCTGCTGGGCCGGGTCCTGGTTCATGTCCTCCATGCCGCGGGTCATCTGCTTCTGCACACCCGCGTCACCGGACGCCTCCGCGATGGCGGCGAAGTCCATCTTCATCCAGCGCTTGCCGTCCATCTCCGCGGAGGCCTCGGCGCCCATGTCCATGTACATGACGTCGTCCACCATGACCATACGGATCTGCTCGGGTGCGTCCGGAGAGACCTGGAACGCCTCGCCCTTCATGGTCATGTCCATCACGGTGGGGCCCCACCCCATCGTGCCGGACATCTCCATCGTGCCGCCCTCGGTGGCGGCCGGCATCTCTATCGTCAGGCGCACCTTGGCCGACTTGGCGGCAGCGGTCTTCTTGTACGCCGCCGTCAGCATCTGCGTCACCGCCGCCCCCGACCGGCTCTCCGCCTTCGGTGCCCCGGCCGCCGGCTTCTTCTCCCCGCCCTGGCAGCCGGCGACACCAGCGATCACGACCGCGACGGTCAGCGAAACGCCCGCGCGCCTCCATGCCGACATACTCATGCCCCACCCCTTGTTTTGTTTGCGAACTCTTGAACCGTAACGCACCCCACTGACAGCCGGCCCATGAAAAAAAGCCGTCCCCCGCCGCTCCGGAGAGCGGCGGGGGACGGCTTCTGGTCACGCGGTCCGCGACAGCCGTCAGTTTCAGACGGAGGCCGGGTCCTCCTCGACGAGGAGGTTGCGCACGCGGTTGGCGTCCAGCGGGATGCCGGGGCCCATCGTCGTGCTCATGGTCGCCTTCTTGATGAAGCGGCCCTTGGCGGCGGACGGCTTCAGACGGAGGATCTCCTCCAGCGCCGCGCCGTAGTTCTCGACCAGCTTGGTGTCATCGAACGACGTCTTGCCGATGATGAAGTGCAGGTTCGAGTGCTTGTCGACGCGGAACTCGATCTTTCCGCCCTTGATGTCGTTGACAGCCTTGACGACATCGGGGGTGACGGTGCCGGTCTTCGGGTTCGGCATCAGACCACGCGGACCGAGCACGCGGCCCAGGCGGCCGACCTTGCCCATGAGGTCCGGCGTGGCGACGACGGCGTCGAAGTCCAGACGGCCCTTCGCCACCTCGTCGATGAGCTCGTCGGCGCCGACGATGTCGGCGCCCGCGGCTTCCGCGGCCGCAGCACGGTCACCGGTCGCGAAGACCAGGACCCGGGCGGTCTTGCCGGTGCCGTGCGGGAGGTTCACGGTGCCACGGACCATCTGGTCGGCCTTGCGAGGGTCGACACCCAGGCAGAACGCGACCTCGACGGTGCCGTCGAACTTGGTGGCGGCGGTGTCCTTGGCGATACGGACGGCCTCGAGGGGGGCGTACGTACGCTCCCGGTCGATCTTCGCGTCCGCAGCGCGGAGGTTCTTGCTGCGCTTCACTTCTACTCCTGTGGGTTCAGAGTGTGGAGTCGTGGTGCGGACCAGCGCTTGGTCCTACCACTGAGGGCTTGAGGGGCTGACTCAGCCTTCGACCGTGATGCCCATGGAACGGGCGGTGCCAGCGATGATCTTCGACGCGGCGTCGAGGTCGTTGGCGTTCAGGTCGGGGAGCTTCGTCGTGGCGATCTCGCGGACCTGGGCAGCCGTGAGCTTGGCGACCTTGGTCTTGTGCGGCTCGCCGGAGCCCTTCTCCACGCCCGCGGCCTTGAGGATCAGCTTGGCGGCCGGCGGAGTCTTCGTGATGAAGGTGAAGGAGCGGTCGTCGTAGACCGTGATCTCCACCGGCACGACCATGCCACGCTGCGACTCGGTCGCGGCGTTGTAGGCCTTGCAGAACTCCATGATGTTGACGCCGTGCTGACCCAGCGCGGGGCCGACCGGCGGTGCCGGGTTGGCCGCACCGGCGTTGATCTGGAGCTTGATAAGCCCCGTGATCTTCTTCTTCTTGGGAGGCATTGCTCTCTCCGGGTCCTAGTGAGAGTGTTTCGCCGCCATTCCGGTCATCCGGATGGAGGCATACCGCACAACGATAACGGGTATAGCTGCGCGACCAAAAACCGAGCAGGTCAGACCAGCTGCGAAGCCGGTCTGACCTGCTCGGTAGGCATGTGTCCGGAAGCTGGCGGAACCCGCTAGTTCTTCTGGATCTGGTCGAAGCTCAGCTCGACCGGGGTCTCGCGACCGAAGATCTCGACGAGGCCCTTGACCTTCTTCGAGTCGGCGTTGATCTCGTTGATCGTCGCCTGCAGCGTCGCGAACGGTCCGTCGGTGACGGTGACCGAGTCGCCCACCTCGAAGTCCAGCACCTGGACCTCGACCTTGCGGGCCGGAGCCGGCTTGCCCTCGGCCTCGGCAGCCTCGCGAGCCGCCTTCTCCTCGGCCTCGGGGGCGAGCATCTTGACGATCTCATCCAGGGTCAGCGGGTACGGGTCGTAGGCGTTGCCCACGAAGCCGGTGACACCGGGCGTGTTGCGGACAACACCCCAGGACTCGTTGGTCAGGTCCATGCGCACCAGGACGTATCCCGGGAGCTTGTTCTGACGGACGTTCTTCCGCTCACCGTTCTTGATCTGGACGATCTCTTCCTCGGGCACCTCGGCCTGGTAGATGAAGTCCTCGACGTTGAGCGAGACGGCGCGCTGTTCCAGGTTGGCCTTCACGCGCTTCTCGTAACCGGCGTACGTGTGGATGACGTACCACTCGCCGGGAAGGCCGCGCAGTTCCTCGCGCAGGGCGGTGACGGCGTCGACGGGGGCGGCCGGCTCGGCCTCTTCCTCGTCGGACTCGTCGGATCCGGCGGCGTCCTCGTCCTCATCGGCGGCGGCCTCCTCGGCCTCCGCCTCCTCGTCGGACTCGACGTGCACGGCGTCCTGCTCGGCGGGCTCGCCCGCGGCGGCGTCAGCAGCTTCGACCTGGTCCGGGGCCACGGCATCCGCCGCCTCGACGATGTCGAGCTCGTCCTCGGCGGACTCGACGGCGCTCGCCGTGGGCTCGGCGTCGTCGTTCAGGTTCGGGTCAGACACGATGGCTGCTTCTTCCTGGATACAAATGGGTGGAACATGCGAAAGGGGCGCCGATGAGGCGCCCTCCGCGGGGATCAGCCGAAGACGTACTTGACGACCCGCGCAAATCCGAAGTCGATCACGGTGACAAGACCGATCATGACTACCACGAAGACGATCACGACGGCCGTGTACGTCGTCAGCTGGCTGCGCGTCGGCCACACGACCTTGCGCAGCTCGGCGACGATCTGGCGGTAGAACAGCGCGAGACGGCCCAGAGGACCCTTCTTGCCGCGCTTGCCGCCCTTCCGAGACTTCTTCTTCGACTCGGGGGCTTCGTCCTCGGCATCAGGCATGTCGATGGAGCCCACGGCGTCCGTCACGCTACTCACCTGATTCCGGGTCGTGGCCGTGCCGCGCCCGGTGGAGCCGCACGGCGGTGCATTGAAGTACGTACATGCGCACACATCCTGGCGAAGGAGTGTGTAGCAGGGCCGGAGGGACTTGAACCCCCAACCGCTGGTTTTGGAGACCAGTGCTCTACCAATTGAGCTACGACCCTTTGTGGTTTCCACCAACCTACCGCATCCTCCCCGGTGGGCCGGGCGGAAAACGGTGCGGCTGATGAAGGCCAACGACAGGTGAGTGTACGTGTTCAACGGCGCCGCGTCGAACAGACAACTACCGACCGGTCCTGTCCGGCTGCTGTCCGCGTCCTGTCCGGTCCCTGAAACCGCTGTGCCGACGGCGTTTCGGGTCTGCGAGCATGGGGGGCATGAGCGCTGCAACTTCTCCGTCCGAGCGCCGGGTTTCGGCCCGCATCGGTGCGATCTCCGAGTCCGCCACCCTCGCCGTCGACGCCAAGGCAAAGGCCCTCAAGGCCGCCGGACGTCCGGTGATCGGCTTCGGCGCGGGCGAGCCCGACTTCCCGACTCCCGGCTACATCGTCGACGCCGCGATCGAGGCCTGCTCCAACCCGAAGTACCACCGCTACACCCCGGCGGGCGGGCTCCCCGAGCTCAAGGCCGCCATCGCAGAGAAGACGCTGCGCGACTCCGGCTACGAGGTCGAACCGTCCCAGGTGCTGGTGACCAACGGCGGCAAGCAGGCCATCTACGAGGCATTCGCCGCGGTCCTCGACCCGGGCGACGAGGTCATCGTCCCGGCGCCGTACTGGACCACCTACCCCGAGTCCATCCGTCTCGCCGGCGGTGTCCCGGTCGAGGTGGTGGCCGACGAGACCACCGGGTACCGGGTGTCCGTCGAGCAGCTGGAGGCGGCGCGCACCGAGCGCACCAAGGTCGTCCTGTTCGTCTCGCCGTCCAACCCGACCGGCGCCGTCTACAGCAGGGCCGACACCGAGGCGATCGGCCGCTGGGCCGTCGAGCACGGCCTGTGGGTGCTGACCGACGAGATCTACGAGCACCTGGTCTACGGCGACGCGGAGTTCACCTCGCTCCCCGCGGTCGTGCCCGAGCTGCGCGACACGTGCATCGTGGTCAACGGTGTGGCCAAGACCTACGCGATGACCGGCTGGCGGGTGGGCTGGATCGTCGGCCCCAAGGACATCGTGAAGGCCGCGACCAACCTGCAGTCGCACGCCACCTCCAACGTCAGCAACGTCGCGCAGGTCGCCGCGCTGGCCGCCGTCTCCGGCCCCCTGGACGCGGTCGCCGAGATGCGCACCGCCTTCGACCGCCGCCGCCGGACGATCGTGCGGATGCTCAACGAGATCGACGGCGTGCTCTGCCCCGAGCCCGAGGGCGCCTTCTACGCGTACCCGTCGGTGAAGGGGCTGCTCGGCAAGGAGATCCGCGGCAAGCGCCCGGCCACCTCCGTCGAGCTCGCGGCCCTGATCCTGGACGAGGCCGAGGTCGCCGTCGTCCCGGGCGAGGCCTTCGGCACGCCGGGCTACCTGCGGCTGTCCTACGCCCTGGGCGACGACGACCTCGTCGAGGGCGTCTCGCGGCTCCAGAAGCTGCTGGGCGAGGCCCGCGACTGACCGGCCGGCTCACCGAACGAGTGGCCCCCGGCTCCGGCCGGGGGCCACTTATCTGTTCGAGAGATAACTCAGGAGGGGAACCGGCTACCGCGACACGCCCCGCATGCGGCAAGATCCTTCAATGGAGCGTGACGTACGGCTGTTGCCCAAGGCCCACCTGCACCTGCACTTCACCGGGTCGATGCGGCCCACGACCCTGCTCGAACTGGCGGACAAGTACGGGGTGCACCTGCCCGAGGCGCTGACGAGTGGCGAGCCGCCCCAGCTGCGGGCCACCGACGAGCGCGGCTGGTTCCGCTTCCAGCGCCTCTACGACATCGCCCGGTCCTGCCTCCGCTCGCCGGAGGACATCCAGCGGCTCGTGCGCGAGACCGCCATGGAGGACGTCGCGGACGGCTCCGGGTGGCTGGAGATCCAGGTCGACCCCACCTCGTACGCCCCGCTGCTCGGCGGGCTGATCCCGGCCATCGAGATCATCCTGGACGCCGTGGACAGCGCGGCCCGCGAGACCGGGCTCCCGATCCGGGTCGTGATCGCGGCGAACCGGATGAAGCACCCGCTGGACGCCCGGACGCTGGCCCGGCTCGCCGTGCGGTACGCGGACCGGGGGGTCGTCGGCTTCGGACTCTCGAACGACGAGCGCCGCGGCATGGCCCGCGACTTCGACCGGGCCTTCGCCATCGCCCGCGAGGGCGGCCTGCTCGCGGCCCCGCACGGCGGCGAGCTCGCCGGTCCCTCCAGCATCCGGGACTGTCTGGACGACCTGGACGCGGGCCGGATCGGGCACGGCGTACGGGCGGCCGAGGACCCGAGGCTGCTGCGCGAGCTCGCGGAGCGCGAGGTGACCTGCGAGGTCTGCCCCGCCTCCAACGTGGCACTCGGCGTCTACGAGAAGCCCGCCGACGTACCCCTGCGCACTCTGTTCGACGCGGGAGTCCCGATGGCGCTCGGCGCGGACGACCCGCTGCTCTTCGGCTCGCGGCTGGCCGCCCAGTACGACTTCGTACGCCGCCATCACGCGTTCACCGACGAGGAGCTGGCCGAACTGGCGCGGCAGTCCGTGCGGGGGTCGGTGGCGCCCGCCGACGTACGGGAGAGGCTGCTGGGCGGGATCGACGCGTGGCTCACCGGCTGAGTGGCCCCCGCCCGCTGTCCGTCCCGCCGTCCCGCTACAGGCTGACGCCGACCGTCACCGGCTCGTTGACGAGCGTGACGCCGAAGGCCTGGTGGACCCCGTCGACGACCTCGCGGGCCAGGGCCAGCAGGTCCTCGGTGGTCGCTCCGCCGCGGTTGGTGAGGGCGAGCGTGTGCTTGGTGGAGATGCGGGCCGGGCCCGTGCCGTACCCCTTGGTGAACCCAGCCCTGTCGATGAGCCAGGCGGCGGAGGTCTTCGTGCGGCCCTCGCCGGCGGGGAAGGCCGGGGGCGCGGTGTCCTGACCCAGGCGGTCCCTGACGCGGGCGAGGAAGGCGGTGTGCTCCGCCTCGTCAAGGATCGGGTTGGTGAAGAAGGACCCCGCGGACCAGGTGTCGTGGTCCTCCGGGTCGAGCACCATGCCCTTGCCGGCCCTCAGCCGCAGGACGGTCTCACGAGCGGCTGCGACCGGGACGCGGTCGCCCTGCCCGACGCCCATGACTCGGGCCGTTTCCGGGTAGAGCAGCGGTGCGGACAGTCCGCCCGCGTCCTCCAGTCCGAATCGGACACGGAGCACGACGAAACGATCGGGCTCCGCCTTGAAGCGGCTGTGCCGGTACGAGAACGCGCACGCGTCGTTCGGGATGGTGACCGTCTCGCCGGAGCGCCGGTCGTAGGCGACGACCTCGGTGATGACCGAGGACACCTCCTGCCCGTACGCACCGACGTTCTGGATCGGCGTCGCCCCGGCGGATCCGGGAATCCCGGCGAGGCACTCGACGCCTGCCAGGCCCGCCTCGACCGTACGGGCCACGGCGTCGTTCCACGGCTCGCCGGCCGCCAGCTCCAGCGTCGTACCGGAGAGCTCGAAGCCTTCGGTGGCGATGCGCAGGGCTGTGCCGTCGAAGCCCTTGTCCCCGATGACCAGGTTGGAGCCGCCACCGATGATCAGCAGTGGGGTGCCGCTCGCGTCGGCTTCGCGGACGGCGGCGATCACCTCGGCGTCGGTGGTGGCCGTCAGGAGGCGGTCGGCTGGGCCGCCGAGCCGGAAGGTGGTCAGGGGGGCGAGGGGGGCATCGTGGAGTTCCTGCACGGGGACAAGAGTACGGTCCGTGGCCCCTCCGCTCGGGCGGGGCCACGGACCGTACGGGCACGGCGGGAATCAGGCCGCGGCAGCGGCACGGTTCCCGGCCCTGCTCCGGCCCCTGGGCCTCGCGGCGGCTCGGGAGGAGCAGGGCGACGGGCCCGCCCTTACGCCTCAGGCCAGCCGAACCACGGCGCGGGACATGCCCAGCACCTTCTTGCCGTCACTCATCGCCGTCAGGTCCACCCGCACCAGGTTGTCGTCCAGCTTCGCGGCGACCTTGCCGCTGACCTCGACCACCGCACCGGTGTCGTCGTTCGGCACGACGACCGGCTTGGTGAACCGCACGCCGTACTCGACGACCGCACCCGGGTCGCCGGCCCAGTCCGTGACCACCCGGATCGCCTCGGCCATCGTGAACATGCCGTGCGCGATCACATCCGGAAGGCCGACCTCACGTGCGAACTTCTCGTTCCAGTGAATCGGATTGAAGTCACCCGAGGCGCCGGCGTACTGCACCAGCGTCGCCCGGGTCACCGGGAACGACCGCGCCGGAAGCTCCGTGCCGACCTCGACCGCCCCGTACTCCACACTCGCCGTCATCACGCCTCCTCGGCGGCACGCGCCACCAGCTTCGTCCACGCGGTCACGACGTGTTCGCCCGACTCGTCGTGCACCTCGCCGCGGATGTCCAGGATGTCGTTGCCGGCCATCGACTTGACCGCCTCGATCGTCGAGGTGACCGTGAGCCGGTCCCCCGCCCGCACCGGACGCGTGTACGCGAACTTCTGGTCCCCGTGCACCACACGGCTGTAGTCCAGACCGAGCTGCGGATCCTGGATCACCTGACCCGCGGCCTTGAATGTGATCGAGAAGACGAACGTGGGCGGGGCGATCACGTCCGCATGCCCGAGGGCCTTGGCGGCCTCCGGATCCACGTAGGCGGGATGGGTGTCACCCACCGCCTCCGCGAACTCCCGGATCTTCTCCCGGCCGACCTCGTACGCCGGGGTGGGCGGATAGGTCCGCCCCACGAAGGACTGGTCGAGCGCCATGAGCCCGCTACCTCCTGATGAAAAGTCGAAATAGGGCGAGGGACAACCCAATACAACGACACGAGGCCGCCCCCAGTGGGGACGGCCTCGTGTACGAGCCTGTTTTCAGCGCGTTTCGCGGTGCGCGGTGTGCGAGTTGCAGCGCGGGCAGTGCTTCTTCATCTCAAGACGGTCCGGGTTGTTACGCCGGTTCTTCTTGGTGATGTAGTTCCGCTCCTTGCACTCCACGCAGGCCAGCGTGATCTTCGGGCGGACGTCGGTGGCAGCCACGTGAGTGCTCCTTGGACGGACGGTGGACGGATGAACGCAAAAAAGAGTAGCCGATCGAAGGACCGACCCCACAATCGGCTACCGTTAGTAGCGGTGACCGGACTTGAACCGGTGACACAGCGATTATGAGCCGCTTGCTCTACCGACTGAGCTACACCGCTTTGATGACGAGCTTCCCCGCCGAAGCGGGGTCACCCGATCACCAGAGCCCCAATGCGGAATCGAACCGCAGACCTTCTCCTTACCATGGAGACGCTCTACCGACTGAGCTATTGGGGCGAGCGAGGAAGACATTACACGCTCTGTCGCCGATCGCCCAAATCCGTTTCCGCGCCCCCGGCCCGGCCCGTGACCGACCTCCCGGCGGACCCCGGCCGCAGCCCCTGATCAGGCCCTTGATCAGCTCGTACGCCGCCTCTTCCGGACGCCCGGCACCCCTGCTCCAGACCCCGGGGCCCGCCCTCCCCGCACGCCACAGAAGGCCACATTCGTACGACTATTCCGCTCCTCCACCGGACGAACCGGACCCCCCAATAGGCTCGGCCCACTCTGCGTCACGTGATCTTGCACCCCTCCCAGGAGCGCGATGCCCGACAGCCGGCCGCGGCGGCCCGACGACAGCGCAGCCGGCCCGGACGGCTCCGCAGCGGCCCCGCTCCTCCTCAGCGGAGCCCGGCTCACCGACGGGCGCACGGTCGACGTGCGGATCGACGGCGCGCACATCGAGGCGGTGGGCACCGCGGGCTGCCTCAGCACCTGGGGCACCCGCGTGGACCTGCGCGGCTATCTGCTGCTCCCCGCTCCCGCCGAACCCCACGCACACAGCGACACGGCACTCACCGCCTCCACCGGAGGGCCCGCCTCCCAGCGCCCCGAGGACATCCGCCGGCGCGCGACCGAAGCCGCCCTGCTGCAGCTCAGCCACGGGGCCACCGCCCTGCGCGCCCACGTACGCGTGGGAGACGTGCAGGGCCTCGCCTCGCTCGAAGCCGTCCTGGGAGCCCGCCGCTCCCTGCGGGGGCTCACCGACGTCACCGCTGTCGCCGCGCCCCGGCTGCTCACCGGGGTGGCAGGGGCCGAGGGTCTCGCCGCGCTCCGGGACGCCATGGACATGGGCGCGGGCGTCATCGGCGGCTGCCCCGACCTCGACCCCGACCCTTCCGGCTACGCGGAGGCGGTCCTGGGCCTCGGCGCCGAGCACGGCCGCCCCGTCGACCTCCACACGGACGGTGACGATCCCGCCCGCCTGGCACGGCTGGCCGCCATGGCGGGCGGACTCCGCCCCCGCGTCTCCCTGGGCCCCTGTGCGGGCCTCTCCCGGCTTCCCGGCGACGCTGCGGCCCGCGCCGCCGACCAGCTCGCCGCCGCGGACGTCACGGTGATCTGCCTCCCCCAGGGCGGGTGCTCCGGCGCGCGGCTCCGCGGCACCGCGCCGGTAGGCCTCCTGCGGGCCGCCGGAGTGCGCGTGGCGGCGGGCAGCGGCGCCCTGCGCGACCTCTCCAACCCCGTGGGCCGCGGCGATCCCCTGGAAGCCGCGTACCTCCTGGCCTCCCGGAACGGGCTCGATCCCGATCACGCCTACGACGCCGTCTCCACCACCGCACGGGCGGTCATGGGCCTGCCCGACGTACGCGTCGAGGCCGGCTTCCCCGCCGAGCTCCTGGCCGTACGCGCGGACCAGCTCTCCGGGGCGCTCTCCCTCACGTACAGCAGGATCGTGGTGCACCTGGGGCGCGTGGTCGCACGGACCAGTGCCGTGCGCGAGTACTGCGACTCCGAAGCCGTGGACGCCCTTGACCTCCCCCGCCAGGGACGCGCCGATTCCGGCGCCGGCGGCGGGCCTTGAGCGCGAGGGCGTGCTCGGGCGTACCGTCGGAAGCATGCGCATTGTCATTGCAGGTGGACACGGTCAGATCGCCCTGCGGCTGGAGCGGCTGCTCGCCGCCCGCGGCGACGAAGCGGTCGGCATCATCCGCGACCCGCAGCAGAGCGAGGACCTCCGGGCCGCAGGCGCCGAACCCCTCGTCCTCGACCTCGAGTCAGCCTCCACGGAGGAGGCCGCCGAGGCCCTGCGCGGTGCGGACGCGGCGGTCTTCGCGGCCGGTGCCGGCCCGGACAGCGGCACGGAACGCAAGGACACGGTGGACCGCGGCGCGGCCGTGCTGTTCGCCGACGCGGCGGAACGAGCGGGCGTCCGCCGGTACGTCGTCGTCTCCTCGATGGGTGCCGACCCGCACCATCCCGGCGACGAGGTCTTCGACGCGTACCTGCGCGCCAAGGGCGAAGCCGACGCGTACGTGCGCTCCCGGGCAGCCCTGGCCTGGACGGTCCTGCGCCCCGGCATGCTGACGAACGACGCGGGCACCGGCCAGGTCCTGCTCCAGGCCTCCACGGGCCGCGGCCCCGTCCCGCGCGACGACGTCGCGGCGGTCCTGCTGGAGCTGCTGGACACCCCGGCGACGGCGGGCCTGACGCTGGAGCTGATCTCCGGGAGCGTGCCTGTGACGGTCGCGGTGCGGGACATCGCCGGGAACTGACCTCCGGCCCCGCGACACGGGCGGTCCGGCTGCCGGGGAACGAGAGAGCCCCTGACCAGATGTACTGGTCAGGGGCTCTGTTCGTGTGGCGGCGCCAGGGTTCGAACCTGGGTAGGCTGAGCCGGCAGATTTACAGCGGGCCGGGCACGAGCCCCCTGACCTGCAAAATTGCCTGATCCAACGTCCCCCGGGGGACGCCTGGGGCAGAACCCCGACCTCCGCACAGCACGTAGGACGCTGAGCACCTGCTGAACAGGCTGCCCAAAACCGGTCACACCCAACTCTTGCGATCCGGTTGACGGCCCGTCACCTCCAGTCCCCATACTGATCCTCTTGGTGACATCTGCACAGGTGCACTGGCCAACGCAAGCCAGGGGGGTTGAGTTGAGCGGACAGCGGAAGAAGACGGTCGCCTTCTACGAGGTTGTTCGAGCGAAGGATGCCGGCAACCTACGGTTCGGCCACATCGACTGGTCATTCGTTCTGGACAATTTGAGTGCGTTGTCGGTTCACGACCGCCACATGAATCATGAAGACGACGTTTACGTAGGCGAACCAATTGACTCGTCGCACGGAAGGCACTTAGTGCTTGCTCGCCTGCGTGACGGAGACTTGCAGCAAATTGATTACGAAGCCCAGAAAATTGACGCCCTCAGACTCGACGGCAACCGAAGCGTCGTCGACACGACGATTATCTGCTTCCTTCCCTACGGCAATGTCATCGGAGTAATCCAAGGAAGCGCCTCAGCCCCTAGACCGACAGCCTTGCAGCGATGGCTCAATGCGATGCGTTCAGGAATCGAGGAGGATCTCGCGATCATCCCCCTCATCGGAAAAAATGCCTGGGATAAGCTGAAGGCGGCCGAATCCGTCAATCTTTTCGAGATGAGGTTGCGCCCTGCCTCAACATCAATGTTCCCAACCGCCGTGGAGGGGCTCGGAGATTTTGCCCGTCACGCACACAAACAGAATCCTGACGCTCTGATCACAATGACAATTAAGATCCCGAAAGGACGGGGACTCTCTCGAAGTGGCGCCAGAGCGAGAGGGGAGCGACGCCTGCATTCAAGCGTCCAGGAATTCCTTTCTGACTTCGGTAGCCTCGTCGGCCCTCACGGGCTGATCGATCGGGCGATCGCAGATGTCATGCTGTCGGCATCCGACGGCAGCATCGTCGAAGACAAGATCAATTTCGTTAATGACCACATCACAGCATCCAAGCAGGTGACGCTGCCGCACGGCGGTGGAGCCGGGCCCTGGTTCGAGGCGGCTGTGCAAGCAGTGATGCAGGCGGCGGCAGAGCATGACCACGACCTAAGAGCTGCTGTCAGTGCCATGCCCTAGGCTCCGACTGAGCCTGAAGGGGGTGCGTCATGGGCGCAGTACGGAGAGCGCGTGGCTACGTCTATAACCAATGGAGCCACCACCCAGTCGTCGACTTCGCTCTGACCGGCCTCTCCGTCGGAGGGTTAGCCATAGCACAAGGCCACCACATCTTCGCCAGCCATGACGCCGATCAGCGTATGAGTATCTACGCGACAGTGGCCTCGGTGGCGGCGATTGTCGGCGGCTTCGGCACGGCAGCCATTAGTCAATACGCAACTAGCGCTGGCCAGAGAATGATGATCCTCCGCCAGACATACGGAATCCACCTTCGCCGCAATTGGGTGGGATTGCTCACTTCCATGCTGATCGTATCCTTCGGATGCCTGGCCGTCATGATGTCGGACACCAGAGAAAAGATCGGCATCGCAGGATGGGTTGCAGAGTATTTGATCATTTTTGGCGCAGTGAGATCATTTCGCCTTGTGTGGCTCTTCCGACTCCTAATCGATGTATCGGATCACGACGCGGGAAACCCTTCCACCGATTCCACTATTCAAGTTCGCCGAGTCAACCGATAAGCTCCGCCTAACCGCACGCCACCCAGTGCGCGGCGGGCACTTCGACCGAGAGGGGAGCCCACCGACACGAAGCGGACGCCGCTACGCCCGATTCGTGGCGACGAAGCCTCCTCAGTGCGCGACGAGTCGGCCCGTGAAGCCCGCCCCGCAAAGACGCTCGTAGGCCGCTTCCACCTGCGCGGGAATGTCCTGACCAACCATGTAGCCCTGCTCCGGATAGATGACCAAGCGCTGCTGAGCCCCCACAAGCATGTTCAGCACGAGGTGTGGGTCCCCGATCGAGTCGACGTACTCCATGAGCGTCACCGACGCAGAGGCGCTGACAATCTCAACGTCCGGCCAGAGCTTTCGAGCGGTTGCGTAGGCCCTGCGCTCCTCGTATGGCTTGCTGATGAGAAGGACAGACGAGACATCCACACCCTCCCTCTCAAGCAGTTCACGGGAAAAGCAGATGTTCTCGCCCGTGTTCCTCGCGTTCGGCTCGACGAGGATAACTTCTGCCGGCACGCCCAACTCCACGGCCCGCTCCCTGTAGTGCTCGGCCTCGCCGCGGGGCATTCGCTCCTGAGTAGTGCGGCTCGTGGCACCCGTGAAAACTATGAGTGGCATCAGACCGCGCCGGTACAGATCAGCCGTGACATCGGCTACGCCCAGGTCGTGGCTGCCCAACCCGATGCCCACAGAGCACTGACGCGGCTTGTGGTGCATCTGCTGGAAGTCCCAGAGGAGCTCTGCATCTGCCCACTCCTCCGACGAGATCACGGCTTCACCTCCCGTGCCGAGTCCGGCACTTCGAAGTCGTACTCCCACGCGAAGCGGGTCGCCGCATGGATACCGATCGCGAACTCGACCACCGTGTCGTCCGCCGTGAACGTGGTGCGGTGCAGCTCGACTACCCATTCGCCGACGGGCAGTTGCAGGAGCTTCGCCTCGTCCGACGTGGGGACGCGCGCGAACAGTTGCTCCTTCATGTGGTCGATCTCGTAACCCGCGTCGTACAGGACACGGAATCCCCCGCCGCGGCCGGCGGGACCCGGCGTGGGGTCGACGATGCGCGTTCCCTCGACGTGCTCGGGCCTGTAGTAGCTGGTCAAGGTGTGCGTGGGCCGGTCGCCCTCCTTCACCAGCCGGGCTCGTGCGTAGACGTCCGCACCGGCCGGTAGGCCATGTGCCTCCGCTACGGCCGGCGGCGCTTCGACTAGAGAGACCGTCTGCGTCTGATCTCCCCGGCGGTAGGCCCGGCCTGTGGCCACCCGGTCGGCAATGAACGCCACCTGGTCGCCGTCGCGCCACTTCGCCTTGTCGTACCGGGCGACGCCGAGCCGCTTCAGGGGCGTCTGCTGACGCACGACCGTCCCGTGCCCGCGCGATGACGCGACCAGCCCTTCGGCCTCCAGCGCCTTGTACGCCGCGTGAACCGTGGACTTTGAGCCCTCGCCGGCCTCAACGAGCTCTCTGATGTGCGGCAGCTGCTGGCCAGGGGCGTACTCGCCCGACCTGATCCGAGCAGCCAGCGTGTCGGCGAGCTCTCGCCATTTCGGTGCCATTCCAGCCTCCTCTCAACTCACCCAGTCAAACACAGTCCCAGGACTGTTGACAGTCCTGGGACTGTGGGTGCATTGTCTCACTAGCGGTCACGCAGTCCCGGGACTACAGGTCTTGGGCGTCTCTTCTGCGTGCCTGCTCGCACCGCCCGGAGGGCTCCGTGAAACGGGTCCAAAGGAAGCGGCCGTTCTTTGAGAACTGAACAGCGTGCCAAGGATCGCCGCCTCTCCTATGCCCCAAGCAGGCGGCAGCGCGGGACATCGTCCCGCGTGCTCAACCGCGTCACCCGACCACTTCGCAGCGCCCATGACCGCTGCGGCCGGTTGCCTCCTCCGCCCGTCCAGCCCCTTTCCTGGACCGTACGGGCGGGGCCGAGGGGAACCGGATGGCCCGGAACCAGGAGCGGCACCCCGGTTGCCCCCAGGGTGCCGCTCGATACAGGCACCTGTGTAGGAGGCACCTGTGATCAGCAGTCTGACAGAGCAGGAACGCGACGAACTCTCCAAGAAGGTCAGCGAGGCCAACCGCCGTTCCTCCGGCGGGTCCGGTCGCTGACCATGCACGGCCCCGGATCACGGCGTGAGGCTGCCGGATCGAATGCGGCCCGGGGCACTCGCCGCCAGCTCTGGCGGCCGGGCCGGCCACATGCCGTGGCAGTCCATCCCTGAACGGCGCGCGGCCCCGGTGCTGGAACACCGGGGCCGCTGTTTCGGGCCGTTCCACCGACTAAGGAGAAAAACGACCCATGAAGAACATCGTTGCTGGTCGCGAGCCTGTTACCGCGACCGAGTTCATTGAGCTGGCTCTGGGGATCGACCTGGAGCTGTTCACTGGTTCGGCCACGGAGTCCGCGATGGAGCGGGCCGCGCGGCTGGACGTCGCCCACGAGGTCCTGGCGGACCTGCGGGAGAGCGACCCGGAGACCGCGGCCTACGCCGCGTCCCTGCTGCGGACGCTGCCCCTGAAGACGCAGACGAGCGGACGGCGCCCGCGCCGTGCGGTCCGCCGCCCGGCCAAGGCGTCCGCGGTTGCGGGTTCGGCGGTGGCCGCATGATTCGCATCGTCACCAAGGCCCGGCTGGCCCGTATGGTCGCCGAGGCGAAGCAGGCCCGTGACCGTGCCTTCGAGGTACAGGAGAAGGCGGATGCCGTGTTCTCCACCTACTTCCGTACGGTCGCCGAGCTGACCGCCCGCACAGTCCAGGCAGAAGAGGCCCGGTCCGCGTACGCCGACGTTGTCACCGCCCTGCGGGCCGAGCTGGATGCCGCCCAGGCGCCGGGGGAGGTTGTGCTGCTGGTGCGCTACGGGCAGCCGCACAGCATTCACCGCAGCGTTCACGCGGCCAAGGTGTGCGCGGCTACGCACGGCGCCGACCCCGCCTCGTGGCGCCCGTCTTCACGGCCGCCGACCGCGTCGGATGACTGGGCCACGATCGCGTTCATTTTCGACGCGGCGACGGATGCGTTCCTGTGCTCGGTGGCGCCGGTTCTGCCGGTGGCGGGGGGTGCGGGATGAACAGTGTTCAGATCCGTTCAGCGGAGAAGGCGCTGTCTGTCGGGACGTGGCTGATCGTGGGCGGCGCGATGCTCTTCTCCATCCTGACGGTGACGCCGCTGATGGAGCGGCACACACCCGAGGGATGGAAGTGGACCGCCCCGATCCTCCCCCTGGTCGTGGACGCCGCAGTCGTCATCGTCGTACGCCTCGATGCCGTTCTGGCCCGCCTTGGTGGGCATGGGGGCCGGTGGCCGGTCGCCCTGCGGTGGATGACGGGGTGCATGACCCTCGCGTTGAACGTGGCCGACTCCGCGTTGCAGAAAGAGCTGGTCGGGGTGGCCGTGCATGCGGTCGCCCCGCTCCTGCTCATCGTCACTGCGGAGACCGGGCTCGCCTACCGGCAGGCCATCACCGCTGCCCTGACCGCGCAGGAAGCCCGGCAGAAGGCCGAGCAGGCCGAGCGCGAGCAGGCCGCCGTCCAGCGCCGTGAGGCGGCCGAGCGGCGGGAGCGTGAGGACCGCGAGCACGCCGCCCAGTTGATGCGTGAGCAGCGTGAGCACGAGGTGATGCTGGCCCGTGAACAGACGGCGCGGGAGGAGGCGGTGCGGCGTGAGGAGCGCGAGCGAGCAGAGGCTCGGGAGCGTGCTGAGCGGGAGCTTCGTGAACGCCGTGAACGCGAGCGTGAACAGCAGCAGGTGGAGCGTGAACGCCTCGAACGAGAGGCCGCCCAACGCCGTGCTGCGGAGCGTCGGGAGCGCGAGGAGCGTGAACGCCGTGAACAGGCTGAGCGCCACGAGCGGGCCGAGCGTGAACGCGCCGCGCTCCTGTCGGCCGGCCCCGCTACCGAGAAGCAGCCCGAGGGCCAGGCCCGCGAGACCGTGAAGGCGGCGTTCGTCGCGGGGCTGCCGGTGCGGGCTGCGGCCGAGCTGACCGGATGGTCGATCGGCTGGGTCTCCGCCCGCTACCAGGAATTGCGTGACCACTCGACGCCCCGGGCGCTTGAGGGCGCGCACCGGTGAGCGCCGTGCCGGTCTACCGGTGGCGCCTCGCACCGCCCGGTTACGCAACCCTCCGACAACTCCGAGCCCAAGGGCTGCGGCCGGGCGGGCAGGACGTCGCCGCGGTGCTTGAGCGCCCGCGTAAGCGGCGGGGCCCGCTGGTCGCCTACCTCTACCGCATTGACCGGGCCAAGCCGGTCCGGCCGATGACACCGGCCAGGTGGGCGGCGCTCGCCAAGGCGAACGCGGCCCGGCAGGTCTGCCCGAAGTGCCGCAGGGACGCGGGGTATCGCATCCCGGCCTCGCTCGGCATGTGCGTGACCTGCGCCTTTCCCGAGGAACAGTGCGCCGCCTGACCTACAGCAGGCCCCCTCCCGTCCCCTTTTCTCTTCGATTTGGAGTGCCGGTATGGCCGAGTACCACTTCGTCATCTCCGCTCAGAGGCCCCTGCCGGGTGGTGGGTTCGCCATGGGCGACTGGTCCAGCTGCATCACCCCGGAGCCGGGCTGGAGTCGGCAGGACACCTTCGAGGTGATCCGGGCCGAGTTCGCCAAGCGCTACCCGGAGCTCGGGCGGGCCTGCGTCACGTTCTTCTCGCTCGAACTGAACACGCTCTGACCTCGCACCATCTCGCTGCGCGGTGGCCCGGACTCTTGCTTGGAGGCCGGGTCCGGGCCACCGCTCTCCTCCACAAAGGGAGTGCGCTCAGCATGACCGATGTCAGCACTGAACCGGTAGCAGCCCCCGCTGCCACCCCGCCCGAAACACCCCCTCCCACCACACCGGCACCCGACCCCGCCCCGGCTGCGACCACGACCGTGGAGCACACGGCCGGCGGGTGGCCGGTGGTTCCGCTCGCGGTGACCGGGGCGAACTCCACGATCGGCCTGGTCGCCGCGTCCGCGCTGGTCGGGGGGCCGGTCGGTGCGGCGCTCGCCGCGACCGGGGCCGCCGTTGTCGGCGTCGCCAGTGCGGCACGCCGCCGCAGCAAGGCCCGCCGTACGGCGGGTGGGACCGCGTCCCGGGCCGTACGGAAGGCGTCCGCCACCCGTACCGGCCGGGGCGTTCCCTCGCAGGGCCGCACCACGGCCTCGCGCTCCACCGGGGCCCCGTCGCGATCCCAGGGCGGCACCAAGGCCAGTCTCCGCAAGGCAGGTTCGACCGGCGGCCGGCACGGCACCGGTGCCTCTACGGGGACCGGCCGAGGAGCGGCCGGGAAGTCGGCGGGCCGTGGAGCTCTGGGCAGGCATGCCCCGCAGGTCAGTGCCCTGCGCGACACGGCCCGCACCCAGTCGCCGACCCGCCATGCGGCCCGGACCAACACCGCTCAGGCGCGGCGTTCGGTGGCGGATGCCCGCCGCGCCGCCCGCGCCAGCACAACACCCAGCACCACCGGCACGGGCGGCAGGTCCGCCGCCTCGGGCGGGTCCGGCAAGACCCGGCCGTCGGGACTGCTCGGCCGGGCCAGCAGGGACACGCTCAACAAGGCTCGTTCTGCTCGTGACGCCGCGATCCTCCGGGGCCGTACGGCGCGGGATGCGCGGGCTGCGGGCCGGTTGGAGTCGAGCCGGGACCGGATCCGTAAGGCCGGTGTCCGCAGGGCCGCCCGCGCCGCGCTGCGCAGGTCGGCTCTCCGGAAGCAGGGCCGTCGTCTGATGGCCACGTTGCTGGCGGCCCCGCTGGGTGTGCTCGGGATGCTGAGCACACCGCTCGGTAAGCGGCTCGGGTGGGCTTGGTTGCAGCAGCCCGGCCGCCGCCTCTACCGGCACCTGATGCGCTCGGCCGAGGAGCGTAAAGCCGCCCGCGACGCCGCCATACGCGAGCGTCTCGCGGCCGAGGAGAAAGCCCTCGACGACGCCGCCGCGGCTGATGGTCCGGAGATCGGCGACACCGTTCAGTGCCCGTTCCACCTGCTCCCCGCCCCGTACAGCACTCCGTTGGAGGTTGTCAGCATGTCCGGTTTCAAGTTCGAAGAGGCCGCCGCCGAGATGGAGAACGCGGCCCGCACCTACGAGCCCGAGAACAGCATGGAGATCCTCTCCATGGTCGAGAACCTCCCCCACGCCCTCACCTCCGTGGCGAACACGTTCCGGATCCTCGCCGAGCGGTCCGACTCGGAGTTCCCGCTGGAGAAGGACATCGCCGGGGCGTTCGACGAGATCTACGGCGCCCTGATGCGGGCCGTGGACGCGTCCGCCGACCTGGGGGACCTCTTCCGCCAGGTCCACGACCACGACATCGCCCGCCACGAGGACCCCCGCAACGGGCCCGAGGCCGAGAAGGGCTGGAACGTCTGACATGACCACCAACACCACCACCAACAAGCAGTCCGGTGGTCCGGTGTGGGACTGGGCTGCTGGTCACGGACCCGTGACCGGCGCCCTGTCCGCCACCACCGGAGCCTTCGCCCTCGCCACCACCGGCGCCGCCACCGGCATGCCCCCCGCCTGGATCGTCGCGGTCGGTGCGGCCGGTGCGATCGGCCACACCGTCAGCAGCCTGCGCGACCGCCTGTCCGCCCGCACGATCAGCATGCGGTCCGCCTCGTGGCTGGTCGGTGCGGGATGGACCACGTGGGCCATGACCACCGGGCCCCTGACCTGGGCGGCGCTCGGCTCCCTTGCCGTGATCGGCGTCGGCATCGGGACCACCGCCCACTCCACCCTCCTCCACGAGGAAGCCCGGGAGCTGGAAGCCCTGGCCGCCGCCGAACGCCAGGTAGCCGCGGAACTGTCCGCCGGGCGCCGGGCGATCGCCGCGGAATGGGTGGACCGGGTTCAGCGGGTCTGCGGCATCACCCTGCGGGTCCTCGCGGTGGAGATGTGGCCGACCGGCACCGGGTTCACCATCGATGCCGAACTCCCGGCCGGCGGGACGACGTACGGGCGGATCGCGCAGGAGTCGGCCAAGCTCAGCGCCGATGCCCGCCTCCCGCACGGCTGCACCGCCACCGCCGGACCCGGCATCGACCAAGGCCGGGTCCTGATCGACGTCACCACCAAGAACGTGCTGGAACAGGAAGTCTTCTACCCCTCCGACTACAGCCGCCTGTCCATCCACACCGGCATCCCCTGGGGGCTGCGGACCAACGCGGACGAGATCAAGGCGTACCTGCGCGAGCAGTGCGCCCTCGTGGTCGGGCCGACGGGGTCGGGGAAGACGAACATGGTCCACACGATCCTGGCCGGGTTCGCCCGTGCCGAGGACGTGCTGACCTGGGTCATCGACCTGAACGCCGGATCGGCAGGCCTGCCCTGGGCCCGCCCCGCCTTCGACACCCACGGCCACCCCGTGGACGGGGTCCAGCCGGGTATCGACTGGCTGGCCGCCTCCCACCAGGAGGCGCTGGTGATGTTGAACGCGGCGGTGAGGATTGCGAAGCACCGCAAGACCGCCTACCAGGACCTCATGGCCCAGGCGAACACGGACCTGCTCCCGATCAGTGCGCAGATCCCGCAGATCATGCTGGTCGTGGACGAGGGTGCGGAGATCCTTTCCAGCAACGACCGGGAGCTGAAGAAGCTCGCCGCCCTGATCCTGGAAGTCATCCGGATCGCCCGCGCCATGGGCATCCGTACGGTTCTGACCGCGCTCGGTGCGACGAGCAGTGTGGTGGGGAACCTGATGATCCGCCGCGAGGCCAAGGTGCGCGTCGCGCTGACCGGTGGTGAGAAGGAGGGCATGGACCTGGGCAAGCAGTTCCCCGGCTCCCGTGGCCTCAAGCCCGAGCAGGCCCCCTACAAGGGGTCCGGGTTCATGGGCACCCCGGAGTCCGAAGTCGGGCTGTTCAAGTCGTGGCGGATCCTGCCCAACCAGATCCGCGACATCGTCACCGCCACCACCACCCTGCACCCCGTCCTCGACAAGCCGTCGACCAAGGCGGCCGGGGGCGCCTACGCGGACCGGTGGAACCCGGAGCGCACCGCGTGGATGCGCGACCACACCCTCACCCCCGGAACCGCGGGCCCGGCCGCACAGTCCGCGGCCAACAGCGGGGGTGGGTTGAACCTGTCCGCCCTCCGCGACCAGCCCGCACCGGCGACCGACGAGGACGCGGCGGTACGGGCGTTCATGGAGCAGATCGACCAGCAATTCGGCACCGCCCCCGAACCCCGTAAGGACTCGGAGCGTCCGGCCGCGTCGGGGCTGAACCTGTCCGCGCTGCGACCGGAGAACAACGCCGCCCGCCAAGCCGCGCTCCGGATCCTCATGGACGCCGGCCCCGAGGGCACCGGTGCTTCCGCGATCGCCCGCGCGCTCGCCGACGAGCACGGCACGTCGCGGCAGACGGTCGTCGGCTGGCTCAAGGAGTGGGCCGAGGAAGGCGAAGCGGTCCGCGTCGGCGAGGGCACGAAAACCCGCTACGTCCACCGCCGCTACACCTGAGCCCGCCCCTCGCTTGTCGCCTGTCACCCACCCCACCCGAGAAGGCACCCACACGGGTTTGTGGGGGCCGGAAACGGCTTGTGACCTGCAAGGCGACAAGCGACAAGACAAGACAAGCGACAAGGCACACGACAAGCCGGACGACAAGCGACACGACAAGCCAGCGCGGGCGACACCCCTCCCCAACGAGGGCTGTCGCCCGCGCTGCTGAAGGAGCCCCGTCGTGCATGAGACCGCGTACGAGATCACCACCCTCACCCCCCAGCAACCCATCGCACACCCCGCGATGCTGCCGACCGAGATCCCCCCGGGAGTGCAGATGGTCACCCTCCCCGGCGGCATCCGCACCCTCGCCTACACCCCGACCCAGGCGCCGCCCGCGCCGCCGGTCCCGGTCGCGCAGCCGATCCCGACATGGGCCAAGACCACCGCCCTGCTCGCCCCGACGATCGGCGGCGGCGTCGCTGCCGCCGGGATCGGACTCTCCTACGCAGCCCCGGGACTGATCGCCATGAGTGAAGCCCTCTGGGCCGCCGTCGCCCTCATCGCCGCCGCAGCCATCGGCGTCCCCGCCCTGCTCCGGTTCGGCCGCAGCGCGGCCGGCGCCGGGCGGGGCGCGACGCACATCACGCAGAACATCACCGCGTCCGGGATGTTCGGCAAGGCCAACGGAACCATCAACCACCGCTGAACGCCGAGGGCGGCCCCCGTCTCGCCAAAGTCCGGGGCCGCCCTCGTCCAGCAACTCACTCACGAGAAGTGGAGACATCCAGCATGACCCATCACGCCCCGTCCGCGCTGCTGTCCGCAGCCTTACGAGCCGCCGAGCAGGGCTGGCACGTCTTCCCGCTCCGGCCCGCCGACAAGCGGCCCGCGCTCCACGGTGAGTCCGTCTGCCCCCTGGTCGGGGACTGCGCCAGTGGTCACCGCAAGTGGGAGGACCGGGCCACCACCGACCCGGACCGCATCCACCGGGCCTGGGCCGACCGGCCGTTCAACATCGGCATCGCCACCGGCCGCTCCGGGCTGGTCGTCGTCGACCTCGACATGCCCAAGCAGAAGAGCATCACGGGCACGCCTGGCGGCGTGACGACCTTTGAGGCGCTCTGCGAGCGCGCCGGACAGGCCGTGCCAGCCACCTACCGGGTGCGGACCGCGAGCGGTGGACAGCACCTGTACTTCACCGCCCCGGATGGCATCCGGTTCGGCAACACCGCCGGGTTCCTTGCCCCCTCGATCGACACCAGGGCGTGGGGCGGGTACGTCGTCGCCCCCGGCAGCACCGTCAAGGGTCGTGCATACGAGGTGATCGACCACGCCCCGGTGGCCTCGTTGCCGGGATGGCTGCTGGACCTCCTCAGGCCCGTGGAGCGGCCCACCGGGCCCCTGCGGCTGTCTGTGCCGAGGAGGGGCAATCGGGCTGCTGAGACTGCGCTGGAGCGGGAGACCGCCCTCGTGGCAGGCACGGCTGAGGGCGGCCGTGAGGCGCAGCTCTTCGAGAGCGCCCGGAAGGTGGCTCGCTTCGTTGGTTGGGGCGACCTGGCGCGGGACGAGGTGGAGGAGGCATTTCAGAGGGCGGGTGAGGCAGCCGGACTCCCGGCTTCCCAGTGCCGCTCGACTCTGCGCAGCGTTCTGAACTGGTCCCTGCGCACCTGCCGGCCGAGGGAGAGGACGTGAGCTCCCGGCCGAATCCCCCTCTGAAATGCCTGCCCTCCACCCCCACCGGCCCCTACCTCACCGAACCGGCCCTGGCCGTCACCGGGGGTGGTGCGGCGAAGGGCGTCGCCGAAGGCGTCCCATCTGCTGTTCGCCCTGACCAGCAGATGGGAGACGGCCGCTACGCCATCGCCTGGCTGGCCATCAGCGCGCCCCGCGGCGCGGTCCCGACCGCGACGAGCGTCTGCGCGTGCGGCCGTAACCGGTTCGCCGCCGGTCGTCACAAAGCCCTCGCCCTGGTCGAAGACCACACCCGCCACCGCGACCTCTGCCCGCTCCGCACCCACCAGAAAGGCGCCGCCGTATGAACGCGACACCACCCGCACCGCCCCTCGACGGCGCCACCGTGCTCAACGACGTGGAGAGCTTCCACCGCAGGTTCAACGTCTTCCCCACCGAGGCCGCCTACGTCGCCGTCACCCTGTGGGACGCTCACGCGCACCTGGTGGAGTGCTTCGAGACCACACCCCGGATCGCGTTCCTCTCCCCGGAACCGGGCAGCGGGAAGTCCCGGGCCCTGGAGATCGTAGAGCTCCTCACCCCCCGGCCGGTGAGTACGGTCTCGGCATCCGCGAACGCCCTGTACAGGCTCGTCGACTCCGCCGCCGGTCTGCCCACCGTGCTCTTCGACGAGGTGGACACCATCTTCGGCCCGAAAGCCGGGGCAGACGAGGCACTGCGCGGCTTCCTGAACGCCGGATACCGGCGCATCGGCGGTGCCCTGCGGTGCGTGGGGGAGGGCTCCAACCAGAACGCGCAGGTCTTCGGCTCGTACTGCGCGGTCGCCATGGCCGGGCTCGGCTCCCTGCCCGACACGGTGCTGACCCGCTCGGTCATCGTCCGCATGCGCAAGCGCGCCCCGAACGAGCGGGTGGAGCCCTACCGGCAACGCATCCACGAGAAGCAGGGACACGAGCTGCGTGACCAGCTCGCGGCGTGGGCCGACACCGTCCGCGACCAAGTCGCCGACGCCTGGCCCGAGATGCCCGACGGAGTCACCGACCGGCCGGCCGACGTCTGGGAGCCCCTCCTCGCCGTCGCCGACGCCGCCGGGGGCGACTGGCCCGCCCGGGCCCGTACCGCGTGCCTGGAGCTGATCAGCGCCGCACACGACAACGACGAAGCCTCCCTCGGAGTACGGCTGCTGACCGACCTCCGCGACCGAGTGTTCTGCGGCGCCGACCGCGTGCCCACCGCCGTCGTCCTCGAAGGCCTGCTGGCCATGGACGACGCCCCTTGGGGAGACCTGGACGACAAGCCGATCAACTCCCGCACCCTGGCCCGGCTGCTCGCCCAGTACGTCACCCCCGCCAACAAGCCCATCAAGCCGCGCGGCATCCGTACCCCGTCCGGCTTCCCCAAGGGTTACTACGCGGAAGACCTCACGGACGCCTGGACGCGGTACTGCCCTCCCTCCCCTGAGGAATCCGCCACGTCCGCCACATCCGCCACACCGCAGGTCAGCGGCGGTGAATCCGTGGCGGATAGCGCCAAGGCCATCCGCCACACGTCTGCGGAAGCCGCCACACCGCTCTTCCCGGTCGCGGGCTGAACCCCAGCGCCACCAGGTGCCGCCACACCGCGGGTGTGGCGGCACCTATCCGCCACCGAACCGCTATCCGCCACAAACGCAGGGCTCTGACCTGCGATGTGGCGGCGTGGCGGACGTGGCGGATCTCCAGAGCCAAGAGACCACGCGCTCAAAGAGGAGTCGCACCATGGCCAGCCCGCAGATGCTCAAGCTCCCCGAGGTCCTCGCCGAACTCGCCATGAGCCGCGCCGCGTTCTACCGCATGCGTGCCCGCGGCAAGGCGCCCAAGCTCATCAAGCTCCCCAACGGCCAGCTCCGCGTGCGCCGTGCCGACCTCGACGCATGGTGGCGCGACCTCGAAGCCGCCGCCTGACCGCCCGCTCCCCCGCCAGAAACCCGAGGGCCCGCCGGACCGGCGGGCCCTCGGCCTGTTCCAGGAGAACCATGCCCCTCACGTACGACGTGCGCCTCTACTCGATCGAGGTGCGGCGGGACCGGCCCAAGCCCTACCGGCTGCGGTGGGTGGTCGGACAGCGCAAGCACTCCAAGAGCTACCAACTCAAGGCCCAGGCCGACGGCCGGCGCTCGGAGCTGATGGCCGCCGTCCGGCGCGGCGAGCAGTTCGACGAAGAGAAGGGCCTGCCGACCTCCGAGCTGCGCGCCCTCCAAGGCTCGATCACCTGGTACACGCACACCCGCGCATACATTGACCGCAAGTGGGCGGCAGCGCCGGCCAAGTCCCGCAAGAACTACGCGGACGCTCTGGCCACCATCACCCCGGCGCTCGTGAAGTCGTCCGCCGGAAAGCCGGACGCGGCACTGCTTCGGCGAGCGCTGTACGGATGGGCGTACAACCGCAACCGCTGGAACGAGGAGCAGCCGGAGGACGTCGCGCAGGCTCTGCGGTGGCTGGAGAAGAACTCCCTGCCGGTGTCCGCGCTCGAAGACGCGGCCACCGTACGGCTGGCGCTGGACGCCTTGGGGCTGAAGATCGACGGAAAGCCCGCGGCACCTTGTACCGCCCGCCGAAAGCGCGCGTGCCTCAGCGACGTCCTGGGCCTGGCCGTCGAAGAGCGGTACTTCACCATGCCGGTGAACCCGCTGACGACCGTGAAGTGGGTCGCGCCGAAGTCAGCCGAGGAAGTCGATCCACAGAGCGTCGCGAACCCGCGCCAGGCGCGCTCGCTTCTCCAGGGCGTCCGCGAGCAGGGGCCCCGCGGCAAGCACCTCGAAGCGTTCTTCGGGTGCCTGTACTACGCCGCCATGCGGCCGGCGGAAGCGACCGCCCTCCGGGACTCGCAGTGCCAACTCCCGGAGACAGGGTGGGGCGCGCTGACGCTGCGCGAAGGGGCCGTACGGGCCGGTCGTAACTGGACCGACGACGGCGAGGCCCACGAGATGCGGCACCTGAAGGCACGGGCGGTCAAGGACTCCCGGCCCGTGCCGATCCCGCCGCACTTCGTGCGCCTGCTGCGTCAGCACATCGCGACGTACGGCGTCGCCCCGGACGGTCGGCTGTTCCGGACGAGCCGCGGCGGCCTGCTCCAGGAGACCGGGTACGGCGAGGTCTGGGCACGGGCTCGGAAGGAGGTACTGACCGAGGGCGAGCACGCGTCGCTCCTCGCCCGCCGCCCATATGACCTACGTCACGCCGGAGTTTCCTTCTGGCTCAGCTCCGGAGTGGACCCCATGGAGTGCGCGCGGCGGGCCGGCCACACCATCGCCGTCCTCTTCCGCGTCTACGCGAAGGTGCTCGCACAGACCCAGCAGCGGGCCAACGACCGGATCGACGCGGCACTGCGGGAGTGGAACGAGCCGGAGTGAGCCTGTCCCCCGGGGGACGGCTGGGGGACACACCCTGATCAGGGGTGGGATTCGGGTGAGACAACGTGGGATTCGGGGGCCGAGCGGCGCCGTCCGCGGTCCCACTTGCACACACGCAGAAACCCCGCCCGACCTGTGGTTTAAGCAGGTCGGACGGGGTTTCCCGTCCTGTGGCGGCGCCAGGGTTCGAACCTGGGTAGGCTGAGCCGGCAGATTTACAGTCTGCTCCCTTTGGCCACTCGGGCACACCGCCTCGAACGACGCGTCGAAGCCCCATTTCGGTGCTCCTTGGCGACGACGTAAACGATACCCGATGTCCGGGGGTGTTACGCCACCTGATTGATCAGTGCTCGACGCGGGCGGGGGTGGCTAGGCTTTGCGGCGTACCCCAACGCATACGACGCAAGGAGCCACACGTCATGGCCGACTCCAGTTTCGACATCGTCTCGAAGGTCGAGCGGCAGGAGGTCGACAACGCCCTCAACCAGGCCGCCAAGGAGATCTCCCAGCGCTACGACTTCAAGGGCACCGGCGCCTCGATCTCGTGGTCCGGCGAGAAGATCCTGATGGAGGCGAACGGCGAGGAGCGGGTCAAGGCGATCCTCGACATCTTCCAGTCCAAGCTGATCAAGCGCGGGATCTCCCTGAAGTCGCTGGACGCGGGCGAACCGCAGCTGTCCGGCAAGGAGTACAAGATCTTCGCCACGATCGAGGAGGGCATCTCGCAGGAGAACGCCAAGAAGGTGGCGAAGATCATCCGCGATGAGGGCCCGAAGGGTGTCAAGGCTCTGGTCCAGGGCGACGAGCTGCGGGTCAGCTCGAAGAGCCGGGACGACCTGCAGGCCGTGCAGGCGCTGATCAAGGGCAAGGACCTGGACTTCGCGGTGCAGTTCGCCAACTACCGGTAGACGGTTCGCCGCCGTGTGCGGCGGTTCTCGGGCGGGGCGGGGTGTGCCGGCCGGTACACCCCGCCCCGTCCGTGTATGCGAGGTCCGGAAACGCCGGTCGCGGCGCGGCGGAGGTCGCGGACCGTGCGTACGGGGAGGGTCGGGCCCCGGTTCCGCGGGGCGCCGGACAGGGAGTGTGACGAGGATGACGACGGTGTACGCGAGGGTCGGCAGCCCGCTGGGCGAGCTGCTGCTGGCCGGTGAGGAGCGGGCCGGAACGGGCGGGTCGGAGGGGGTGGCACTGGCCTCCTTGTCAGTGCCCGGGCAGAAGGGCGGCGCGGTCGTGCAGGACGGCTGGCGGCACGCTCCTGACCTCTTCAAGGGGGTCGCAGGGCAGTTGGCGGCGTATTTCGAGGGGCGGCTGACCCGCTTCGGCATCGAGTACGCGGACGGCGTGGGCACGGACTTCCAGCGGCGGGTCTGGAGGGCGCTGGACGCCATTCCTTACGGACGGACGGTCTCGTACGGGCAGATCGCCGCGCAGGTGGGTTCCGCGGGAGCCGGGGTGCGGGCCGTGGGGACGGCGATCGGGCGCAATCCGCTGCTGGTCGTACGGCCGTGCCACCGGGTGATCGGGGCCGACGGGGCGCTGCGGGGCTACGCGGGCGGTGTGGAGCGCAAGGAGCGGCTGCTGGGGCTGGAGGGCGCCCTGGAGGGGCCGGTGACGGTGAGCGGGGTTCCGGCGTAACGGGGACTCCGGGGTGGGAGCCGCCTACCCGCCGGATGCCGCACTGGTCAACTTCTGTGACGGTGCGGCGCGCACGGGGATGCGCCAGGACAAGGAGGGGCGGTCGGGTGCGCCCGTGGTGTCACTGAGCCTCGGTCACACGTGCGTGTTCGGCTTCGGGAACACGCGGGACCGGGGGCGGCCCTGCAACGATGTGGAGTGGGTCTGCGGCGACCTGTTCGTGTCCGGCGGCCCGTCACGCTACGCGTTCCACGGGAGCACGAAGGTGTTCGAGGCAACGGCCGGGCCCGCGTCAGGAATGCGGGCCCGGCCGGCTCGATCCGACGTGGCGCGAGACGGGCTCGGGCGCGACGGACCCGGGCGGGGGCGACGCGGCGCAGGTCAGCGGCGGTCGCGGGAGTTACCGAAGAGCAGCCGGTAGGCGATCAGCAGGACGAGGGAGCCGCCGATGGCCGCGATCCACGTTGCCGTGTCGTAGAAGTCGGTGCTGATCGGGCGGTCGAGGAAGCGGGACGACAGCCATCCTCCGAGGAAGGCACCCACGATGCCTATGAGGGTCGTACCGATGATGCCGCCGGGGTCGCGGCCGGGCAGGAGGAACTTGGCTACGGCCCCGGCCAGCAGCCCGAGGATGATCCAGCTGATGATGCTCATGTTCGCGAACCTACCCGTCTCGTGATCCTGCAA
Source organism: Streptomyces sp. NPDC025273 (assembly GCF_040638585.1). NCBI lineage: Bacteria > Bacillati > Actinomycetota > Actinomycetes > Kitasatosporales > Streptomycetaceae > Streptomyces > Streptomyces sp. NPDC025273. The sequence continues at coordinate 101,968 of NZ_JBEZYP010000005.1, forward strand.
GCCAGGACGCTCGTGGGGGTGGGTCCGGTTGCCCGGGGCGCTTGTGGACTAGCGCGTCGCGAACGGCTGGTCGGTGCGGACGATCTCCTTGCCGAAGGGCATCAGGGAGACGGGGATCAGCTTGAAGTTCGCTATGCCCAGCGGGATTCCGATGATCGTGACGCACAGGGCGATGCCGGTGAAGATGTGGCCCAGTGCGAGCCACCAGCCGGCCAGGATCAGCCAGAGGATGTTCCCGATGAACGAGGGGCCTCCGGCGTCGCGGCGGTCGACGACGGTGTAGCCGAACGGCCAGAGGGCGTACACCCCGATACGGAACGCGGCCAGGCCGAAGGGGATGCCGATGATCGTGATGCACAGGAGGAGTCCCGCGGCGATGTAGCCGAGGAACATCCAGAAGCCGCACAGGAGCAGCCATATGACGTTCAGGATTGTCTTCACGGTCGATAGCCTGCCATCTGCTCGAGTCGGGCGATGCGTTCCGACATGGGCGGGTGGGTGGAGAACATCTTGGACATGCCGCGGCCGGGGCGGAACGGGTTCGCGATCATCATGTGGCTCGCGGTCTCGATCCTCGGTTCGGGCGGCAGGGGAAGCTGTCTGGTGCCGGCGTCGAGCTTGCGCAGGGCGCCTGCGAGGGCGAGCGGATCGCCGGTGAGCTGTGCCCCGGCCGCGTCGGCCTCGTACTCACGGGAGCGGCTGACGGCGAGCTGGATGACGGAGGCGGCGAGCGGGCCGAGGATCATGATCAGGAGCATGCCGACGATGCCGGGCCCCTCGTCGTCGTCGGACCGGCCCACGGGGATCAGCCAGGCGAAGTTGACCAGGAACAGGACGACGGAGGCGAGGGCTCCCGCGACGGAGGAGATGAGGATGTCGCGGTTGTAGACGTGGCTGAGCTCGTGGCCCAGGACTCCGCGCAGTTCGCGTTCGTCGAGGATCTGGAGGATGCCTTCGGTGCAGCACACGGCGGCGTTGCGCGGGTTGCGGCCGGTGGCGAAGGCGTTGGGCGCCTGCGTCGGGGAGATGTAGAGCCGGGGCATGGGCTGACGGGCCGCGGTCGAGAGCTCTCGGACGATGCGGTAGAGCTGTGGCGCCTCGAATTCGCTGACGGGGCGGGCCCTCATGGCGCGCAGGGCGAGCTTGTCACTGTTCCAGTACGCGTAGGCGTTGGTGGCGAGCGCGACGAGGAGGGCCACGACGAGGCCGGTGCGTCCGAAGAAGCTGCCGATGACGATGATGAGTGCGGACAGGCCCCCGAGGAGTACGGCGGTCTTCAGCCCGTTGTGCCGGCGGTGCACGGTACGCCCTCCAAGTGCTGCAGCAGGGGAACCCTTGCTCGGGTGGTGCTCCACTCCCCCAGTGGAGCCTCCCGTACTGGTCAACGCGAGGCGGGGGGAGCTAGTTCCCTTGTGCGGGGAGGCCGGGGGCGAAGGTGGTAGGGGCGGATCCCACCGGATCCACCCCTGGGCCGTACGGGTGGCCGCGCCTGGGCCGCGCCCGTGCGTCGGCGCCGTGCCGCGTCGACGCCGTGCCGCGTCGACGCGTCAGCGCTGTGCGGGAAGGCCTGCCAGCGCCCGGGCTTCGGCGTCCGGCTCGACGTCGCTGGTGCAGTGGCCGCAGCGGGTGGCGACGGCGGGAATCTCGATGAAGCAGTGGGGGCAGTCGCGCAGGGCGGCCTTGATGTCGGCCTTCTCTTCCTCTTCCTTGGTCGCGAAGCGGTTCTGGACGTTGGCCATGGGGACGACGACCAGGAAGTAGAGGACGGCGGCGGTGATGACGAAGGCGATGGCGGCGCTGATGAACAGGCCGTAGGGGAAGATCGCACCGTCGACGGTGAAGGTGGCCTTGCTGAAGTCACCGGTTCCGCGGGTGAAGAGGGCGATCAGAGGCACGATGAACGCGTTGCTGAAGCCGGTGACGACGGCGGTGAAGGCGGCTCCCACTGCGAGGCCGATGGCCATGGAGATGACGTTTCCGCGCAGGATGAAGTCTTTGAACCCGTTCAGCACCGCTCTGGCTCCTCTTTGGTCTTTTCAGGTGACGCGTGCAGCCAAGACCATGCCCTATGCGGACCTCGGGGAGCAAGCCGGTCCTGCGGGGGTCAGAACAGGTTGACGGCCGCGAAGCGGAGGACGACCTGGGGCGCGCCGGAGAGTGCGACACCGGTCACCGCGGTGAGCGCGATGGCGGTGGTGAGCGGCGCGGGAGTGCGATGCCTCGACGGCGTGGGGGCCTGCGCACTGTCGGCCGCCTCCGGCAAGCGGAAGAGGGCCGCGGTCCATCGGAGGTAGTAGTAGAGCGCGATCACCACGTTGACGGCCATGACGACGGCGAGCCAGCCCAGTCCGGCGTCGACGGCCGCGGAGAAGACCGTGACCTTCGCGAAGAGGCCGATGATGCCGGGCGGCAGCCCGGCCAGGCAGAGCAGGAAGAAGCCCAGGGCGAGTGCGGCCAGGGGGCGGGTGGCGTAGAGACCTCGGTAGTCGCTGAGACGGTTGCCCGGGTGGGTGCGGGCGACGAGGGCGGCCACGGCGAAGGCGCCGAGGTTCACGACGGCGTACATGAGGGCGTAGGCGACCGTGGAGCCGATCTGTTCGCCGCTTGAGTACGCGGCGGCGGCGATCGGGACGAGGAGGTAGCCGGCCTGGCCGACGGACGACCATGCGAGGAGGCGTACGGCGCTGCGGGCGCGGGTGGCGTTCTGCCGGAGTGCGGCGACGTTGCCGACGGTCATGGTGAGGGCGGCGAGGACGGCGAGCGCGGGCCCCCAGACGTCCGCGTACGACGGGAAGCCGATCACGGTGACGAGGATGAGGCCGGAGAAGCCGACCGCCTTGCCGACGACCGAGAGGTAGGCGGCGATGGGGAGCGGCGCCCCGACGTAGGTGTCGGGGACCCAGAAGTGGAAGGGGGCGGCGGCGGTCTTGAAGGCGAAGCCGACGAGGGTGAGGGCGACCCCGGCCCTGGCGAGGGTGTCGAACTGGCCGGGTACCTCGTCGAGGCGTGCGGCGATCTCCGTGAGGTGCAGGGTGCCGGTGGCCGCGTACACGAAGCTGACGCCGAGGAGCATGACGGCGGTGGCGACGACGGAGGAGAGGAAGAACTTCAGGGCCGCTTCGGAGGACCGCCGGTCGCCGCGCTTGATGCCGACGAGGGCGAAGGCGGGGAGCGAGGCGACTTCGAGGGCCACGACGAGGGTGGCGAGGTCGCGGGCCGCGGGCAGAAGCGCGGCTCCCGCCGCGGAGGACAGCAGCAGGAACCAGAACTCGCCCGCGGGGAGCTTGCGGGTGTCACCGAGGGAGAGCAGCACGGTGAGCAGCGCGCCGCCGAGCACGAGGGCCTGGATGACGAGGGCGAAGTGGTCGGCGGTGTAGCTGCAGGCCTGGGCGGGGCCGGTGAGGCAGAAGGTGGAGCGGTCCCCGGCGCGCAGTGGGACGAGGAGGGCGAGTGCGGCGACGAGGCCGGCCACGGCGCCGTAGCCGAGGAGCGGCTTGCGCCGTTCGCCGACGAAGAGATCCGCGACCAGGACGAGCAGGGCCGCCGTGGCAGCGGTGACGGGGGGTGCGATCGCGAGCCAGTCGACGGACTGGACGAGGCTTGCCGCCCCGGTTGCGCTGTCGGCTGCCACGGTCACGACTTGCCTCCTGCGAGGAGCTTCTGCACGGCCGGGTCGGTGAGGCCGAGGAGGACGGCGGGCCACAGCCCGGCGAGGACGGTGAGGGCTGCGAGGGGGGTCCAGGCGGCGAATTCGTAGGTCTGGATGTCGGCGACCGGACGCGGTTCTTCGCGCTTCTCGCCCATGCAGACGCGGCGTACGACGATGAGCATGTAGGCGGCGGTGAGCAGGGTGCCGAACGCGCCGACGGACATGAAGGTGAGGAAGGCGGGGCGGCTGAGGCCTTCGGCGGGGTCGAAGGCGCCGAACAGGGTGAGCATCTCTCCCCAGAATCCCGCGAGGCCGGGGAGTCCGAGCGAGGCGATCGCGGCGAAGGCGAGGAGCCCGCCGAGCCTTGGGGTGCGGCCGTAGAGCGCGGCGCCGGTGGCCCCGGCGAGGGTGTCGAGGTCCGCTGTGCCGTAGCGGTCCTTGACGGCGCCCACCAGGAAGAACAGCAGGCCGGTGATGAGGCCGTGGGCGATGTTGGCGAAGAGCGCGCCGTTGACACCGGTGGGGGTCATGGTCGCGATGCCGAGGAGCACGAAGCCCATGTGGCCGACGGAGGAGTAGGCGATGAGTCGCTTGAGGTCGCCCCTGGCGCCGGGGCGGGCGAGGGCGAGACAGGCCAGGGATCCGTAGAGGATGCCGACGACGGCGAACGCGGCGAGGTAGGGCGCGAAGGCCTGCATCCCGTCGGGGGTGACGGGGAGCAGAATGCGGACGAAACCGTACGTGCCCATCTTCAGCAGGACGCCGGCGAGGAGCACGGAGCCGACGGTCGGGGCTGCGGTGTGGGCATCGGGGAGCCAGCTGTGCAGAGGCCACATCGGGGTCTTCACGGCAAGGCCGATCCCGATGGCGAGCACGGCGATGACCTGCACGGAAGCGGTGAGACCACGGCCGTTGTCAGTGGCGAGTGCCACCATGTCGAAGGTGCCGCTCTTCAGTCCGATGAGGAGCAGTCCCAGCAGCATGAGCACGGAGCCGAGCAGGGTGTAGAGGATGAATTTCCAGGCAGCGGGCTGCTTCCGGTCACCGCCCCAGCGGGCGATGAGGAAGTACATCGGGATGAGGACCATCTCGAAGGCCAGGAAGAACAGCAGCAGGTCGAGGACGGCGAAGGTCGCGAGGGTGCCGGACTCCAGGACGAGGACGAGTGCGACGAAGGCCTTCGGGGAGGGGCCCGCGGGGGGCTTGAAGTAGCTGTGGAGCGCGCAGAGGAAGGTCAGCAGCGCGGTGAGTACGAGAAGGGGGAGCGAGATGCCGTCGGTGCCGAGGTGGATCCGGACGTCGAGAGCCGGGATCCAGCTGATGTCGGTGGTGGCCTGCATTCTCGACGGGTGGTCGTGGTCGAAGCCGGCGGCCAGGACGAGTGCGGCGACGAGCACGGCGCCGGTGACGGTCACGCCGTGGCGGAGCGCGGCCTGGTCCGGGTTCCTGCCCCTGAGCCCGGGCGGGGCGGGCAGGAGCGCGGCGACCGCGCCGAGGAGCGGGGCGACGACGATGAACGCCAGGAGGAACTGCATCACGGATGCGCTGATATCGATCACGGCTCACGCCCCGGCGTTGACGTTGGCAAAGACGACGGCGGCGATCGCCAGGACAAGGGTTCCGGCGAGCAGCGCGCCGAGGTAGGTCTGCACGTTGCCGGTCTGGGCGCGGCGGACCGCGGTGCCGAGTCCGCGGGTGAGGCCGGCCGAGCCGCGGACGTACGTGTCGACGACCTCACGGTCCAGGAAGCGGACGAGGCGGGCGGCGGCCAGGACGGGGCGGACGAAGAGCGTCGTGTACAGGGCGTCGAGGTGGAAGCCGGTGACCGCGTGACGGTGGAGCGGGCCGAGGAGGAGCCGGCCGGGGTCGGACGGATCGGGGGCGTCCGCGATGGTGCCGTACGCGGCGGTGTGTGACGCCATCGCCTCGACCTCGACGAGGGCGGGTTCGGCGTCGGGGTGTGCGGCGACCGCGCCGACCGGGGGGCGCTCGGCGTGGGCCGTGGTGTGGCGCCAGGCCCCGTAGGTGACGAGTCCGCCGACGAGACCCACGCCGGTGGACAGGACGGCGGTCGTGAGGGTCGGGGTGAGGCCGTGTCCGTCGAACCAGTCGGTGATGACGCCGGCGGTGAGGCCGAAGGCGATCGTGGGGACGGCGAGGACCCAGAGGACGGAGGTCATCGCGACGGGCTGCCTGCCGTGGTCGGGGGCCTCGGTGCCGCGTCCGCGGAACGTGAGGAGCCACAGGCGGGTGGCGTAGGCGGCGGTGAGGACCGCGGCGAGGAGCCCGGCGACGAGGACCGTCCAGCCGGCGGCGGCCGGGGCGATGTCGCGGTCGCCGAGGGCGGTGTGCTCGGCGGCGACGAGGACGGCTTCCTTGGAGAAGAAGCCGGCGAACGGGGGGATGGCGGCGAGTGCCAGGAGGGCGACGGTCATCGTCCAGTAGGCGTCGGGGATCCGCTGGGTGAGGCCGCCCATGCGTGACATGGCGGCGAGTGAGTTGGTCCCCGCGGCGTGGATGACCACGCCGGCCGCCAGGAAGAGGACGGCCTTGAACGCACCGTGGGAGATGAGGTGGAAGACGGCGGCCCCGCGGTCACCGACGGCCAGGGCGCCGGACATGTAGCCGAGCTGGCCGATGGTCGAGTAGGCGAGGACGCGTTTGATGTCGTCCTGGGCGAGGGCGGCGAGCCCGGAGCCGATCATCGTGACGGCCGCCATCACGGCGAGGACGACGAGGGCGGCGCCGGAGGCGGCGAAGACGGGGAGGAGCCTGGCCACGAAGTAGATGCCGGCGGCGACCATCGTCGCGGCGTGGATGAGCGCGGAGACGGGGGTGGGGCCGGCCATCGCGTCGGGCAGCCAGGTGTGCAGGGGGAACTGCGCGGACTTGCCCGCGACGCCTGCGAGGAGCAGCAGGGCGATGAGGGTGGGGTGGTCGAGTCCGCCGTTCGTGACGGCGGCCAGGATGCCGGTGATGCGGAACGTGCCGGTGTCGGCGGCGAGGGCGAACAGTCCGATGAGGAAGGGGACGTCGCCGAGCTTGGTGACGAGGAAGGCCTTGAGGGAGGCGGCGCGGGCCTCGGGCGTCTCCCAGTAGTGGCCGACGAGGAAGTACGAGCAGATGCCCATGATCTCCCAGCCGACCAGGAGCACCATCAGGTCGCCGGAGTAGACGACGAGCAGCATCGCGGAGGTGAAGAGGGAGACGAGCGCCGCGTAGGAGGTGTAGCGGGTGTCGTCGCGCAGGTAGGCCGTCGAGTAGATCTGCACGCAGGTGGCGACGAGCCCGACGAGAACGGCGACGAGGACGGCGAAGCCGTCGAGGTGCAGGGCGAGGTCGATGGGGACCGAGCCGGTGGGGGTGAGCTGGGTCGCGGCGTCGATGGCCCGGCCACCGCCCTGGCGCACTGCGACGAGGACGGCGATGACGGCCGCGGCGAGGGTGGGCAGGACGGCGAGGGGGCGGGCGAAGCCGGGGACGGTCCTGCCCAGGAGGAGTCCGGTGGCGGCGCCCAGGAAGGGGAGGAGGGGGACGAGGACGGCGAGGGTCGTGGTGGTCACGCGGTGGCCTCTGCCTTCTTTGCCTTCCCTGCCGGAGCAGTGGCCTGGTCTGCGGTGCCGTGGGGGGCGTCGTCGGTGGCCTCGTCACCGGGAAGCGTCTCGGCCTCGTCGGTCTCCGCGGTGTCGCGGAGGCGGTCGATGTCCGAGGTGCCCCGGTTGCGGTGGACGGCGAGGACGATCGCCAGGCCGATGCCGATCTCGGCTGCGGCGATGGCGATGGTGAAGAGGGTCAGCGCCTGGCCGGAGTGGAGTGCGTCGCGGAGCCAGACGTCGAAGGCGACCAGGTTGAGGTTGACGGCGTTGAGCATCAGCTCGACGGACATCAGGACGAGGATCGCGTTGCGGCGGGCGAGGACTCCGTACAGACCGGTGCAGAAGAGGAGGGCGGCGAGCACGGCGGGATAGGCGAGGTGCATCAGCTCTTGTCCTCCCGGTCCTTGCGGGACAGGACGATCGCGCCGACGAGAGCGGCGAGCAGCAGGACGGAGAGCGCCTCGAAGGGCAGCACCCAGTGCCGGAAGAGGAACGCGCCGGAGGCCTTGGTGGAGCCCTGGGCCGGTCCGTCCAGGTCGATCCAGGTCGTACGGAAGGCATCCACGACGACCCAGACGAGAGCGGCGGCCGAGGCTGCTGCCACGCCGAGGGCGATCCACCGGTTGCCCGAGTCGGCGTCCGGGGACCGGCCGATGGGCGCTCGGGTGAGCATCAGCCCGAAGAGGAGGAGTACGACGACGGAGCCGACGTAGATCAGGACCTGCACCCAGGCGATGAACTCGGCCGTGAGCAGGAGGTACTCGACGGCCAGACCGCCGAGCGCCACGACGAGCCAGAGGGCGGCGTGCACCAGCTGCCTGGTCGTGACGGTGATGAGCGCTGCGCCGAGGGTGGCGACACCGACGAGGAGGAAGGCGATCTCGACGCCGGTCGGGGAGAGGAAGCCGGGGTGGCCGGCAACGGCTGCCAGGGTCACTCCTGTCCCCCCTCTTCCGGTTCGGCTGCTCCGGCCGGCTGTTGCGGCTGCGTGGTGCGTTCCGCCTGCGCTGCCTCTTCCGCGTCCTGGGCCGCACGGTGCTTCTCCGCCGTCTTGCGGGCGGCGGCGATCTCCTTCGGTTCCTCGGCCCCCGGGTCGAGCGCGGGCGGTTCGGGCACGGTCCACATCCATTCGCGGAGCTTGTCGCGCTCGTGGGTGAGCTCGTGGATGTCGGTCTCGGCGTACTCGAACTCCGGGGACCAGAACAGCGCGTCGAAAGGACACACCTCGATGCAGATACCGCAGTACATGCAGAGGGCGAAATCGATCGCGAAGCGGTCCAGGACGTTGCGGCTGCGCTCGCGGCCGCCCGGGGCCGCCGCGGGCACCGTCTCCTTGTGGGAGTCGATGTAGATGCACCAGTCGGGGCACTCACGGGCGCAGAGCATGCAGACCGTGCAGTTCTCCTCGAACAGCCCGATGACGCCGCGGGTCCTGGGCGGCAGTTCGGGCTGGACGTCCGGGTACTGGGCGGTGACGGTGCGCTTCGTCATGGTCCGCAGGGTGACGGCGAGACCCTTGGCCAGGCCTGCGCCGGGGATCGGAGGCACTAGTTGATCGCCACCTTCACGATGCCGGTGAGCGCGATCTGCGCGAGGGCGAGGGGGATGAGCGTGGTCCAGGCGAGCTTCTGCAGCTGGTCCTCGCGCAGACGGGGGTAGGTGACGCGGAGCCAGATGACGACGAAGGCGAGGACGGCCGTCTTGAGCAGTGTCCAGACCCAGCCGAGCCCTTCGGCGCCGAGCGGACCGTGCCAGCCGCCGAGGAAGAGGACGGTGGTCAGCGCGCACAGGACGACGATTCCGGCGTACTCGGCGAGCAGGAACAGGGCGAACCGGAGCCCCGTGTACTCGGTGTACGCGCCGAAGATGATCTCCGAGTCGGCAACGGGCATGTCGAAGGGCGGGCGCTGGAGCTCGGCGAGCCCTGCCACGAAGAAGACGAGGGCGCCGACGATCTGCCAGGGCAGCCACCACCACTCGAAGGCGTCGAGGATGCCGGGGAGCGAGACGGTGCCGGCCGCCATGGCCACGGAGGCGGCGGCGAGCAGCATCGGCAGCTCGTAGGCGAGCAGCTGTGCGGCGGTGCGGAGGCCTCCGAGCAGGGAGAACTTGTTGGCCGAGGCCCAGCCCGCCATCAGCGAGCCGAGCACGCCGACGCCCATGACGGCGAGGACGAAGAAGATGCCCGCGTCGACGACCTGACCGACCGCGCCCTCGCCGGGTCCGATCGGGATGGCGACGATCACGAGGAGGTACGGGAGGAGTGCGACGGCGGGGGCCAGCTGGAAGATGCGGCGGTCCGCCCCGGCCGGGACGATGTCTTCCTTCTGTGCGAACTTCACCCCGTCCGCGACGAGCTGGGCCCAGCCGTGGAACCCGCCCGCGTACATGGGGCCGAGGCGGCCCTGCATGTGCGCCATCACCTTGTGCTCGGCCTGCCCCACGACCAGGGGGACGACCATGAACACGGCGAAGACGACGAGGAGCCGAAGGGCGACGTCGAGTACGTCGTTCACGCGGTATCGCCTCCGGCGGGAGGATCGGTTCGGGGCGCGGCGTCAGGATCGGTGGCGGAGTCGTCCTGCGGCTGCGGTGCGGGTGCCGCCTCGGCCCCGCTCCCGGCGTCTGCCTGCCGTTCCCCGGGCTCGGCGGCCCGCTCCTCGCTCGGCGAGGCGGACCCGGCGGCTCCTGGCCGCGGCTGGTTGGTGGTCCCGGGGTCCGGGCCGGGCGCGGCGGTGTCGCCCGGGGTGCCGGGGTCCGGCTCGGGGTCGCCCTCGAAAGCGGGGCGGGCGTGGTGCCAGGGTGCGTCCGTGCTGCGGACGGCGCGAGGCTGCCGCGAACCCGCGGGCGGGGTGCCGGCGGACCCGGCGTCGGCCGGTGCCCCGGCGTCGGACGGCGCGGCGTCGGACGGTGCGGACGGTGCGGACGACGGTGTCGAGCCGGTGGTCCGGGAGGCCGATCCCTGGGAGGCACTGCGGGTACGGCGCGCCGGTGCGGCCTCCGGTGTCGCCGCAGCGTCCGGCGCCGTGGCCGTGTCCGGCGCTGCGGGCCGCTGGGCCGCCGAGCCCTCGGTCACGCTGCGGGCCCGGCGTACGGGCCGGTCGCCCGCCGCGCGGGCCGCCCTGGCGGGGCGGGCCGGGGCAGGGGGGAGCTGCCCCTTGAGCGGACCCCACTCGTTCGGGTCGGGCACACCCGGCGGCAGCATCGTGCGCCGCTTGGGCCCGCCGTGTTCTGACTCGCCCGGCTCCTTCGCGCCCGGCCAGGCCTTGGCGACCCGGGCCGCCAGGACGAAGTCCTTCCGCAGCGGGTGGCCTTCGAAGCCCTCGGGCAGCAGCAGCGGGGCCAGGTGCGGGTGGCCCTCGAAGCCGATGCCGAACATCTCGTACGTCTCGCGCTCGTGCCAGGCCGCGCCCGCGTACACGCCGACGGCGCTGGGCAGGCCGGGGGTCTCGTGCGGGACCGTCGTACGGACGAGCAGGCGCCGGACCGTACCGTCGCCCAGCGCCGCGACATGGGCGCAGACGCGGAAGGCGGTGCCTTCGTCGACCGCGCTCAGCCAGTCGAAGTAGCTGCAGCCCAGTGCGTCACGGGCCGTTTCGAGGGCGCCCGTCCAGGCGGCGGCGGGGACGTCGACGGTCAGCAGGTCGTACGCGTACGTGGCGGTGGCGTCCGCGCCGAAGATGTCGGTGACCGCGTCCGGCAGCCGGTCGTAGGTGTCAGCGGCAGTCACTTCCGCTCCTCCCCCGGCGTCCGCGGGGCGGCGACGAGACCGCTGCGCAGGGCGGCGGCCGAGGGGCGGACCGTGTCCCCGGTGGCGTACCGGTCGGCGAGCGACTCGCGGGCGATCTTCTCCTGGAGCTTGAGGATGCCCTGGAGCAGCGCCTCGGGCCGGGGCGGGCAGCCGGGTACGTACACGTCGACAGGGATGATCTGGTCGACGCCCTTCGTCACGGAGTACGAGTCCCAGTACGGGCCGCCGCAGTTGGAGCAGGCACCGAAGGAGATGACGTACTTCGGTTCGGGCATCTGCTCGTACAGGCGCTTCACGGCCGGGGCCATCTTGTCCGTCACCGTGCCGGACACGATCATGAGGTCGGCCTGCCGGGGCCCGGGCGCGAACGGGATCACGCCGAGCCGGATGAAGTCGTGGCGCGCCATGGAGGCGGCGATGAACTCGATGGCGCAGCAGGCGAGTCCGAAGTTGAAGACCCAGAGGCTGTAGCGGCGGCCCCAGTTGAGGACCACCTTCATCGGTTCGGGCGCGAGCCGGGACAGCACGCCGAGCCTCTGCGACTGCGGCAGCGTCGTCGGGTCGGGCAGCGGAACGGGGGGTTCGGGGTTCGGCCGGCTCGTCACGCCCATTCGAGGACGCCCTTCTTCCATGCGTAGAGCAGTCCCACGGCCAGGAAGCCGAGGAAGATGAACATCTCCACCAGCGTCGTCGCACCGTATCCGGGCGCCGCGAACACCGTCGCCCACGGGAACAGGAAGATCGAGTCGACGGCGAAGATCACGTACAGGAACGCGTACACGTAATAGCGAACCTGGGTGTGGGCCCAGCCCTCCCCCACGGGGTCCACGCCGCACTCGTACGTGAGGAGTTTCTCCGGCGTCGGGACCACGGGCCTGAGCAGCCGGCCGGCCCCGAAGGCGACGGCGACGAACAGCACGCCGACCACGGCGAGCAGCCCGACCACCGAGTAGCTCTGGAAGTAGTCCGACGCGAGAACGGTCGGTCCCGGCACGTCCGCCACGTCCGCCCCTCGCTCCCTCAGCCTGTCCGACGGTCTGTACGCACGGGAGTCTAGGCCCTGCTAAAGGGAGGGTAAGCAGCCGCGTCGCACAACTGGTGGGGTTATCCCTACTTCGCCCCCACCCACGAACCCCATGGCGTGGGCGCCCCCGGCCCGGCAGGCTTGCCGTATGACCATGAGCCCCGCCATGCCGGACCACGACCTTCCACCGCCCGCGCGCTTCGCTCTCGACCGGTGGACGTGGAAGGAGGTCGCGTATCTCCTGGCCAACCTTCCGATGGCGATCGCCGGGTTCGTCTACGCCGTGTTCCTGATCGGTGTGGGCGTGGGACTCTCCGTCACCGTGATCGGACTGCCGCTGTTCGCCCTCGGGCTGCAGGGGGCACGCGGCTTCGGCCGGGCCGAGCGGGGCAGGGCGCGGGGATTGCTCGGGGTACGGATCGACGAACCGAGTCAGATGGCGCGCAGCCACCGGGACACGGGCTTCTTCGCCTGGCTGTGGTCGGCGCTGAAGGACCCGGTGGCCTGGCGGTCGTTGCTGTATTCGTTCATGCGGCTGCCGTGGGGCGTGGCGACGTTCGCCGTGACGCTGGTGAGCCTGTTCGTGCTCTGGCCGGTGCTCCCCTTCATCGCGCGGGGGCTGACGAACGCGGACCGGGCGATGGCCCGCGGGCTGCTGTCGCCCTCGGACGAACTGGAACGCAGGATCGCCGAGCTGGAGTCGGACCGGGGTGTGGTGGTGGACACGGCCGCCGCCGACCTGCGCCGCATCGAACGCGACCTGCACGACGGCGCCCAGGCCCGCCTCGTCGCCCTCGCCATGGACCTGGGCCTGGCGAAGGAAAAACTCACCGACGACCCCGAAGCCGCAGCCCGCATGGTCGACGAAGCCCACGGAGAGGTCAAGGTCGCCCTCCAGGAACTCCGCGACCTCGCCCGAGGCATCCACCCCGCCGTCCTCACCGACCGAGGACTCGACGCCGCACTCTCCGCCATCGCCTCCCGCTGCACCGTCCCCGTCAACGTCTCGGTGGACCTGACCTCACGACCCGCCCAAGCCATCGAAGGCATCGCCTACTTCACCGTCTCGGAACTCCTCCAGAACGTCAGCAAACACGCCCGGGCCACCCACGCCACCGTCGACGTACGACGCACCACCGACCGGCTGCTCATCCAGGTCACCGACGACGGACACGGCGGGGCGCGACTGGACGGCGGTACGGGCATGGCGGGGCTGGCGGAGCGCCTGGGGGCGGTCGACGGTCTGTTCGTGCTGGACTCCCCGGAGGGCGGGCCCACCACGGTCACCGCGGAACTGCCCTGGCGGGACGGCGCGGACACCTCGGCGGAGGTCTGACCGCGCCCCCACGCCCGGGGTGGGGAAAACCCCCGGCCGGATACGGAGACCGCCCTCATGGTGCGGCGCCGCCCGGCACAGCAGTCTTGAGGTATCGGCAGGTGTACAGGCCCGCGGGGGAGTTCCCGCTCGGAAGAAACGGACGGACGCCACTCATGGCCACGGCATACGGACCGGAGACGCGGGACCACCACAGGACCGGTGCCGGACCGGGCGACCACCCACGGGCACCGCGGACGAAGCACTTCTTCCCGGCGGCGCTGCGGGCGCCGCTCGAGGCGCGCACCTGGCGCGAGCTGGGCTACCTCCTTCTGAGTCTCCCGATCAGCGTGGTGCTGTTCAGCTGCGCGGTCGTCATGACCTCGCTGGGGCTGGGCATGCTCATCACCTTCCTGGGCATTCCGGTACTCGCCGCCGGGCTCGTCATGTGCCGAGGATTCGGCGCGTTGGAGCGGGGCCGTGCACGCGGACTGCTGAAGCTCGACGTGCCGGACCCGGAGCCGTTGCGCGGGAGGACGGGCGGCCTGATGTCCTGGGTCGGCGCGGTGCTGAGGAGCGGGGCGTCCTGGCGGCATCTGCTGTACGCGCTGCTGCACTTCCCGTGGGCCGTGCTCGCCTTCACGGTCGCGCTGACGTTCTGGTCCTACGGATGGGCGACGTTCACCTACCCGCTGTGGCACTGGGTCTTCCCGGCGTACGCGGGGACCGGCGGCATCCAGCTGTACGGGGACCGCACGCACGAGGTCTACCTCGACACCCCCTTCGAGCTGGCGGTGACCAGCGGTGCCGGCCTGGCGATCGTCCTCGTGACGCCGTGGATCATCCGTGGTCTGGCGTCCGTCGACCGGCTGATGGTCGCCGGTCTGCTGGGCCCCTCACGGCTGGCGACCCGGGTCTCGGAGCTGGAGTCGGACCGGGGTGTGGTGGTGGACACGGCCGCCGCCGACCTGCGCCGCATCGAACGCGACCTGCACGACGGCGCCCAGGCCCGCCTCGTCGCCCTCGCCATGGACCTGGGCCTGGCGAAGGAAAAACTCACCGACGACCCCGAAGCCGCGGCCCGCATGGTCGACGAAGCCCACGGAGAGGTCAAGGTCGCCCTCCAGGAACTCCGCGGCCTCGCCCGAGGCATCCACCCCGCCGTCCTCACCGACCGAGGACTCGACGCCGCACTCTCCGCCATCGCCTCCCGCTGCACCGTCCCCGTCAACGTCTCGGTGGACCTGACCTCACGACCCGCCCAAGCCATCGAAGGCATCGCCTACTTCACCGTCTCGGAACTCCTCCAGAACGTCAGCAAACACGCCCGGGCCACCCACGCCACCGTCGACGTACGACGCACCACCGACCGGCTGCTCATCCAGGTCACCGACGACGGACACGGCGGGGCGGACATCTCGTCGGGCAGTGGCCTGGCCGGGCTCACCGAACGCCTGGACGCGGTGGACGGCGTCCTCGTCGTCGACTCCCCCGCGGGCGGTCCGACGACGGTCACGGCCGAGCTGCCCTGGCGGGGCTGAGCGCGGCTCCGCACAGCCCGGGCCGGCGGCGGCAGCGCCCCGGACGCCATCACGGCGTCCGGGGCGCTGCCGCCCGCGTGCGCGGGCCGCGCGGAACCGCCGGCCCACGCGCGGGCGCACCGGACGAAAGGCCTCGGTACGGCCCGTCCGGGGACGGATGCTGGGATGCTGGACGCCGTAGGGGCGGCGCGTGCAGCGGCGTACAGGGAGCAACACCGACAGTGGGGGACAACAGCGTCGTGGAGGACAGGGTGCGGGTCGTCATCGCCGAGGATTCGGTACTGCTCCGGGAGGGACTCACCCGGTTGCTGACCGACCTCGGGCACGATGTCGTGGCGGGGGTGGGGGACGCCGAGGCGTTGCTCAGGACGGTGAGCGATCTCGCCGCACAGGACGCGCTGCCCGACGTGGTGGTCGCCGATGTGCGGATGCCGCCGACCCACACCGACGAAGGCGTGCGGGCCGCGGTGCGGCTGCGCAAGGACTATCCGGACATCGGGGTGCTGGTGCTCTCGCAGTACGTCGAGGAGCAGTACGCCACCGAACTGCTGGCGGGCAGCAGCCGGGGCGTGGGCTACCTGCTCAAGGACCGGGTCGCCGAGGTCAGGGAGTTCGTGGACGCCGTCGTGCGGGTCGCGCGGGGCGGGACGGCGCTGGACCCCGAGGTCGTGGCGCAGTTGCTGGGACGGAGCCGCAAGCAGGACGTGCTGACACGGCTCACGCCCCGCGAGCGGGAGGTCCTAGGTCTGATGGCGGAGGGGCGCACCAATTCCGCGGTGGCCAAACAGCTGGTGGTCAGCGACGGAGCGGTGGAAAAGCACGTCAGCAACATCTTCCTGAAACTGGGGCTTTCCCCCAGTGACGGGGATCACCGGCGCGTTCTGGCGGTTCTCACCTATCTGAACTCCTGAAAGTCGGATGATCTAGCGGCAGTGCAGCGAAAACCCAGGCCTACGACGAAAGGATGAGCACCGAGGGCGTCCGTCCGACGGCTTGGGGGGTCCGTGATCATGGCAGAGCGTGACGAAACGGCGTCTCGAAAACGCGTCCACCATATGATCGGTCCAAGGAAGGCGACCCTTACAGAAGTAGGGTGGGGCCTGGACCGCCGGCGGGTCGGCCGGTCCCGAGCCGCCGCCCCGAGGGAGGTCCAGTTCAGTGACGAGCCAGGTCAGTAGCCCAGCCGGAAAGACCGACGAGCCCAGCGAGGCTGTCGTCGGGGAGCAACGCGCCCCCCTGTCCGATCGAACGGGTGCCACTGAGAAGGAAATCCGCCGTCTGGACCGGGTGATCATCCGTTTCGCGGGTGACTCCGGCGACGGGATGCAGCTGACGGGTGACCGGTTCACGTCGGAGACGGCGTCGTTCGGGAACGACCTGTCGACCCTGCCGAACTTCCCGGCCGAGATCCGGGCGCCTGCCGGGACCCTGCCGGGCGTGTCGTCGTTCCAGCTGCATTTCGCGGACCACGACATCCTGACACCGGGCGACGCGCCGAACGTGCTGGTCGCGATGAATCCCGCCGCGCTGAAGGCGAATATCGCGGACGTTCCGCGCGGGGCCGACATCATCGTGAACACCGACGAGTTCACGAAGCGCCCGATGGCGAAAGTCGGATATGAGACGTCGCCGCTGGAGGACGGGTCCCTCGAGGCCTACAACGTGCATCCCGTGCCGTTGACGACGTTGACGATCGAGGCATTGAAAGAGTTCGGTCTTTCCCGCAAGGAGGCCGAGCGGTCGAAGAATATGTTCGCGCTCGGGCTGTTGTCGTGGATGTACAACCGGCCGACCGAGGGTACGGAGAAGTTCCTCCGGTCCAAGTTCGCGAAGAAACCGGTCATCGCCGAGGCGAATGTGGCGGCGTTCCGGGCGGGCTGGAACTTCGGGGAGACGACGGAGGACTTCGCGGTCTCCTACGAAGTCGCCCCTGCGTCGCAGGCGTTCCCCACGGGTACGTACCGCAATATCTCCGGGAATCTCGCGTTGTCGTACGGGCTGATCGCGGCCGGCCGGCAGGCGGATCTCCCGCTCTATCTGGGCTCGTATCCGATCACTCCGGCCTCCGACATCCTGCATGAGCTGTCCCGTCACAAGAACTTCGGTGTGCGGACGTTCCAGGCGGAGGACGAGATCGCGGGGATCGGGGCCGCGCTGGGCGCCGCGTTCGGCGGTTCCCTCGCGGTGACGACGACCTCGGGCCCGGGGGTGGCGCTGAAGTCGGAGACGATCGGCCTCGCCGTCTCCCTGGAGCTGCCGCTGCTGATCATCGACATCCAGCGGGGCGGCCCCTCCACGGGTCTGCCCACCAAGACCGAGCAGGCCGATCTGCTCCAGGCCATGTTCGGCCGCAACGGCGAGGCGCCGGTTCCGATCGTCGCGCCGAGGACGCCGGCGGACTGTTTCGACGCGGCCCTGGACGCGGCCCGTATCGCGCTGACGTACCGGACCCCGGTGTTCCTGCTGTCGGACGGGTATCTGGCGAACGGTTCGGAGCCGTGGCGGATCCCGGAGGCCGACAGCCTGCCCGACCTGCGGACGCAGTTCGCGACCGGCCCGAACCACGAACTCGCCGACGGCACCGAGGTGTTCTGGCCCTACAAGCGCGACCCGGAAACCCTGGCCCGCCCCTGGGCCGTACCGGGCACTCCCGGCCTGGAGCACCGGATCGGGGGGATCGAGAAGCAGGACGGCACGGGGAACATCTCCTACGACCCGGCCAACCACGACTTCATGGTCCGCACCCGCCAGGCCAAGATCGACGGCGTCGTGGTCCCCGACATCGAGGTCGACGACCCGGCCGGCGCGCGGACGCTCGTCCTGGGCTGGGGTTCGACGTACGGGCCGATCACCGCCGCGGTCCGGCGGCTGCGGGCGTCCGGCGAGACGATCGCGCAGGCCCACCTGCGCCATCTCAATCCGTTCCCGAAGAACCTGGGCGAGGTGCTGGGGAGGTACGACAGGGTCGTCGTCCCGGAGATGAACCTCGGACAGCTGGCCACCCTGCTGAGGGCCAAGTACCTCGTCGACGTGCAGAGCTACAACCAGGTCAACGGAATGCCCTTCAAGGCCGAGCAGCTCGCCACAGCCCTCAAGGAGGCCCTCGATGCCTGACACCAACGAACTCCTCCACCTGGTCCCCAAGGCCGAGGGCAAGCAGTCCATGAAGGACTTCAAGTCCGACCAGGAGGTGCGCTGGTGCCCGGGCTGCGGTGACTACGCGGTCCTCGCGGCGGTGCAGGGCTTCATGCCCGAGCTCGGGCTGGCCAAGGAGAACATCGCGTTCGTCTCCGGCATCGGCTGCTCCTCCCGCTTCCCGTACTACATGAACACGTACGGGATGCACTCCATCCACGGGCGCGCGCCCTCCATCGCGACCGGGCTGGCCACCTCCCGCCGCGACCTGAGCGTGTGGGTCGTCACCGGGGACGGCGACGCCCTGTCCATCGGCGGCAACCACCTGATCCACGCCCTGCGCCGCAACGTCAACCTCAAGATCCTCCTCTTCAACAACAGGATCTACGGCCTGACGAAGGGCCAGTACAGCCCCACCTCGGAGCTCGGGAAGATCACCAAGTCGACGCCGATGGGTTCGCTCGACGCCCCCTTCAACCCGGTCTCCCTGGCCCTGGGCGCCGAGGCGTCCTTCGTGGCCCGCACCGTGGACTCCGACCGCAAGCACCTCACCGGGGTGCTGCGCGCCGCCGCCGACCACCCCGGCACCGCGCTGGTGGAGATCTACCAGAACTGCAACATCTTCAACGACGGCGCCTTCGACGCCCTCAAGGACAAGGAGAAGGCCGAGGAGGCGGTCATCCGCCTCGAACACGGCCAGCCCATCCGCTTCGGGGCACAGGGGTCCAAGGGTGTCGTCCGCGACCCGGTCACGGGTGACCTGAACGTCGTCGCGGTGACCGAGGAGAACCAGTCCCGGATCCTCGTCCACGACGCCCACAACCCGAGCCCCACCACGGCCTTCGCCCTGTCCCGCCTGGCCGACCCCGACACGCTGCACCACACCCCCATCGGGGTCCTGCGCAGTGTGGAGCGCCCTGTCTACGACACCCTGATGTCCGACCAGCTCGACACCGCCATCGAGCAGCACGGCAAGGGCGACCTGAGCACCCTCCTCGCCGGCAACGACACCTGGACCGTGGTCGGCTGACCGGCCGCCACCCGGCCCGCGGAGGCCGGGAGCACGTCCGCGGAGGCCCGGAGCCGACCGAGCGGTCAGCTCCGGGCCTCGTCGTACGCCTCGCGCGCCGCCTGTACGGCGTCCACGCGCCGCTCGGTCCAGCGGGCCAGCCCCCAGACCTGGTCGGCGGCCTCCTTGCCGAGCGAGGTGAGCGAGTAGTCCACCCGGGGCGGGATCACGGGCTTCGCGTCCCGGTGCACGAAGCCGTCGCGCTCCAGGGTCTGCAGGGTCTGCGCCAGCATCTTCTCGCTGACCCCGCCGACCGTGCGGCGCAGCTCGCTGAAGCGGTACGAGCGCTCCAGCAGCGCGGCCAGCACGAGGACGCCCCACCGGCTGGTGACGTGTTCCAGCACCAGCCGTGAGGGGCACATCGGCTGGTTCACGCTCGGAGTCCGCCCGGCACTTACGCTCATGCCAGTACCTTACTTCAAAGTGGGTACTTTCGTTTGGTTAGTGCCCTCTCTAGAGTGAGTGGCGAGAGTCCGTACGAGGATCAGCGCACCCAGAGGGAGAAATCATGAGCATCGTTGTCACCGGAGCCACCGGCGAGCTCGGCCGTCTCGTCGTCGAGCAGCTTCTCGCCACGGTCCCGGCGGACCGGATCGCCGCGGTCGTCCGCGACAGGGAGAAGGCCGCGGGCCTCGCCGCCCGGGGCGTCGAGATCCGCGTCGCCGACTACGACCGCCCCCAGACCCTCGCCGAGGCCTTCCGGGCCGGTGACCGCGTGCTGCTGATCTCCGGCAGCGAGGTCGGCAGGCGGGTGCCGCAGCACTCGGCCGTGATCGACGCGGCCAGGGCCGCGGGCGTCGCCCAGCTCGCGTACACGGGTGTGCTGGGCGGTCCGGACGCGGACTTCCAGCTGGCCGCCGAGCACCGGGTGACCGAGCAGCTGATCCTCGACTCCGGGCTGCCGTACACCTTCCTGCGCAACGGCTGGTACACCGAGAACTACACGGCGAACCTGGCCCCCGTCCTGGAGCACGGGACCGTCGTCGCGAACGCGGGCGACGGGCGCGTCGCCTCCGCCACCCGGGCCGACTACGCCGCCGCCACTGCCGCCGTGCTGACCGGCGAGGGCCACCTCGGCGCGGCGTACGAGCTGAGCGGGGACGTCGCCTGGTCGCTGGCCGAGTACGCCGCCGCGGTCTCCGCCGCGACCGGCAGGGAGATCACGTACACCGACGTGCCGGCCGCCGCGCACCAGGAGATCCTCGTCGGCGCCGGCGTGCCCGAAGGCTTCGCCGCGATCCTCGTCGACGTCGACGAGGCGATCAGGCGCGGGCTGCTGGCGGGCACGAGCGGCGACCTGGCCCGCCTGGCCGGCCGGCCGACGACACCGCTGGCCGAGACGGTGGCCGCCGCGGTGGCCTCGGCGTGAAGCGGAACTGATCTTGTCACGACCGTTCCCGTGAGACGGCTATGACAGGAGGCCTTTCCGGCGCTACCGTCGTGCGGTCGGCCGATCGCCGGCGCAGGAGTACCGGGAGGGCCCGTGAAGGGGAAGAACGAGCAGCGGGCCGGCCTGCTGTACGGAATCGGCGCGTACGGGATGTGGGGTCTGGTGCCCCTGTTCTGGCCGCTGCTGAAGCCGTCCGGAGCGGTGGAGATCCTCGCGCACCGGATGGTCTGGTCGCTGGGCGTCGTCGGGATCGCCCTGCTGTTCCTGCGCCGCTGGGCCTGGATACGCGAGCTGGCCGGGCAACCCAGGAAGCTCGGCCTGATCGCGCTCGCCGCGGCCGTCATATCGGTCAACTGGGGGCTCTACATCTGGGCCGTCAACAACGGCCGCGTGGTCGAGTCGTCGCTCGGCTACTTCATCAATCCGCTGGTCACCATCGCGATGGGCGTCCTGCTGCTCGGTGAGCGGCTGCGGCCCGCGCAGTGGACCGCGGTGGCGACCGGTTTCGCCGCGGTGCTCGTGCTGGCGATCGGGTACGGGCAGCCGCCGTGGATCTCGCTGGTGCTGGCGTTCTCGTTCGCGACGTACGGCCTGCTGAAGAAGAAGGTCAACATGGGCGGCCTGGAGTCCCTGGCCGCCGAGACCGCCGTCCTGTTCGTGCCCGCGCTGGGCTTCCTGCTGTGGCTCGGGGCGCGCGGCGACGCGACGTTCCTGGCCGGAGGTGCGGGGCACGGGGCCCTGCTCGCCTCGACGGGCCTGGTCACCGCGATCCCGCTCGTCTGCTTCGGCGCGGCGGCGATCCGGGTCCCGCTGTCCGTGCTGGGCCTGTTGCAGTACCTGGCGCCGGTCTTCCAGTTCGCGCTCGGCATCCTGTACTTCGACGAGGCCATGCCGCCCGAGCGATGGGCCGGCTTCGCCCTGGTCTGGGTAGCACTGATGATGCTGACCTGGGACGCGCTGCGGAAGGCGCGGCAGACGCGGGCCCAGGCACTGCGCCTCGCGGTGCTGGCGGCGGAGGCCGGCGCCCCGGTGAGTACGGGTTCCGCTCCGGCACCGGCCACGACGGCCGGCCAGGACGCGACGACGGCACCGGGCCCCGACGCGACGGCTACGGAGCAGACCTCGGCCCCCTGACCGGGGGCGCGGACACCGTGGTCGTGATCCGTCCCGACAACCACGTGGGGCTGGTCGCCGGGGCGGACGACACCCCTGCGGTGCTGGGGTATCCGGCCGGGCCGGACCGGGCGCGGCCGGCGGACCGGATGGGTGTGGCATGCATGGTGGACGGCGCACGCAAAGGCTGATTGAGTGCCCCGGATGGGGACGGTTCTGGGGGACATGAGGCACGTTCAGTGGCATGAGCTGCGCCATGCCCATGGTTCCGCGTCCCAGGTCCCCGGGATGCTGTCCCGGATCGCCTGGGGCGACAGCGAGTCCGCCGAGGACGCGCTGAGTGATCTGGGGCAGTGGATCGGCGCCATGGCGGTGTTCGACTCGACGGTCGCCACGGTGCCGTTCCTGTGGGAGCTCGCCGCCGTGGAGACGGTGAAGGACCGCGTCGGGGTGCTCGACCTGCTGCGGACGATCCTCGCCCACGGGCACGCGCACCACCCGGAGTGGACGCGGGGCGCCCACCAGGCGGTCCTGGCGGGCCGGGCCACGGCCGTGCGGCTGGCCGGGGACGGCGACCCGGCGGTGCGGCGGTCCGCCCAGGAGCTGCTGGCCGTCCTCGACGCCCACACCTGCGCGACCTGCCCGCCGGACTAGGCCTCCGGCTCCGCCGGGCCGGGCTCACGGGGGCCGGCGCACCCCGCCCGGATCACCGGTGTGCAGCGGCTCCAGGCGGCGGGCATCCCGGGCATCCCGAGCGAAGCGGTACGGCGGCCCTGCCACGTACGGAGAATCAGCCCCGATTGCGGCGCGCCCGTTGCCATTGACGTCCCGCAACCACTAAGAACGGCTTCCATGACCCTGCACTGGAAGCTCGTCATCGACGCCACCGACCCGCACGCCCAGGCCGACTTCTGGGCCGAGGCCCTCGGCTACCTGGTCGAGGACCACAGCGTCCTGATCGAGGAGCTGCTCGCCGTCGGGGCCGCGCCCGAGTCCGTCACGGTCGAATCCCATGGGCGCCGCGCCTGGCGTGATCTCGCGGCGGTGCGGCATCCGGACGATCCGTTCGAGGAGAAGAGCGGGGCCGGCCTCGGGCGGCGCCTGCTCTTCCAGCGCGTGCCGGAGCCGAAGACGGTCAAGAACCGCCTCCACCTGGACGTGCACACGGCCCCCGGACAACGCGACTCGGAGGTGGCCCGGCTGGTGGCCCTGGGGGCGGGCGTGCTGCGTACCGTGGAGGAGCCGGGCGGGTCGTGGCAGGTCCTCCTGGACCCGGAGGGCAACGAATTCTGCGTCCAGTGACGGAGCTGACCGTCCGCGCAGGTCAGCGGTGTACGGCCGGAAGCCGATCTCCCTAGGCTTGCCCCATGCCGACGCCACCCGCATATTCCCTCGTCGCCACGGATCTCGACGGGACCCTGCTGCGTTCCGACGACACCGTGAGCCCCCGCTCCCGTGCGGCCCTCGCCCACGCCGCAGCGGCCGGCGCGCGGCATCTGATCGTCACGGGGCGGGCGGTGCCCGGCATACGGGCGCTGCTCGCGGACCTGGACTACGCAGGTCCCGTGGTCTGCGGTCAGGGCACCCAGGTGTACGACGCCGGGTCGGCCCGCATGCTGAGCTCCGTGACGCTCGACCGCGAGCTGGCCGACGCCGCGCTCGGCAAGATCGAGGCGGAGGTCGGCCAGGTGTTCGCGGCGGTGGACCAGGACGGCGCCGGGGGCCGGACCCTGATCGAGCCGGGCTACCGGATGCCGCACCCCTCGCTCCCCGCCCGACGGACCGGCCGCCGCGAGGAGTTGTGGGCGGCGCCGATCATCAAGGTCCTGGTGCGCCACCCGGAGCTGACCGACGACGAGCTGGCCGCCGCGGCGCGCGCGGCCGTGGGCGAGCTGGCCAGCGTCACGATGGCGGGCCCGGGCACGGTCGAGCTGGCGCCGCACGGTGTGGACAAGGGCACCGGACTGGCCCTGGCCGCCGAGCTGCTCGGCTGCGATCCGGCGGACACGGTGGCGTTCGGCGACATGCCCAACGACCTGCCGATGTTCCGGCGTTCGGGCCACCGGGTGGCGATGGCCAACGCCCACGCCGAGCTGCGGGCGGCGGCGGACGAGGTCACGCTGTCGAACCAGGACGACGGTGTCGCGGTGGTGCTGGAGCGGCTGTTCGGCTGAAATCCCCACCGCCAACTGTATGCACCTGCATATAATGCGGACGCAGGTTACAGTCGCACGCAGACAATCGGGGAGATCACCTCATGGCCACGCGCAGCTTCCTCTTCCTGCTCGGCAGCAGCCGCGCCGACGGCAACACCGAGACGCTCGCCCGGCTCGCCGCCGAGCAGCTCCCGGCCCGGTCGGGGCAGCGGTGGCTGCACCTGCGAGATCTCCCGCTGCCCGACTTCGAGGACCTGCGGCACACGGAAGGCGGACACCCGGCCCCCACCGCGCCCGCCGCGACCCTGCTGGAGGCGACGCTCGGCGCGACCGACATCGTCATCGCCTCACCGCTGTACTGGTACGCGGTGTCCAGCTCCACCAAGCGCTACCTGGACCACTGGTCGGGCTGGCTGGAGACGCCCGGCCTCGACTTCGGGCAGCGGATGGCCGGGAAGACCCTCTGGGGGGTCACCGCTCTCGCGGACAGCGATCCGGCCATGGCCGAGCCCCTCGCGGGGACGCTGCGGATCTCCGCGCGGTATCTGGGGATGCGGTGGGGAGGGGTGCTGCTGGGCAACGGCAGCAAGCCCGGTGACGTCCTGTCCGACACCGCGGCGGTGTCCCGGGCCAAGACCTTCTTCAGCTGACGGCGCCACCGGTGGCCGGCGGCCCTCCGGCCCCGGGGTCCAACGAGCGCAGGACGTGGTCCACCAGCGAGGCGACCGTCGCCTCGTCCTGGGCAGGCTTGCCCAGCACGTGGCGGTAGTAGACGGGCCCGTAGAGCATCTCCACCGCCAGGGGGAGATCGGCGGCGGCCGGAATCTGCCCCTGCTCCTGGGCGCTGCGCAGCCGCGCCACCGCATCCTCGACACGCGGGCCGACCAACTGGTCCCTGACGGCGGCCGCGAGGTCGTCGTCGTGGTGCATCTCGGAGAGGATCCCGGCGTAGGCGGGGCCGTAGGGCGCCGTGGACATCAGCCGCACCGCGCCGTTGATGTGGGTCCGCAGGTCTGCCGCGATGTCACCGGTGTCGACGAACGGCGTGGCACCGACGAGCGCCTCCGTGAAGGCCTCCAGCAGCACCGCCCCTTTTGACGGCCACCAGCGGTAGATCGTCTTCTTGCTGACGCCCGCGCGCGCCGCGATGGCCTCGACGGTGACCCGGCCGTACCCCTTCTCCGTGCACAACTCCAGGGCGGCGTCCAGCGTCGCCCGCCGTGATCGCTCGCTGCGGCGCAGGGAACTCGGCGATGTGATCATTCGGTGAGCATAGGGGGAATCCGGCCGCGGCTTGTTGACAGCCCGTCGCCAGAAGTCGAACATTGACCAGGCAGAAACGGAACGTACCGTGTCGTGACGTTCCGTGAAGTGCACCGTTCGTGCCGTACGTGCCGCGACGAGCCGATCGGGGGACGGCTCGACCGGCCGACGGCGCGGACGGCCCCCGCCGGACCCGCCGCGGGCCTCAGACCGTGATGTCCTTCGCCGTGAACCGCGCCCAGGCCGCCGAGCCGAACACCGTCGCGTACACCGCCTGCAGACCGAGGTTCCTGACCATCTCGTCCCAGTGGACCGGGTCGCGCAGCAGGTCCGTGAAGGACAGCCAGTAGTGCGGGAAGAGATACGGGTGGATCCCTGCCGGCTGCGGCATCGTGTCCAGGATCTGCACGCTGATCAGCACGCCGACGGTGGCTGCCATCGCCGCGATCCCGCTGTCGGTGAGCGTCGAGACGAACAGTCCCAGCGCCGCGAACCCGGTCAGGGACGCCGCCACCACCACCGCGATCAGTCCGGCGCGCAGGAGCCCCTCCCCGAAACCGATCCGGGTCCCCGAGATCGTGGTGACCTCGCCGACGGGGAAGAGCAGCGCCCCCACCGCGAGCGCCGACACCGCCACGACCAGCGTCGCCACCAGGCAGAACACCAGCACGGACGCGTACTTCGCGAGCAGGAGCCGGGTGCGGCCCGCCGGGGCCACCAGCAGGTAGCGCAGGGTGCCGCCGCTCGCCTCGCCGGCGACGGAGTCGCCCGCGACGACACCGACCGCCATCGGGAGGAGGACGGGAAGCGTCGCCGAGAGTGCGGCGAAGACCAGGAAGAGGCCGTTGTCGGTGATCTGGGAGAGGAACGCGGGGCCGCCTCCCCCGCCGGCCGGTGAGCCGTCGCCCGTCTCGATCCGTACGGCGATCCCGACGAGTACGGGCACGGCGGCCAGCACCCCCAGCAGGGCCAGGGTGCGCCCCCGGCGGAGCGTGGTGGTCAGTTCGGAACGGAGGATCCCGAGCGTCCACCACACACGGCGCGGGGCGCGGGGCGCTGCCGCCGCGACGGATTCAGCCTGCGACATCGAATCCCTCTCCGGTGAGTGCGACGAAGGCGTCCTCCAGTGAGGCCCGTTCGATGCCGAAGGCACGTACGCGGACACCGCCGCGCACCAGGGCCGCGTTGAGGTCGGCGAGCTCCACCTCGCCGGGCGGCGCGTCGGCGCTCACCCGGTCCCCGTCGGTCAGGAGACCGGTCGCCCCGTGCTCCCCGAGGACGCGGGCGGCGGCGCCCGGGTCGGGCGTGGTGACGGTGAGCCGGCCGCGGGTCCCCGCCGCGAGGCCGGCGACCGGGCCCTGGGTGAGGAGCCTGCCGCGCGCCATCACCGCGGCGTGGGTGCAGACCTGTTCGATCTCGTCGAGCAGGTGGGAGGAGAGGAACACGGTCGTCCCCCCGGCCGCCAGCTCCCGGATCAGGGAGCGGATCTCGCGCATGCCCTGCGGGTCGAGGCCGTTGGTCGGCTCGTCCAGGACGAGCAGTCTGCGCGGCTGGAGCAGCGCGGCGGCGAGGCCGAGTCTCTGCTTCATGCCGAGCGAGTACGCCTTGGCCTTCCTGCCGGCCGCGGCGGCGAGCCCGACCCGCTCCAGGGCGCTGTCGACGCGTGCGCGGCGGGTGCGCGGATCGGCCGCGGCGTCGGCGGAGTCGTAGCGCACCAGGTTGTCGCGGCCGGTCAGGAACCCGTAGGGGGCAGGGCCTTCGATCAGCGCGCCGACGTGCGGGAGGACCGTGCGGGCGGCGCCGGGCATGGGGCTGCCGAGGACGCGCGCGGTACCGGCGGTCGGGTCGATGAGGCCCAGGAGCATCCGGATGGTGGTGGTCTTGCCCGAGCCGTTGGGGCCGAGAAAGCCGAAGACGCTGCCGCCGGGGACCCGCAGGTCGAGCCCGTCGACGGCCAACTGGCCGCCACGGTAACGCTTGGTGAGGCCGCGGGTCTCGATCACGGCCGCGCCCGGCTCCTCGCCGGATCCCGCCGCCGGCGTCCCGGTCACCGTGTCCGTCATGGGCACTCGTCCTCTCCCCGCCGCATACGCCCCGCCCCGCCGTACGGAGGGTACGGCGGGGCGGGGCCGTGCGGCGTGTACTACTTGGCGGTGTCGGCGGCCTTCACCAGCGCGTCCTTGGTGACCGCGCCGATGTAGACCTTGCCGTCGTCCGTCATCAGCGCGTTGACCAGGCGGGTCTTGAAGACCGTGCCCGAGCCGAAGTCGCCGGTCACCTTGTCGCCGAGGGCGTCCAGGAACTGCTGCGCCTCGGCGGGCACATCGCCGGAACCCGCCGCGGGGAGCCCCGCGCCGCCCGGGAGGTCGATCTCGGCGACCGCGCTCCAGCCCTCACCGATGACGTTGAGCCCCTGGAAGTCCTCCAGCGCGGACAGGTCCTTGTGTGCCTTGTCCGCGGCGCCGTCCTTCTTCGCCTCGGCCTTCAGCTCGTCGGCCTCGGTCACCTTCGCACCCTTGGGCGGGGTGAAGGAGAAGGAGGACGTGTCGGGCTTCGAGAAGTCGACCTTGGTGAACCCCGCGTCGATCGCCGCCTTGCCACCGCTGCTCGGGGACAGGGTGAACTTCAGCGGTACGCCGTTCTCCGCGTCCACCGCGACCCGGATCGAGCCGATCGTGGAACCGGACTGCCTGGGCTTGATCAGCAGCTGGTACGCGTCGCGTCCGGCCACCTGCGCCGTGCCGTCGACCGTGACGGACGTGGTGTCGCCCGCCGCGGCGAGGGCTTCCTCGGCCAGCTCCTTCGGCGTGGTCGGCACGCCCTCGGGCGCCGTGCGCTCCTTGTTCTTCCCACCCTCCGGCCCGGCCTGGCCCGAGGGCGCGTGGTAGACCTCGTTGCTCGCGCTGTCGTACGCCCAGACCTCGTCCCCGTTGTGGATCAGGCTGTACTCGGAGCCTTCGCCGAGGATCGACAGGCGCTGCCTGTCGGGGCCGTCGGCCGCCACGCGGAGCGTGTGCGTGCCGGAGGCGAGCTCCATCAGCTTGGCGTCGGGAGCGGCGCTCGACGTGCTGTCGCCCGGCCCGGCGCCCGGCACGAAGGAGTCCGTGAGCCCGCCGAAGGACGGGATGCCGAGGTCGGTGCTGATCTTCACCGTGCCGGAGAGCTGCTGCTCGTCCGATGCGGCGATCCTCTCGATGAGTTCCTGCGCCGTGATCTTCGGCAGCTGGGGGTCGCCGGAGTCGGCGAGCGCCGGGACGAGTCCGATCGTCGCCGCTGCCACCCCCGCCACCGCGACGGGGACGATGTACCGCGCCGCCTTGCGACGGACCATGACGGTGCCCGTGGCCTCGCCGGTGGTCTCTGCGCTGTCGTTCGGTGCCATGTGTGCCCTACCTCCGTGGTCGGCGGCTGCCATCCCGTGCACTCGTCCACTCCCTGCCGCCGTTCTCACCCGATGGGGTCAGGAGTGGTTGTTCTCCATCTGACCAAACAAGAACGCTTCAGGCGTCAGCCCGCGGGAGCAACTGCGCCTACCCCTCCGGTATGACACGGAGGGGCGGGGGGTCAGCCATCCAGTAGGGGGAGGGCGTCGACGGGAGGCCGCCGTCCGGCAGGGGCGGCGGCGCACGGGCGTCAGCCCGCGCGGTGCACCACGGCGTCGCACAGTTCCTCGAGTGCGGCCTTGGCGTAGCACTCGGGCAGCGGCGCCAGGGTCGCCCGCGCCGCCTGCGCGTAGCGGATGGTGTCCCGCCGCGCCTGCTCCAGCGCCGGGTGGGTACGCAGCCTGCGCAGCGCCTCGGCGAGCCGGTCGTCGTCGCCGAGGTCGCCGTCCAGGAGTGCGACGAGCTCCAGGTCGTCCGGGTCGCCCCCGGCTTCGGCCTGCGCGCGGAGGTGGAGCACCGGCAGCGTGGGGATGCCCTCACGCAGGTCGGTGCCGGGCGTCTTGCCGGACTCGTGGGAGTCGGAGGCGATGTCGAGCACGTCATCGGCGAGCTGGAAGGCGATGCCGAGCCGCTCCCCGTACTGGGTGAGGATGTCGACGACGGAATCGTCGGCGCCGGCCATCAGGGCACCGAACCGCCCGGACACGGCGACCAGCGAGCCGGTCTTGCCGCCGAGCACGTCCATGTAGTGGTCGACCGGGTCGCGGCCGTCGCGCGGGCCCGCGGTCTCCAGGATCTGGCCGGTGACCAGTCGCTCGAACGCCTCGGCCTGGATGCGCACGGCATCGGGGCCCAGGTCGGCCAGGATGTGCGAGGCGCGGGCGAAGAGGAAGTCACCCGTCAGGACGGCGACGGAGTTGCCCCAGCGGACGTTCGCGCTGTCGACCCCGCGGCGTACGTCCGCCTCGTCCATCACGTCGTCGTGGTACAGCGTGGCCAGGTGCGTCAGCTCGACGACCACGGCCGCGGGGACGACTCCCGGTGCGTCGGGGTCTCCGAACTGGGAAGCCAGCATCACCAGCAGCGGACGGAATCGCTTGCCTCCCGCGCTGACGAGGTGCTGGGCGGCCTCCGTGATGAACGGGACCTCGCTTTTCGTGGCGTCCAGCAGCCCCGCCTCGACAGCGGCCAATCCGGCCTGGACATCGGCCTCAAGCGCCTGGTCCCGCACGCGCAGTCCGAACGGCCCGACGACGGTCACGAGGGGATCTCCTGTCTGCTGACGATCACACGGAATGTCGATGTGTCGTTGTCCTCACTCAACTCAGCGTATCCGGTCGCGTTTGGATCACCGTGGGCGCCTTCCCGCCACCGCCGGTATGTTCGGGATCAGCTCATACGATCAGGAGTTGCCGCTTTGTCCCCAACCACGACCGGCACCGGGTCGGCGGGCCCGTCTCCCGGTGACGACCACGCCTTCCTCGGCCTGCCACGGGGCCTGACGCCCCTGTCCGGTCCGCAGGTCCGGGAGCGGTTCCCCTCCCTCGGGAGGCGGGCCGTCCCGGGCCCCTCGCGCGCTGACACGGTCGCGAACGGCGGCATGGGCAGGGACCCGGGCAGCCGTCCACGGCACCCTCGGCCCCGTGGTTCCGTCGCGGCCGGGCGGCCGGATCCCCGGCAGGCCGTCACCTGGCCGGGCGAAAGCACGGGGCCGGCCACGCCCCGGCGCCCCGCCCGATGCGCCGGGCGGTGCCGCGGATCACGGCCGGTGTCGTCATGGCCGCCCTCGCGTGACGGCTCCGGCGGCCGGCTCACCACGGACCGCTTCGCCGGTGCGCGGCCCCGTGGTCCCTGCTCTACGGCGAGGTCTCCAGCCCCGCCGACTTCGGTGCCGGTGGCGCGATCGCGGAGGGGGCCGGTGTGGCCGGCATCGCAGCCGCTCCCTGGCTCAAGCGCACCACGCACCCCGTCCACTGAGGTATCGCCATGCAGATCCGTACCGAATTCCCGTACGAGACGACCCACGAGGACCTCTACATCCCCCTGTCGGACGGCACTCAGCTGTACGCCCGGATCTGGCGGCCGGTCACCGACGAACCGGTGCCCGCGCTGCTGGAGTACCTGCCGTACCGGCTGAGCGACTGGACGGCGCCGCGTGACTGGCAGCGCCACCCCTGGTACGCGGGACACGGCTACGCCTCCGTGCGGGTCGATGTGCGCGGGCACGGCAACAGCGAGGGGATGCCGGGCGACGCGTGCGACGCGACGGAGGTCGCGGACGGGGTCGCCGTGGTGCACTGGCTCGCCCAGCAGGAGTGGTGCTCGGGCCGGGTCGGCATGTTCGGC
This sequence comes from Streptomyces sp. NPDC025273, assembly GCF_040638585.1. Lineage (NCBI taxonomy): Bacteria > Bacillati > Actinomycetota > Actinomycetes > Kitasatosporales > Streptomycetaceae > Streptomyces > Streptomyces sp. NPDC025273. Next base: position 132,699 of record NZ_JBEZYP010000005.1, read on the forward strand.
ATCTCGTGGGGCGGATGCAACTCGCTCCGGATCGCCGCCCTGGCCCCGGAGCCGCTGAAGGCGATCGTCACCGTCTGCTCGGCCGACGACCGCTACGACAACGGCGGCCACTACATGGGCGGCTCCGTCCTCGCCGTCGACATGCACGCCTGGGCCGCCGGCATGCTGGCCTTCGTCTCCCGTCCGCCGGATCCGGCGGACGTCGGCGACGACTGGAAGGACATGTGGCTGAAGCGGCTGGAGGCCGTCGGCCCGCTCATCCACACATGGCTGTCGCACCAGACCCGTGACGACTACTGGAAGCACGGCAGCGTCCGCGAGGACTACGGCGCCGTCAAGGCGAACGTCCTGGCGGTCGGCGGCTGGCACGACCCTTGCCGCGACACCGTCCTGCGGCTCGTCGAGCACCTGGACCCCGGGCGGGTGCGCGGGCTGATCGGGCCCTGGTCGCACCAGTACCCGGACCGGGAACTGCCCCCGGGGCCCGCGATCGGCTTCCTCCAGGAGACGCTGCGCTGGTGGGACCAGCACCTCAGGAACAAGGACACCGGGGTGATGCACGAGCCCCTGCTGCGGTCCTGGATCAGCGGCTCGCACCGTCCCGCCACGGTCTACGAGACGCTCCCCGGGCGCTGGGTCGGCGACGCGCGGTGGCCGTCGGAGAACGTCACGCCGGTGGCGTACGCCCTCCAGGGTGGTCCGCAGATCGTCCGCTCGCCGCAGCAGACCGGACTGGACGCGGGCCGCTTCTGCCCCTTCGGCAACGACGCCGACCTGCCTCCCGACCAGCGCGACGAGGACGCCAAGTCGGTGTGCTTCGAGTTCCCCGTCGCGGACACCCCCATCGAGATCCTCGGCAGGCCCCGGGTGAAGCTCCGCATCCGGATGGACGTGCCGCGCGGCCAGGCGATCGCCCGCCTGTGCGACGTGGCCCCGGACGGCGCCTCGACCCTGGTGACCCGGGGCGTCCTGAACCTGTCGGCACGGCACGGCCGGGACCGGTCGGAGGACTGGCCGGCCGGCGGGACCGAGGACGTCACCCTCGAACTGAACGGCATCGGGCACACCTTCCCGCCCGGCCACCGGATCAGGCTCGCCGTCTCGTCCTCGTACTGGCCCTGGATCTGGCCGCAGGCCGGCTCGGACGGCTTCACGCTCGACGCGGACGGCAGCCTCGTCGAACTGCCGGTGCGCCGGCACACGGAGGACCCGGCGATCACCTTCGGCGCACCGGAGCAGTCGGAACCCCTCGGGGTGGTCTTCCCCGTCACGCTCGACGAGCAGCGCCCGGAGCGTCTGGTGGTCCGCGATGTCGCCACGGGCGAATGGCGCCTGGAGGTCGACCCGCGCCACGGCGGCACACGGGTCTACCCGGACGGGCTCGAGATCACCGAGGACGCCGTGGAGACCTACACGATCCAGGAGGACGACCCGCTGTCGGCGCGGGCCCGCTCCAGCTGGGCGATCCGGCTGCACCGGCCGGAGATGTCCTGGGACGTGCGGATCGAGACGCGGTCACAGACGCGTGCGGACGCGGACGACTTCATCACGTCCGACGAGGTCGTGTGCAGGGACGGCGACGAGATCGTCTTCCACCGGACCTGGGAGAAGAGGATCCCGCGAACGGCCGGGTGACGGGTCCGCGCCGAGGGAGTACGGCGTAATCCTCCGGGCATTACGCATGCTTGAGGCGACTGCCGCGGGGTGGCGCCGCCGACGTAACGTGTCCCTCAAGCGACCTGGAAAGCGAGGCAGCAACAGATGCCCGAGCAGAGCAGCCCGCTCGATCTGGCCGAGGGAGACCCCTTCGGTCCGCACCACCTTCCGTACGGCGTGTTCTCCACCCCCGAGCACCCGGAGGACCGCAGGGTCGGTGTCCGCATCGGCGGCCATGTGCTGGACGCGGGAGCCGCCGCGCACGCGCTCGGTTCGCCGTACGCCCAACTGCTGGCGCAGCCGAGCCTGATGCCGCTGCTGGCGGCGGGCCGGACCGCATGGCGGGACGTGCGGCGCGCGCTCACCGCGTGGGTGACCGTCCCGGCGCACCGCCCTGACATAGAGCCGCTGCTGCACCCGGTCGACGCGGTGGCGCTGCACCTGCCGTACGAGGTGGCGGACTACGTCGACTTCTACGCCAGTGAGCACCACGCCACCAACGTCGGGAGGATCTTCCGGCCGGACGGCGCGGCCCTCACCCCCAACTGGAAGCACCTGCCCATCGGTTACCACGGGCGTGCGGGCACGGTCGTCGTCTCCGGTACGGACGTGGTGCGCCCGTCCGGGCAGCGCAAGGCGCCCACCGACCCGGTCCCCGTGTTCGGACCCTCGGTGAAGCTGGACATCGAGGCCGAGGTCGGCTTCGTCGTCGGCGTCCCGTCGCGGCAGGGCTCCCCGGTCGCGCTCGGCGACTTCCGCGAGCACGTCTTCGGCCTGTGCCTGCTCAACGACTGGTCGGCCAGGGACATCCAGGCCTGGGAGTACGTGCCGCTCGGCCCGTTCCTCGGCAAGTCCTTCGCCACCTCCGTATCGGCGTGGGTGACCCCGCTGGAGGCCATGGACGCGGCCCGTACGGCGCCGCCCGCCCGGGACGTCGAGCTGCTCCCGTACCTGGACGACGCGGACGACGAGGAGCCCGGCGGCTTCGACATCCGGATCTCCGTCGCGATCAACGGCCAGGTGGTGTCCGAGCCGCCGTTCTCCTCCATGTACTGGACGGCGGCCCAGCAGCTGGCGCAGATGACGGTGAACGGCGCCTCGCTGCGCACGGGGGACCTGTACGGCTCCGGCACGGTCAGCGGAGCGGAGCCCGGCGAGCGCGGCTCCCTGCTCGAGCTCACCTGGAACGGCCGCGATCCGCTGGACCTGCCCGGGGGAAGGCGGACGTTCCTGGAGGACGGCGACACGGTGACCCTGTCCGCCTGGGCGCCCGGTCCGCACGGGACGCGGGTCGGACTCGGCGAGGTCACGGGCCGGATCACGCCCGCGGCATGAGTCCGGACGCCCTCACGCCGGCCGGGGTGCGCCGTGGCGGGGGCGGGGCCGGCGGGGCGCGGCGACGGCGCTCCCCGGCGGACCCGGATTCCGCGGTCGCCCCGCCGTCCGGGTCCCTGGGCGACCCGGACGCGGGCGCGTCTCGGGGAGGCAGGTGGTCGACGCCGCGCGAGTCGTGCACACGTGCGGGCGGGCTTGGTCCGGTAGGCGGCGGATACGGTGGACGGACCCGCGAGACTCCTTCGTACGGGAGCACCGATGAGCATCGAACCCGCGGCCCCCGAGCCGAGGTGGGCGGTCCCGCCCGTAGGCGGCCGGACCGACGATGACCTGGACACACTCCCGAATCTGCCTCCGCATACGGAGCTCATCGACGGGAGCCTCGCGATCGTCACGCGAGGCCGGGCGACGCCGCGATAGCGCCCTCGTCGCCCGTCACGCGCTCAGTCGAACTCGGGTGGCTCCTCGTCCCAGCCGGCGTGCGCGTCCATGTCCTGCTCCACCTGTATCGGCCGCACCGCCCGCGCCGGCTCAGCGGCGCGAGCGGCTTCCGGCGGAGCAGCGGCGGGCGGGCCTGCCGGTGCCGGCACGGTGGGAGCGCTGTCCGTGCCGTCGTCCGGCCCCGCTCCTCCCAGCCCGGCCAGCACCTCCAGGACACCTTCGCCGTACGTCGCCAGCTTCTTCTCGCCCAGGCCGCTGATGCCGCCCAGCTCCGCCAGGGAGCCCGGGCGCAGGGCGGCGATCTCCCGCAGCGTCGCGTCGTGGAAGATCACGTACGCCGGGAGGCCCAGCTCCTTCGCCTGGGCGCCGCGCCAGGCGCGCAGCGCCTCGAAGACCGGGACGGCCCCGGCCGGGAGGTCGGCCACCGCGGCGGCGGACCTGCCCTTGCGCTCGCCGCCCCTGGCCGAGCGGGCCGTCGGCTTCTTCGGCTCCTTGCGCAGCAGTACCTCGCGCTCCCGGCCGAGCACCGAGCCACTCTCCTCGGTCAGCACCAGCGTGCCGTACTCGCCCTCGACGGCGAGCAGCCCCTGCGCCAGCAGCTGGCGCACCACACCTCGCCATTCCGCCTCGGCCAGCTCCTCGCCGATGCCGAACACCGAGAGCTGGTCGTGGTCGAACTGGATGATCTTCGCGGTCTTGCGGCCCAGCAGGATGTCGATGATCTGGCCGGCTCCGAACTTCTGCCCGCGCTCCCGCTTCAGCCGGACCACGGTGGACAGCAGCTTCTGCGCGACCACCGTGCCGTCCCAGGTCTCGGGCGGGGCGAGGCAGGTGTCGCAGTTGCCGCAGGTGTGCTCGCCGGGCTCCTGGCCGAAGTACGTCAGGAGCTGGGCACGGCGGCACCGGACGGTCTCGCAGAGCGCCAGCATCGAGTCCAGGTGCGAGGCGGCCCGGCGCCGGAACGCCTCGTCGCCCTCGCCGCCCTGGATCAGCTTGCGCTGCTGGACGACGTCCTGGAGTCCGTACGCCATCCAGGCCGTGGAGGGCGCACCGTCACGGCCCGCGCGGCCGGTCTCCTGGTAGTAGCCCTCGACGGACTTCGGCAGGTCGAGGTGGGCGACGAAGCGCACGTCGGGCTTGTCGATGCCCATGCCGAAGGCGATCGTCGCGACGACGACCAGCCCCTCCTCGCGCAGGAAACGCGACTGGTGCTCGGCGCGCGTCGCGGCGTCCAGGCCCGCGTGGTACGGCACGGCCTCGATGCCGTTGCGGCAGAGGTATTCGGCGGTCTTCTCCGTCGAGTTGCGCGACAGGCAGTAGACGATGCCGGCGTCCCCCGCGTGCTCCTCCTGGAGGAAGGTGAGCAGCTGCTTCTTCGGGTCGGACTTCCCCACGACGCGGTACTGGATGTTGGGCCGGTCGAAGCTGGCCACGAAGTGCCTGGCGTCGGGCATGCCCAGGCGCTGGGTGATCTCCCGGTGTGTGGCGTCGGTCGCCGTGGCCGTGAGCGCGATGCGGGGTACGTCGGGCCAGCGCTCGCCCAGGACGGACAGCGCCAGGTAGTCGGGGCGGAAGTCGTGGCCCCACTGGGCGACGCAGTGCGCCTCGTCGATCGCGAAGACGGAGATCTCACCGCGGGCGAGCAGCGCGAGGGTGGAGTCCAGCCGCAGGCGCTCCGGCGCCAGGTACAACAGGTCGAGCTCGCCCGCCACGAACTGGGCCTCCATCGAGCGGCGCTCGTCGAAGTCCTGCGTGGAGTTGACGAAGCCGGCGCGGACGCCGAGCGCCCGCAGGGCGTCCACCTGGTCCTGCATGAGCGCGATCAGCGGGGAGACCACGATGCCGGTGCCCGGCCTGACCAGGGCGGGGATCTGGTAGCAGAGGGACTTGCCGCCGCCCGTGGGCATGAGCACGACCGCATCACCGCCGGCGACCACATGCTCGATCACCGCGCCCTGCTCGCCGCGGAACGCCTCGTACCCGAACACCCGGTGCAGCGTCTGCTGCGCGGCGCTCTCGGTCGTCACACTCATCGTTCCCGTCCGCCCGTCCGTACCGTCCGTGTCGCTGTCCGACCCGTCCACAGCAACCATAGGTGCCGCGTACGACAACGCCGGACGGGCTTGACTTCCAGGGCCCGTCCGGCGTCGTCGTGGTGCTGCCGCCCGTTACCGCACGAACACTCCCGCCTGGCTCGCCAGGTCCAGGAAGTACTGCGGGGCCAGGCCCAGCACCAGGGTGACCGCGACACCGACCGCGATCGTGGTCATCGTCAGCGGGGACGGGACGGCGACCGTGGGGCCGTCCGCCTTCGGCTCGCTGAAGAACATCAGGACGATGACGCGGATGTAGAAGAAGGCGGCGATGGCCGACGAGATCACACCGACCACGACCAGTCCGGCCGCACCGCCGTCCGCCGCCGCCTTGAAGACGGCGAACTTGCCGGAGAAGCCCGAGGTGAGCGGGATACCGGCGAAGGACAGCAGGAACACGGCGAAGACGGCCGCCGTGAGCGGGGAGCGCCGGCCCAGGCCGGCCCACTTCGACAGGTGCGTCGCCTCGCCGCCCGCGTCGCGCACCAGGGTGACGACGGCGAAGGCGCCGACGGTCACGAAGGAGTACACGCCCAGGTAGAAGAGGACCGACGAGACGCCCTCCGGGCTGGCCGCGATGACACCGGCGAGGATGAAGCCCGCGTGCGCGATCGAGGAGTACGCCAGCAGCCGCTTGATGTCGGTCTGGGTGATCGCGACGACCGCCCCGCCCAGCATCGTGACGATCGCGACGCCCCACATGACCGGGCGCAGATCCCAGGTGAGCCCCGGCAGCACCACGTACAGCAGGCGCAGCAGCGCGCCGAACGCGGCGACCTTCGTGGCCGCGGCCATGAAGCCCGTGACCGGGGTGGGTGCACCCTGGTAGACGTCCGGGGTCCACATGTGGAACGGGACCGCGCCGACCTTGAAGAGCAGGCCCATGAGGATCATCGCGGCGCCGATCAGCAGCAGCGCGTCGTTGCCCATGGTGCCGGCGAGCGCCGGGTCGATCTCCTGGACGGTTCCGTCCACGACGTTCGCGATCCCGGCGTACGAGACGGTGCCGGCGTAGCCGTAGAGCAGTGCGATGCCGAAGAGCAGGAACGCCGAGGAGAAGGCGCCGAGCAGGAAGTACTTCACCGCGGCCTCCTGCGACATCAGCCGCTTGCGGCGGGCGACGGCGCACAGGAGGTAGAGCGGGAGGGAGAAGACCTCGAGCGCGACGAAGAGCGTCAGCAGGTCGTTGGCCGCCGGGAAGACGAGCATGCCCGCCACGGAGAACAGGACCAGCGGGAAGACCTCGGTCGTGGTGAAACCGGCCCTGACCGCCGCCTTCTCGCCGTCGCTGCCGGGGACCGAACCGGCCTGGGCGGCGAAGGAGTCCACGCGGTTGCCGTGCGCGGCCGGGTCCAGCCGCCGTTCGGCGAACGTGAACACGGAGACCATCGAGACCAGCAGGATGACGCCCTGCAGGAACAGGGTGGGTCCGTCGACGGCGACGGCGCCCATCGCGGCGATCTGCGCGTTCTTCCCGGCGTACCCGTCGGCCGCGAGCCCCACGACCGCGGCGAACGCGGCGGCGAGGGCGACGACGGTCAGGAACACCTGCGTGGTGTACCGGGCCCGGCGTGGGACGAAGGCCTCCACGAGGATGCCCAGGACGGCGACACCGACCACGATCAGGACGGGCGCCAGTTGGGCGTACTCGATGGTCGGCGCGGTGAACCTGTCGCCCGGTGCGGCCGTCGTCACCTCGCCCGCCGTCGTCCACAGACTGTGGACAGCTGTTGCGCTCACTTGGCGGCCTCCACCTCGGGCTGGGGGTCCTTCTTCTGTACGTCGTGCATGGTGTGCCGCACCGCCGGGTCGACGACCTCGGTGAGCGGCTTCGGGAACACGCCCAGGAAGATCAGCAGGGCGATCAGCGGAAGGGCCACCGCCAGCTCACGGACCTTGAGGTCGGGCATGCCCCCGATCCCCTCCCTGACCGGTCCCGTCATCGTCCGCTGGTAGAGGACGAGGACGTAGAGGGCGGCGAGCACGATGCCCAGGGTGGCGATGACGCCGAACACCGGGTACGCGCTGAACACGCCGACCAGGACCAGGAACTCGCTGACGAACGGGGCGAGGCCGGGCAGCGAGAGCGTGGCCAGGCCGCCGATCAGGAACGTCCCCGCCAGGACCGGCGCCACCTTCTGCACCCCGCCGTAGTCGGCGATGAGGCGCGAGCCGCGCCGGGTGATCAGGAATCCGGCGACCAGCATCAGCGCGGCCGTCGAGAGCCCGTGGTTGACCATGTAGAGCGTGGCGCCCGACTGGCCCTGGCTGGTCATCGCGAAGATGCCGAGCACGATGAAGCCGAAGTGCGAGATCGACGCGTAGGCGATGAGCCGCTTGATGTCGCGCTGGCCGACGGCGAGCAGCGCCCCGTAGACGATGGAGATCAGCGCCAGGACGAGGATCACCGGCGTGGCCCACTTGCTGGCCTCCGGGAACAGCTGGAGGCAGAAGCGGAGCATCGCGAAGGTGCCGACCTTGTCGACGACCGCGGTGATCAGGACGGCCACCGGGGTGGTCGCCTCCCCCATGGCGTTGGGAAGCCAGGTGTGCAGCGGCCACAGCGGCGCCTTCACCGCGAAGGCGAAGAAGAACCCGAGGAACAGCCACCGCTCGGTGCTGCTCGCCATCTCCAGGGAGCCGTCGGCCCGGGCCTCGGCGATCTCGGAGAGCGAGAAACTGCCCGCGACCACGTAGAGCCCGATGACGGCGGCCAGCATGATGAGCCCGCCGGCCAGGTTGTAGAGGAGGAACTTCACGGCCGCGTAGCTGCGCTGGGCCGCGGCGTTCTCGTCGGTGCCCGCGTGCGCCCGGTCCCCGAAGCCGCCGATGAGGAAGTACATCGGGATGAGCATGGCTTCGAAGAGGATGTAGAAGAGGAAGACGTCGGTGGCCTCGAAGGAGAGGATGACCATCGCTTCGACCATCAGGATCAGCGCGAAGAAGCCCTGGGTGGGCCGCCACCGGGAGGAGTTCGTCTCCAGGGGGTCGGCGTCGTGCCAGCCGGCCAGGATGACGAAGGGGATCAGCAGCGCGGTGAGCGCGAGGAGCGCCACCCCGATGCCGTCGACCCCCAGCTCGTACCGGACGCCGAAGTCCTTGATCCAGGCGTGCGACTCGGTCAGCTGGTAGCGCTCGCCGCCGGGTTCGAAGCGGGCGAACACGATGCCCGCCAGGACGAGGGTGCCCAGCGAGAAGAACAGCGCGAGCCATTTGGCGGCGGTGCGCCGTGCGGCGGGGACGGCGGCGGTGAGGATCGCGCCGATCGCCGGGAGCGCCGCCGTCGCTGTCAGGAGGGGAAAGGACATGGGATCAGACCGCCCTCATCAGCAGGGTTGCGGCGATGAGAACCGCCGCACCGCCGAACATCGAGACCGCGTAGGAGCGGGCATAGCCGTTCTGCAGCTTGCGCAGCCGGCCGGATAGCCCGCCCATCGTGGCGGCCGTGCCGTTGACGACGCCGTCGACCAGGGTGTGGTCGACGTAGACCAGGGAGCGGGTGAGGTGTTCGCCGCCGCGGACCAGGACCACGTGGTTGAAGTCGTCCTGGAGGAGGTCGCGGCGGGCTGCCCTGGTGAGCAGCGAGCCGCGCGGGGCCACGACGGGGACGGGCTTGCGCCCGTACATGGCCCAGGCGATGGCGACACCGATGACGAGCACCACCATGGTGGCGGCGGTGACGGTGGTGGCGCTGACCGGGGCGTGTCCGTGGTCGTGTCCGGTGACGGGCTCCAGCCAGTGCATGAACCGGTCGCCGATGGAGAAGAAGCCTCCGGCGAAGACCGACCCGAAGGCCAGCACGATCATCGGGATCGTCATCGACCTGGGTGACTCGTGCGGGTGCGGTTCGTGGCCCTCCGCGTCCGGCTGCCAGCGCTTCTCGCCGAAGAACGTCAGCAGCATCACGCGCGTCATGTAGAACGCGGTGATCGCGGCGCCCAGCAGGGTGACGGAGCCGAGGATCCAGCCCTCGGTGCCGCCCTTGGCGAAGGCCGCCTCGATGATCATGTCCTTGGAGAAGAAGCCGGACAGACCCGGGAAGCCGATGATCGCGAGGTAGCCGAGGCCGAAGGTGACGAAGGTGACCGGCATGAACGTCCGCAGGCCGCCGTACTTCCGCATGTCGACCTCGTCGTTCATGCCGTGCATGACCGAACCGGCACCGAGGAAGAGCCCCGCCTTGAAGAAGCCGTGCGTCACCAGGTGCATGATCGCGAAGACGTAGCCGATGGGGCCGAGGCCCGCGGCCAGGATCATGTAGCCGATCTGCGACATCGTCGACCCGGCGAGGGCCTTCTTGATGTCGTCCTTCGCGCAACCGACGATCGCACCGAAGAGGAGCGTGACCGCGCCGACGACCACGACGACCAGCTGGGCGTCGGGGGCCGCGTTGAAGATCGCGCCGGAGCGGACGATGAGGTAGACGCCCGCGGTCACCATGGTGGCGGCGTGGATGAGGGCCGAGACCGGGGTCGGGCCCTCCATCGCGTCACCGAGCCAGGACTGCAGCGGCACCTGGGCCGACTTGCCGCAGGCCGCGAGGAGCAGCATCAGGCCGATCGCCGTCAGCTTGCCCTCGCCGGTGTCCCCGGTCGCTTCGAGCACCGGACCGAAGGCGAAGGTGCCGAAGGTGGTGAACATCAGCATGATCGCGATGGACAGGCCCATGTCGCCGACCCGGTTGACCAGGAAGGCCTTCTTGGCGGCGGTGGCCGCGCTGGGCTTGTGCTGCCAGAAGCCGATGAGCAGGTACGACGCCAGACCGACGCCCTCCCACCCGACGTACAGCAGGAGGTAGTTGTCCGCGATGACCAGGATGAGCATCGCCGCGAGGAACAGATTCAGATAGCCGAAGAAGCGGCGGCGGCGCTCGTCGTGCTCCATGTAGCCGATCGAGTAGATGTGGATCAGCGTTCCCACACCGGTGATCAGCAGGACGAACGTCATCGACAGCTGATCGAGCTGGAAGGCCACATCGGCCTGGAATCCCTCGACGGGAATCCAGCTGAACAGCTTCTGGTGCAGGGCGCGGTCGTCGGCGCTCCTGCCCAGCATGTCGACGAACAGCACGACACCGACGACGAAGGACGCGGCGGCGAGCAGGGTGCCGATCCAGTGGCCGGCCCGGTCGAGCCGGCGTCCGCCGCACAGCAGGACCGCCGCTCCGAGCAGGGGCGCCGCGACCAGCAGCGCGATAAGGTTTTCCACGATTCCGACCCCTTACAGCTTCATCAGGCTGGCGTCGTCGACCGAGGCCGAGTGGCGGGAGCGGAACAGCGACACGATGATCGCGAGCCCGACGACGACCTCCGCGGCGGCGACGACCATCGTGAAGAAGGCGATGATCTGGCCGTCGAGGTTGCCGTGCATCCGGGAGAACGCGACGAGCGTGAGGTTGCAGGCGTTGAGCATCAGCTCGATGCACATGAACACCACGATCGCGTTCCGCCTGATCAGCACACCGGAGGCGCCGATCGTGAACAAAAGGGCCGCGAGGTAGAGGTAGTTGACCGGATTCACTTGGCGACCTCCTCCCCTTCTTCTGCGAGGTCCTTCTCCACGAGGCCGTCCCTCGCGTGGTCGTGCTCCGTGCGGTCGCGGCCCAGCCGCTCCTCGGAGCGCTGTTCCAGCGCCTTGAGGTCGGCGAGCGACTCGTCGGACACGTCGCGGATCTGGCCGCGCCGGCGCAGCGTCTGCATGACGGTGAGCTCGGACGGGGTGCCGTCCGGGAGCAGTCCGGCGATGTCCACGGCGTTGTGCCGTGCGTAGACGCCGGGGGCGGGCAGCGGCGGTACGTGGCTGCTGCGCACCCGCTGCTGCGACAGCTCCCGCTGGGTCTTGGCGCGTTCGGTGCGCTCGCGGTGCGTCAGCAGCATCGCGCCGACGGTCGCCGTGATCAGCAGGGCGCCGGTGATCTCGAACGCGAAGACGTACTTGGTGAAGATCAGGTTGGCGATGCCCTCGACGTTGCCGCCGTGCCGGGCGTTCGCCGCACCCAGGCCGTTGAAGCCGCTCAGCGAGGCCTGGCCGATGCCGGCGATCAGGAGGACGCCGAAGCCGAGGCCGCAGGCGGCGGCCAGCCAGCGCTGGCCCTTGAGGGTCTCCTTGAGGGAGTCCGCCGCGGTGACGCCGACGAGCATGACCACGAAGAGGAACAGCATCATGATCGCGCCGGTGTAGACGACGATCTGGACGATGCCCAGGAAATAGGCGCCGTTGGCGAGGTAGAAGACCGCCAGCACGATCATGGTGCCGGCGAGCGACAGCGCGCTGTGCACCGCCTTCTTCATCAGGACGGTGGCGAGCGCGCCGAGGACGGCGACGGTGCCGAGCAGCCAGAACTGGACGGCCTCACCGGTCGAGGTGGTGGCCGCTGCGGCCAGACCGGACGTCATGCGTCCACCTCCTTGTCCGACTCGCCCTCGGAGACGGCCGTCTGGCGCTCCGTACCGGGCGCGGCCTCGGTCACCAGGCCCCGGTAGTAGTCCTGTTCGTCCATGCCCGGGAAGATCGCGTGCGGGCTGTCGACCATGCCTTCCTCCAGCCCCGCGAGCAGCTCGTCCTTGGTGTAGATCAGGCTCTCGCGGGTGGTGTTGGCGAGCTCGAACTCGTTCGTCATGGTCAGTGCCCGGGTGGGGCACGCCTCGATGCAGAGCCCGCACAGGATGCAGCGCGCGTAGTTGATCTGGTAGACGCGGCCGTAGCGCTCCCCCGGGGAGTAGCGCTCCTCGTCGGTGTTGTCCGCGCCCTCCACGTAGATGGCGTCCGCCGGACACGCCCAGGCGCACAGCTCGCAGCCGACGCACTTCTCCAGGCCGTCGGGGTGGCGGTTGAGCTGGTGCCGGCCGTGGAAGCGCGGCGCCGTCACCTTCTGCGTCTCCGGGTACTGCTCGGTCAGCCGCTTCTTGAACATGGCCTTGAAGGTCACGCCGAAGCCGGCCACGGGATTCAGGAACTTCTCCCCTGAGGGCTCTGAGGGCTCAGACACCGTCAGCCTCCTTTCCGTCACTCGTACGTCCGCCATTCGCGGGTTCGTCACTCCGCGTATCCGGTCCGCCACTGACAACGAGCTCGCGCTCGCGTCGTGGCCTGCGGCGCGGCACGGGCGGCAGGGTCTGGCCCGGCAGCGGCGGCACCGGGAAGCCGCCCGCCATCGGGTCGAACGCCGGCTCGGGCCCGGCCTCCGCCTCGACGGCCTTGGCCTTCCGGTCCCGGAAGATGTCGGCGACGAAGCTGATCAGCAGGATCGCGATGACGGCCCCGGCGACGTACAGCACGATCTTCGAGAAGTCGTACCCCTCGTTGCGCAGCGCCCGGACCGTGGCGACCAGCATCAGCCAGACCACGGAGACCGGGATCAGGACCTTCCAGCCGAGCTTCATCAGCTGGTCGTAGCGGACCCTGGGCAGCGTGCCGCGCAGCCAGATGAAGAAGAACAGCAGCAGCTGGACCTTGATGACGAACCAGAGCATCGGCCACCAGCCGTGGTTCGCGCCCTCCCAGAAGGTGCTGATCGGGTACGGAGCCCGCCAGCCGCCCAGGAACAGGGTCACGGAGACCGCGGAGACGGTGACCATGTTGACGTACTCGGCGAGCATGAACATCGCGAACTTGATGGAGGAGTACTCGGTGTTGAAGCCGCCGACCAGGTCGCCCTCGGACTCCGGCATGTCGAACGGGGCGCGGTTGGTCTCCCCGACCATCGTGACGACGTAGATGATGAAGGAGACCGGCAGCAGGATGATGAACCAGCGGTCCTCCTGCGCCTCCACGATCTTCGAGGTCGACATCGACCCGGAGTAGAGGAACACCGAGGCGAACGCTGCGCCCATGGCGATCTCGTAGCTGATCATCTGGGCGCACGAGCGCAGACCGCCGAGCAGCGGGTACGTCGATCCGGAGGACCAGCCGGCCAGCACGATGCCGTAGATGCCGACGGAGGCGATCGCGAGGACGTACAGCATCGCGATCGGCAGGTCGGTCAGCTGCATCGTCGTACGGTGGCCGAAGATCGAGACCTCGTTGCCGGGCGGCCCGAACGGGATCACCGCGATCGCCATGAACGCGGGCGCGGCGGCGATGACCGGCGCCAGGACGTAGACGACCTTGTCGGCCCGCTTGACGACGACGTCTTCCTTCAGCATCAGCTTGACGCCGTCGGCGAGCGACTGGAGCATGCCCCAGGGGCCGTGCCGGTTCGGGCCGATGCGCAGCTGCATCCAGGCGACGACCTTGCGCTCCCACACGATGGAGAAGAGCACGGTCACCATCAGGAACGCGAAGCAGAACACCGCCTTGACGCCGACGAGCCACCAGGGGTCGGTGCCGAACATCGAGAGATCCTCGGCAGCGAGGACGGCACGGTGCGGTGCCGTCGCGAGTGGGACGAGGCCAGTCACGCCCGTACCTCCGATGCGACGTCGTGGGAGCCCGGGGCGGCGGGGCCGATCCGGACCAGTGCGCCGGGGACCGCACCCGTGTCGGCCGGGACGCCCCGGCCCACGGAGTTGAGCGGCACCCACACCACGCGGTCCGGCATGTCGGTGACCGCCAGCGGGAGTTCGGTGGTGCCGGCGGGGCCGGTGACGGCCAGCAGGTCGCCGTCCTTCACCCCGGCCTCGGCCGCCGTGGTGGCGGACAGCCGGGCGACGGCCGCGTGCCGGGTACCGGCCAGTGCCTCGTCGCCCTCCTGCAGCCGGCCCCGGTCGAGCAGCATCCGGTGGCCCGCGAGGACCGCCTCGCCGTCGCCCGCCCGGGGCACCGGCCGGGACCTGGCCCGCGGGTCCTCGGCGTGGGTGCCCTGCCAGCCGCCGAGCCGGTCCAGCTCGCGGCGCGCCGCGCGCAGGTCCGGCAGGGCGAGGTGCACGTCCAGCGCGTCGGCCAGCATGTGCAGCACCCGCGCGTCGGTCGGGCAGAGCGTGCGCGGCAGCTGCTCGGGCTTGAGCGCGGCCTCGAACATCCGCGCCCTGCCTTCCCAGTTGAGGAAGGTGCCGGGCTTCTCCGCGACGGCGGCGACGGGAAGGACCACGTCGGCGCGCTCGGTGACGGCGCCGGGGCGCAGCTCCAGCGAGACCAGGAAGCCGACCTCGTCCAGAGCTTCCAGGGCGCGGGCCGGGTCGGGCAGGTCCTCGGGGTCGACGCCGGCGACCAGCAGCGCGGCCAGTTCGCCGGTGGCCGCGGCCTCCACGATCTGTCCGGTGTCACGGCCGAAGCGGGACGGGAGCGCGGCGACGCCCCAGACGGACGCCACCTCCTGCCTGGCCCGCGGATCGGTCGCCGGACGGCCGCCGGGCAGCAGCGACGGGAGCGCGCCCGCCTCCAGGGCGCCGCGCTCACCGGCCCGCCGCGGGATCCACACGAGCGTGGCCCCGGTCGCGGCGGCGGTCCGTACGACGGCGGTCAGCGCGCCGGGCACTCCGGCGAGCCGCTCGCCCACGACGATCAGGGCGCCCTCGCCGCGCAGCGCCTCGGCCGCCACGGCTCCTTCGCCCTCCAGGCCGACGCCACCCGCGAGGGCGTCCAGCCACTCGGTCTCGGTGCCCGGTGCGGCGGGGAGCAGCGTGCCGCCCGCCTTCTCCAGTCCGCGGGTGGCGTGCGAGGCGAGCGCGAACGTCCGCTGCCCGTGCTTGCGGTGGGCCTTGCGCAACCGCAGGAAGACGCCGGGCGCCTCCTCCTCGGACTCGAAGCCGGCCAGCAGGACAGCCGGTGCCTTTTCGAGAGCGGTGTACGTGACCCCGGTGCCGTCCAGGTCCCGTCCTCGTCCGGCCACCCGCGCGGCCAGGAAGTCGGCCTCCTCGCCGCTGTGGACCCGGGCCCGGAAGTCGATGTCGTTCGTGCCGAGGGCGATCCGCGCGAACTTGCTGTACGCGTAGGCGTCCTCGACGGTCAGCCGGCCGCCGGTGAGAACGGCCGCCCTGCCGTGGGCGGCCGAGAGGCCGGCCGCCGCGGCGGCCAGGGCCTCGGGCCAGCTCGCCGCTTCGAGGACACCGTCCGCGTTGCGTACGAGCGGGGTGGTGAGCCGGTCGCGCTGCTGGGCGTAGCGGAAGCCGAAGCGGCCCTTGTCGCAGAGCCACTCCTCGTTGACCTCGGGGTCGTTGGAGGCGAGCCGCCGCATGACCTTGCCGCGCCGGTGGTCGGTCCGGGTCGCGCAGCCGCCGGCGCAGTGCTCGCACACCGAAGGCGTCGACACCAGGTCGAAGGGCCGGGAGCGGAAGCGGTACGCCGCCGAGGTGAGTGCTCCGACCGGGCAGATCTGGATGGTGTTGCCGGAGAAGTACGACTCGAAGGGATCGCCCTGACCGGTACCGACCTGCTGGAGCGCGCCGCGCTCGATCAGTTCGATCATCGGGTCACCGGCCACCTGGTTGGAGAACCGGGTGCAGCGTGCGCAGAGCACGCACCGCTCGCGGTCCAGCAGCACCTGGGTGGAGATGGGGACGGGCTTGACGAAGGTGCGCTTCTTCCCGTCGAAGCGGGAGTCGGCGCCGCCGTGCGACATCGCCTGGTTCTGCAGGGGGCACTCGCCGCCCTTGTCGCAGACCGGGCAGTCCAGCGGGTGGTTGATGAGCAGGAGCTCCATCACCCCCTTCTGGGCCTTCTCCGCGACCGGCGAGGTGATCTGCGACTTCACGACCATGCCGTCGGTGCACGTGATGGTGCAGGACGCCATCGGCTTGCGCTGGCCCTCGACCTCGACGATGCACTGCCGGCAGGCGCCGGCCGGGTCGAGGAGCGGGTGGTCGCAGAAGCGCGGGATCTCGATGCCGAGGAGCTCGGCGGCGCGGATGACCAGGGTGCCCTTGGGGACGCTGATCTCGATGCCGTCGATCGTCAGCGTGACCAGGTCCTCGGGCGGGATGGCCGCCTCGCCGCCCCCGGAGGGCGCACTCGTGGTGACTGTCATGCGTTCACCCCCAGGTGAGCGTTCTTGTCGTCGGCCCAGACGGTCGACTTGGCGGGATCGAAGGGGCAGCCCTTGCCGGTGATGTGCTGCTCGTACTCCTCGCGGAAGTACTTCAGCGAGGAGAAGATCGGCGAGGCGGCACCGTCACCGAGGGCACAGAAGGACTTGCCGTTGATGTTGTCGGCGATGTCGTTGAGCTTGTCGAGGTCGGCCATCTGGCCCTTGCCGGCCTCGATGTCGCGGAGCAGCTGGACGAGCCAGTACGTGCCCTCGCGGCACGGCGTGCACTTGCCGCAGGACTCGTGGGCGTAGAACTCGGTCCAGCGGGTGACGGCCCGCACGACGCAGGTGGTCTCGTCGAAGCACTGCAGCGCCTTGGTGCCGAGCATGGACCCGGCGGCACCGACGCCCTCGTAGTCCAGCGGGACGTCGAGGTGCTCCTCGGTGAACATCGGGGTGGAGGAGCCACCGGGGGTCCAGAACTTCAGTCGGTGGCCTTCCCGGATGCCGCCGCTCATGTCGAGCAGCTGGCGCAGGGTGATGCCGAGCGGGGCCTCGTACTGGCCGGGGCTGGTGACGTGCCCGCTGAGCGAGTACAGCGTGAAGCCCGGGGACTTCTCGCTGCCCATCGACTTGAACCAGTCCTTGCCACGGTTCAGGATCGCGGGAACCGAGGCGATGGACTCGACGTTGTTCACCACGGTGGGACAGGCGTACAGACCGGCGACCGCGGGGAAGGGGGGCCGCAGCCGGGGCTGGCCGCGCCGCCCTTCGAGCGAGTCGAGCAGTGCGGTCTCCTCACCGCAGATGTACGCGCCGGCACCGGCGTGCACGGTGAGTTCCAGGTCGAGACCCGAGCCCAGGACGTCCTTCCCCAGGTACCCCGCCTCGTACGCCTCGCGGACGGCCTCGTGCAGCCGCCGCAGTACGGGGACGACCTCACCGCGCAGGTAGATGAAGGCGTGCGACGAGCGGATCGCGTAGCAGGCGATCACGATGCCCTCGATGAGGCTGTGCGGGTTCGCGAAGAGGAGCGGGATGTCCTTGCAGGTCCCCGGCTCCGACTCGTCGGCGTTGACCACCAGGTAGTGCGGCTTGCCGTCGCCCTGCGGGATGAACTGCCACTTCATCCCGGTGGGGAAGCCGGCTCCGCCGCGTCCGCGCAGACCGGAGTCCTTGACGTACGCGATGAGGTCGTCCGGCGACATGGCGAGCGCCTTGCGCAGTCCCTCGTAGCCGTCGTGGCGGCGGTAGGTGTCCAGGGTCCAGGAATCCGGCTCGTCCCAGAAGGCGGAGAGCACGGGGGCCAGGAGCTTCTCCGGACTGGTCCCGTTCCTGTCGATCTCGGCTGCCAAGGTCATCACTCCCCCTCCTCGGCTACGGGCCCGGCCGGGTGCTCCGGGTCGGAGGCCGAGGTCTGCTGCGGTGCGTCATGAGAGCTGAGGTGCTCGGCGCCCTTCTGCGGCTGGTCGCCCGGGGCCTCGCCCCGGGGCGCGACCACGCGGGCGGGCACGGCGGCCTCGCCCTTGGCGAGCTTCAGCCCGACCAGGGAGGCGGCACCCGCTCCCCCCGTGGCCTCGACGGCGCCGGGGCGCTCGTCGGGGAAGCCGGCCAGCATGCGGGCCGTCTCCTTGTACGTGCACAGGGGTGCGCCGCGGGTGGGTTCGACGGTCCGGCCGGCGATCAGGTCGTCGACGAGGCGGGTCGCGCTCTCCGGCGTCTGGTTGTCGAAGAACTCCCAGTTGACCATCACGACGGGCGCGAAGTCACAGGCCGCGTTGCACTCGATGTGCTCCAGGGTGACCTTGCCGTCCTCGGTCGTCTCGTCGTTGCCGACACCGAGGTGGTCCTTGAGCCGGTCGAAGATGGCGTCGCCGCCCATCACCGCGCACAGGGTGTTGGTGCAGACCCCGACCTGGTAGTCGCCGCTCGGCCGGCGCCGGTACATCGTGTAGAAGGTGGCGACCGCGGTGACCTCGGCGGTGGTGAGGCCGAGGAGCTCGGCACAGAACGCCATGCCCGTGCGGGAGACGTACCCCTCCTCCGACTGCACCAGGTGCAGCAGCGGCAGCAGCGCGGATCGGCTGCCTGGATAGCGGGCGATCACCTCCTGCGCGTCCGCCGCGAGCCGGGCGCGTACGTCGGCCGGGTAGGCGGGGGCGGGGAGCTGCGGCATCCCCAGACTGACTTCTCGATCGGTTGCGGTCACCGGTCGACGCCTCCCATCACGGGGTCGATGGACGCGACGGCGACGATGACGTCGGCGACCTGGCCGCCCTCGCACATCGCCGCCATGGCCTGCAGGTTGGTGAAGGACGGGTCACGGAAGTGGACCCGGTAGGGGCGGGTGCCGCCGTCCGAGACGACGTGCACGCCCAGCTCGCCCTTGGGGGACTCGACGGCGGTGTACGTCTGTCCGGCCGGGACCCGGAAGCCCTCGGTCACCAGCTTGAAGTGGTGGATCAGGGCCTCCATGGAGGTGCCCATGATCTTCTTGATGTGGTCGAGCGAGTTGCCGAGGCCGTCGGGACCGAGCGCGAGCTGCGCGGGCCAGGCGATCTTCTTGTCGGCGACCATGACCGGGCCCGGCTCCAGCCGGTCCAGGCACTGCTCGACGATCCTGAGCGACTGCCGCATCTCCTCCAGGCGGATGAGGAAGCGGCCGTAGGCGTCACAGGTGTCCGCGGTGGGCACGTCGAACTCGTAGGTCTCGTAACCGCAGTAGGGGTCGGTCTTGCGCAGGTCGTGCGGGAGCCCGGAGGACCGCAGGACCGGGCCGGTGGCGCCGAGCGCCATGCAGCCGGCCAGGTCGAGGTGTCCGACGCCCTGCATGCGTGCCTTGAAGATCGGGTTGCCGGTGGCGAGCTTGTCGTACTCCGGCAGGTTCTTCTTCATGGTCTTCACGAACTCGCGGACACGGTCGACCGCGCCCGGGGGCAGGTCCTGGGCGAGTCCGCCGGGCCGGATGTACGCGTGGTTCATCCGGAGGCCGGTGATCAGTTCGAAGAGGTCGAGAACCATTTCACGATCACGGAGGCCGTAGATCATGATCGTCGTCGCGCCGAGCTCCATACCGCCGGTGGCGACGCACACCAGGTGCGAGGAGATCCGGTTGAGCTCCATCAGCAGGACGCGCAGGACGGTGGCCCGGTCGGGGATCTGGTCCTCGATGCCGAGGAGCTTCTCGACCCCGAGGCAGTACGCCGCCTCGTTGAACAGCGGGGTCAGGTAGTCCATGCGCGTGACGAAGGTGGTGCCCTGGGTCCAGTTCCGGAATTCGAGGTTCTTCTCGATGCCGGTGTGGAGGTAGCCGATTCCGCAGCGGGCCTCGGTGACGGTCTCGCCGTCGATCTCCAGGATCAGCCGCAGCACGCCGTGCGTGGACGGGTGCTGGGGGCCCATGTTGACGATGATGCGTTCGTCGTCCGACGTGGCGGCGGACTCGACGACCTCGTCCCAGTCGCCGCCGGTGACCGTATATACGGTCCCCTCGGTCGTGGCGCGGGAATCGGAGAGGGGCGTCCCGGAGGGACCCGGTGAGGGGTGGTGGCCGGGAGACGGGTGGGATCGGGGAGTAGTCATCAGCTGTACGACCTCCGCTGGTCCGGAGCCGGGATCTGGGCGCCCTTGTACTCGACGGCGATGCCGCCGAGCGGGTAGTCCTTGCGCTGCGGGAAGCCCTGCCAGTCGTCCGGCATCATGATCCGGGTCAGGGCGGGGTGCCCGTCGAAGACCAGCCCGAAGAAGTCGTAGGTCTCGCGCTCGTGCCAGTCGTTGGTCGGATAGACCTCGACGAGGGACGGGATGTGCGGATCGCTGTCGGGGGCGGACACCTCCAGGCGGATCAGCCGCCCGTGGGTGAGCGATCGCAGGTGGTAGACCGCGCGCAGCTCGCGCCCCTTGTGCCCCGGGAAGTGCACGCCGCTCACGCCCGTGCAGAGCTCGAAGCGCAGGGCCGGGTCGTCGCGCAGGGTCCGGGCGACCTGCGGCAGGTGCTCGCGGGCGATGTGGAAGGTGAGTTCGTCCCGGTCGACGACCGTCCTCTCGATGGCGTTGGCGGGAAGCAGGTCCTGTTCCTCCAGGGCGCCCTCCAGCTCGTCGGCCACTTCGTCGAACCAGCCGCCGTACGGACGGGAGGAGGCGCCCGGCAGGGTCACGGTGCGGACGAGTCCGCCGTAACCGGAGGTGTCGCCGCCGTTGCCGGCACCGAACATCCCCTTGCGTACGCCGATGACCTCACCGGTGTCGTCGCGCGGGGTGGGAACCTGGCCGCTGTTCGTGTTCATCTCGTCGCTCACCGCAGCAGCCCCTTCATCTCGATCAGGGGCAGTGCCTTGAGGGCCGCCTCCTCCGCCTCGCGGGCGGCCTCCTCCGCGTTGACCCCGAGCTTGGAGCCCTGGATCTTCTGGTGGAGCTTGAGGATGGCGTCGATCAGCATCTCGGGACGCGGCGGGCATCCCGGCAAATAGATATCGACAGGGACGATATGATCAACACCCTGCACAATGGCGTAATTGTTGAACATACCGCCCGATGATGCGCAAACCCCCATGGAGATCACCCACTTGGGGCTCGGCATCTGGTCATAGACCTGCCTCAGGACGGGCGCCATCTTCTGGCTGACCCGTCCCGCGACGATCATCAGATCCGCCTGCCGCGGCGAGCCGCGGAAGACCTCCATACCGAAACGGGCCAGGTCGTACCGCCCGGCTCCGGTCGTCATCATCTCGATGGCGCAGCAGGCGAGGCCGAAGGTGGCCGGGAAGACGGAGGACTTCCGTACCCAGCCGGCGGCCTGCTCGACAGTGGTCAGCACGAAGCCGCTCGGCAGCTTCTCTTCGAGTCCCATGGTGTGCCCCTCAGCCCCTCAGTCCCATTCCAGGCCGCCCCGACGCCACACGTACGCGTAGGCGACGAAGACGGTGAGCACGAAGAGCAGCATCTCCACGAGCCCGAAGATCCCCAGGGCGTCGAAGGTGACCGCCCAGGGATAGAGGAAGACGATCTCGATGTCGAAGACGATGAACAGCATCGCCGTCAGGTAGTACTTGATGGGGAAACGGCCGCCTCCGGCTGGAGTGGGGGTGGGTTCGATACCGCACTCGTACGCTTCGAGCTTTGCCCGGTTGTACCGCTTGGGGCCGATAAGCGTGGCCATGACCACGGAGAAGATCGCAAACCCTGCCCCGAGGGCGCCGAGCACGAGGATGGGCGCGTAGGCATTCACGCTCCTCGCTCCTTCCAGTCGTCCTTGACCGTTGGACCGCATCGGGCGACCGGCTCGCCACCTCACCAAGATCGTGCACATGTGAGGCAGTTCACAAGCCCGACTGCCCCGCATCCTATGCCTGCCACCCTGTGATCTGCGACACGGGGTACGCCCCCACCTTTGTGATCTCCACCACCTGACGAACGATCATGAAGTCGGATGAGCGGTGATCTTCGCACCCGAAGCGGCCGAGTGGTTACGAGACGTGACATCTGGCGGCGTTACCGCTGGTCAACGGCATGGAGCACTATCAATTGACAGCCACTACAAGCAAATTGGTGATGGACACCGGGTGGGTGATATAGGGACCCGCCACACGTGGACCCACCCGGACGGGGGCCCGGGCGTACCGATGTGGACAATGTGCGCGCATTCACGAACTTCCGGACGCGCTCCGCAGGAGCGGATCCGAGCGGGCCGCACCCTCGGGCGGAGCGCCCGGAGGCACACGGCGCCGACGCCACCCGATCGCGGACCGGAGACGTCCCGGACCACCGACCGGCCACCGGACGAACGGACATGACTCACCAATAGGTCATGGAGGCACATCGGGCCGGCCACCCCGGCGACCGCACCCGGGACGCGGGTGCACGGTCACCCCGCACGGAAGGGTCACGTTGTGACCTGCGTCACTTCACACATGCTTCAACTGAAGCGGGCTTGGCCATCCGTGTGAACAGATGGTAGGTGACGGGCAATTCGGGCGTATTGCTGAAACGCTGTGATCACAGCCGTGATGACGGTTGCCCGTTTTGCCCGTTACGGCGTCAATAAAGGCCCCAGATAAGCGGATTCATAGATTCCGAACGTAACTGTGTCGCAACACACGTTTCTTGACGGATACCCCCACACCCCTGATAGCGCTAGTACCCATGTCCCACACCGCTCACATACCCAGCCACCGGAAGCCCCGCCAGAGTGCCTCGAAGACGGCGCTGCGAGCCGGAGTTGCCGGTGGCGTCCTCAGCACCATCGCGGTCGCAGGCGCCGCCGGTCCGGCCCAGGCCGAGCCGGTGACCCAGACCATCGAGATGCCCACCATCACGGCCGGGCTCTCCACGACCGTCGCCGCCTCCGCCCAGGCGACACAGCAGGTCGCGCTCGACCTGGAGACGCAGGCGCACGAGGACGCGGCGGCGTCCGTGGCCGCGAAGACCGCCAAGAAGGCCAAGGCCGAGGCGGTCCGCAAGGCCGAGGCCAAGGAGAAGGCCGAGGCCGCCGCCAGGGCGAAGGCGGAGGCCGCCGCCGAGCGTGCCTCCCGCACCGCCGAGCGCACCACGCTGAGTGCCTCCTCGGGCTCGTCGGGCTCCTCCGCGTCCTCCTCGTCGCCGTCGTACTCCTCGAACGCCACGGGTTCCGCGGCGTCCGTGGTCGCGTTCGCGCAGGCGCAGGTCGGCGACGCGTACGTGTCCGGTGGCACCGGCCCCAACTCGTGGGACTGCTCCGGTCTGGTCCAGGCCGCGTTCCGCACGGTGGGCGTCGATCTGCCGCGCGTCTCGCAGAGCCAGTCGACGGCCGGCACCCAGGTCTCGCTGAACAACCTTCAGCCGGGCGACATCCTGTACTGGGGCGGTGCGGGCAGCGCGTACCACGTCGGCATCTACGTCGGCGGCGGCCAGTTCGTCGGCGCGCAGAACTCCGGCACGGGTGTGGTGCAGCAGTCCCTGGACTACGACCCGCCGTCGGGCGCGGTCCGCGTTCTCTGATCCACCGGCACGCCGGACGCTTCAGCACGGCCGAGGGCCGTCACCCCCCGCTCGGGGGTGACGGCCCTTTCGTGCCCCTGTCCTGCCGTGCCGCCCCCGGTCACCGTGTCCCGGTCCGGACCTCGGCCGCCGCGCCCTCGGGCCGGCGCGGCCCCGGCACCCTCGCCACCGCCGGTGCCGCCGCGTCACGGCGCAGCAGCAGTACGCCGGCCAGGCATGTGAGTCCCGCCAGCACGAAGCCGTACGCGGGCGTCGAACCCGAGGGCTGCGTCTCGTACACGAGCGCCGCCGACAGCACCGTCACCACGTTCCGGACGCGCCCGTCACCCGCAGTGGCCGCGATCACCGTCGTCCCCCAGAGCAGGTACCACGGCTGCACCATCGGGGAGAGGGCCACCAGGGCCAGCAGCGCCAGGCCCAGGGCGTGGACCGGTTCCGTACGGCCGGTCCAGGAACGCCGGGCGAGGACGGCGATCAGCACGAGGGCGACCAGCAGTCCCAGGTTGCGCACGGCCGACCTGACCGGATCCGGATCGGTTCCGATGAGCAGCCGCAGCAGTTCGCCGAGCCCCAGCCCGAGGTCGCTGCTGACCGACAGCGCGGTGTGTATGCGCCCCGCGACGCTCTGGGTCCCCAGCCAGCCGAAGCCGGTGCCGCACAGGAGCGTCGCGAGGACGGCGACCGCCCCGGCGACCGCCCCGGGCCCCAGCAGCCCCTTCGCCACGCGTCGTACGAGTGGGCCGGACGCCGCCCGGCCCACCACGACTCCGACGAACAGCAGGGCCAGCGCGGCAGGGGACTTGACCATCATCGCGAGCCCGATGAGCACCGAGCCGGTGATCCACCGCCCGCGCAGGGCGCACACCGCGCCCGCCAGCATGAGACCCACCATCAGTCCGTCGTTGTGGATGCCGCCGACCACGTGGAGGAGCAGCAGCGGGTTGAGCGCCCCCAGGTGGAGCGCGACGCTCCCGCTGCGGCCGTGCTCGCGGGCCAGGCGCAGCAGCGCCCAGGCGATCAGCGCCAGCGCGCCCAGGGCGACGATCCGCAGGCCCAGCACGGCGGGGACGATCGTGCCGCCCGTCGCCCAGGCGACACCGCGCGCGAGGAGCAGGAAGAACGGGCCGTACGGGGCGGGGGTTTCGGTCCAGTGGCCGCCGACGCTCGCCGCGGCGTCACCGCCGGGCCCCGCGGGGTCCAGGACCGACGGCCCCACGGTGTAGACGTCGTGGCCTTCGAGGACCATCGCGCCCTGGGCGATGTAGCTGTAGACGTCGGCGCTGTGGAGCGGCGGCGCCAGGACGAGCGGGGCCGCCCACCAGACGAGGGTGACGAGGGTGTGGCGGACGGAGGCACCCGCCCTGCCGTACAGCCACCAGGAGACGACGAGGAGCGTCAGGCCGCCGTACGCCAGTGCGTAGCCCGCGGCGGTCGCCGCGGGCCCGTGCGGGACCCACAGGCCCCACGGGTCGCGGGCCGGCAGGGTCCCGACGGCCCAGCCGCCCGCCGCTGTCGCCGCCGAGCCGGCCGCGCCCAGCCGGCGGTACGCGCCGACGCTCCATGCCCCCGTTGCCCGCATGGTCCGCAACCTACCGCAGCGGCCCCGGACCGGCGCCGGGTCCCCGGGCCGCTCAGGCCTTGGGGGCCACCTTCGAGAGCCCGTTGATGATGCGGTCCATCGCGTCGCCGCCCGTCGGGTCGGTGAGGTTGGCGAGCATCTTCAGTGTGAACTTCATCAGTACGGGGTGGGTCAGACCGCGCTGGGTCGCGATCTTCATGACCTTCGGGTTGCCGATCATCTTCACGAAGGCGCGGCCCAGCGTGTAGTAGCCGCCGTAGGTGTCCTTGAGGATCTTCGGGTAGCCGTGCAGGGCCAGTTCGCGCTGGGCCGGCGTCGCGCGGGCGTGTGCCTGGACGATGACGTCCGCCGCGAGCTGCCCGGATTCCATGGCGTACGCGATGCCTTCGCCGTTGAACGGGTTGACGAGGCCACCGGCGTCGCCGACGAGCAGCAGGCCCTTGGTGTAGTGCGGCTGGCGGTTGAAGGCCATCGGGAGGGCGGCGCCGCGGATCGGCGTCGTCATGTTCTCCGGGGTGTAGCCCCAGTCCTCCGGCATGGAGGCGCACCAGGCCTTGAGGACCTCGCGCCAGTCGAGCTCCTTGAAGGCGGAGGAGGAGTTGAGGATGCCGAGGCCGACGTTGGACGTGCCGTCGCCCATGCCGAAGATCCAGCCGTAGCCGGGCAGCAGCCGGTCCTCGGCGCCGCGGCGGTCCCACAGCTCCAGCCAGGACTCCAGGTAGTCGTCGTCGTGTCGCGGCGACGTGAAGTACGTGCGGACCGCGACGCCCATGGGGCGGTCCTCGCGGCGGTGCAGGCCCATGGCGAGGGACAGCCGGGTGGAGTTGCCGTCGGCGGCGACGACGAGCGGGGCGTGGAAGGTGACCGGGGTCTTCTCCTCGCCGAGCTTGGCGTGGACGCCGGTGATGCGGCCGGTCCGCGCGTCCGTGACCGGGGCGCCGACGTTGCAGCGCTCGTGCAGCCGCGCGCCCGCCTTCTGCGCCTGGCGGGCCAGCTGCTCGTCGAAGTCGTCGCGCTTGCGGACCAGTCCGTAGTCCGGGTACGAGGCGAGATCCGGCCAGTCCAGCTGGAGCCGGACACCGCCGCCGATGATGCGCAGGCCCTTGTTGCGGAGCCAGCCGGCCTCTTCGGAGATGTCGATGCCCATGGAGACGAGCTGTTTGGTGGCGCGCGGGGTGAGGCCGTCGCCGCAGACCTTCTCCCGCGGGAAGGCCGTCTTTTCCAGGAGGAGGACGTCGAGTCCGGCCTTGGCGAGGTAGTACGCGGTCGTGGAGCCGGCTGGGCCCGCCCCGACGACGATCACGTCCGCGCTGTGTTCGGAGAGGGGCTCGGTCACGGTCGGATCTCCCGAAGACTCGAATTCGCGTGCCGCGCGGCACATGTCGCGTGCAGTCTATGGGTGGCTGCTGATCAACCTCCCGAAGGGCTCCCCGATGCCGACCGTGCCTGCTGCGACCCCGTCCGTACATCTGCGCGTCCCGACCGACGAGGACGCACTGGCCTGGCACCGGGTCTTCGACGATCCGGAGGTGATGGAGTTCCTCGGCGGCCGGCGGGCGGAGTTCTCGGTGTACGAGGAGCTGACCGCGCGCCAGCGCAGGCACGACGCGGAGCGCGGCCACTGTCTGTGGACGGTGCTGGACGACGCCGGCGAGGTGCTCGGCTTCACGGGTGCCCAGCCGTGGCCGCACACGTCGTTCGGCCCGGTGGGCGAGACCGAGATCGGCTGGCGGCTGGGCCGGGCGGCGTGGGGCCGCGGCTACGCGACCGCTGCCGCCCGCACCACGCTGGAACGGGTGCGGGAGGCGGGTGTACGGGAGGTCGTGGCGATGATCGACGCACGCAACGAGCGCTCGCTGGCGGTCGCCCGTCGTCTCGGCATGCGGCAGGCCGAGACGTACACGACCCCGGTCTCCCGGCAGACGGCGCACTGCTTCCGGCTGGAGCTGTGAGCCGGCGGCCTCTCAGTCGCGCACGCCCCGGTGCAGGGCGACCACACCGCCCGTGAGGTTGCGCCAGGCGACCTTCGACCAGCCGGCCTTCTGCAGACGGGCAGCGAGGCCGGCCTGGTCGGGCCAGGCGCGGATCGACTCGGCGAGGTAGACGTACGCGTCCGGGTTGCTGCACACCGTCCGGGCGACCGGCGGCAGCGCCCGCATCAGGTACTCGGTGTAGACCCGGCGGAACGGCTCCCAGGTCGGCTGCGAGAACTCGCAGATCACGACCTTGCCGCCGGGCTTCGTCACCCGGTACAGCTCGCGCAGCGCCTGGTCGGTGTCCTGGATGTTGCGCAGCCCGAAGGAGATCGTGACCGCGTCGAAGGTCCCGTCCTTGAACGGGAGTTGCGTGCCGTCGCCCGCGGTGAACGGCATCCACGGGTGGCGCTCCTTGCCGACCCGCAGCATCCCGGTCGAGAAGTCGCAGGGGACCACGTAGGCGCCGGCCCGCGCGAAGGGCTGCGAGGAGGTGGCGGTTCCGGCGGCCAGGTCGAGGATCTTCTGGGCCGGCCGGGCGTCCACGGCCTTCGCGACCTCCTTGCGCCAGAGCCGGGCCTGCCCGAGGGAGATCACATCGTTGGTGAGGTCGTAGTTCGCCGCCACGACGTCGAACATCGAGGCGACTTCGTGCGGCTGCTTGTCCAGGGATGCTCGGGTCACCCTCCCATTCAAGCAGTCCTGCCGCCGGCCGCTCCCGGCGGCTTGACGCGGACGCCGGACCTTTCCGGCCCGGCAGCCCTCCGCAGGAGCACCGGCGGCGAGCGGAACGGCCCCGGCGCCGAGGACGTCCTGGCCGGCCCGCCTCGCCGGCGGCTCGGTGCACCGCGGTCCGGCGGTCCGGGCGGCCTGTCAGCTCGCGCGGAAGACCAGCCGCCCGCCGAGAACGGTAGCGACGCAGCAGGCCGCGCCCGCACCCGCCAGCTCCCCGGCGTCCCGCGCGTCGAACACCGCCAGGTCGGCCGGATCCCCGACGGCCGGCGGTCCCCCGGTGTACGCCCGCAGCTCCGCCGGATCGCGTACGCCCGCCAGCGGGTCGAGGCGGGGCGGGAGGCCCGGGTCCGCCGCGGCGGGCGGGTGCACCCGCAGGCCCGACCGGGACACCGCCAGGCGCACCGAGGGCCGGGTGAACGTCCCGGCGACGGCGGTCGTGCCGTGCCGCAGCATCCGCTGGAGCCCGCGCCGGGCGCTGGCGCCCCACCGGGCGTCGTCCGGCGCGAGTGCGGCGACCGCGTCGCCGGTCAGCGGTTCGGTACCCAGCTCGTCCGCCTCGCGCGGGTCCGGGTGGTAGACGGTCTCCAGCAGGGCCGTCGCCGTGGTGTTCACCAGCCCGGGGGCGATCACACCCGGCCAGCGCCGCACCCGGGCCCGCGGACGGGCCCCGGTCACGTCCACGTACGGGCCGACCGCGACGACGAAGCCGCCGTCCACGGCCACGGAGTCCGCCCCCACGGGGGCACCGAGGACCGCGTCGGCGGCATGGATCGTGAGCACGGAGAGGCTAGTTGGCGTTGAGGAGCTTCAGCTCCGGGTGGGCCGTGCCGCCTGCGAGCGCCGTGGAGGAGATGTGCGAGACGACGCGCTCGTCGACCGGGTCGTTCGCCGGGTCGTCGTGGACGACGAGGTGTTCGTACGTCGTGGCGCGCTGTGCGGGCACCCGGCCCGCCTTGCGGATCAGGTCGATGATCTCCAGGCGGTTCGAGCGGTGCCTGGCACCGGCCGAGGAGACGACGTTCTCCTCCAGCATGATCGAGCCGAGGTCGTCCGCCCCGTAGTGCAGGGACAGCTGGCCGACCTCCTTGCCGGTGGTCAGCCAGGAGCCCTGGATGTGGGCGACGTTGTCGAGGAACAGCCGGGAGATGGCGATCATCCGCAGGTACTCGAAGAGCGTGGCCTGCGTCTGTCCCTTCAGCTTGTTGTTCTCCGGCTGGTAGGTGTACGGGATGAAGGCGCGGAAGCCGCCCGTGCGGTCCTGTACGTCGCGGATCATCCGCAGGTGCTCGATGCGCTCGGCGTTGGTCTCGCCGGTCCCCATCAGCATGGTGGAGGTGGACTCGACGCCGAGGCCGTGGGCGATCTCCATGATCTCCAGCCAGCGCTCGCCGGACTCCTTGAGCGGGGCGATCGCGGTGCGCGGCCGGGCGGGCAGCAGCTCGGCGCCGGCGCCGGCGAAGGAGTCGAGGCCGGCGGCGTGGATGCGCTGGACGGCCTCCTTCGCGGAGACGCCCGAGATGCGCGCCATGTGCTCGATCTCGGAGGCGCCGAGCGAGTGGATGACCAGCTGCGGGAACGCCTTCTTGATCGCGGAGAAGTGCTCCTCGTAGTACTCGACGCCGTAGTCCGGGTGGTGGCCGCCCTGGAACATGATCTGCGTGCCGCCGAGTTCGACGGTCTCCGCGCAGCGGCGCAGGATGTCGTCGAGGTCGCGGGACCAGCCCTTGGCCGTGTCCTTGGGCGCCGCGTAGAAGGCGCAGAACTTGCAGGCCGTGACGCACACGTTGGTGTAGTTGATGTTGCGCTCGATGATGTACGTCGCGATGTGCTCCGTACCGGCGAAGCGACGACGGCGCACCGCGTCCGCGGCTGCCCCCAGTGCGTGCAGCGGTGCCGACCGGTACAGGTCGAGCGCCTCCCGGGGGGAGATCCGCCCGCCTTCGGCGGCGCGGTCGAGGACGGGCTGAAGGTCGGCCTTCTCGGTCACCGGGCTGTCACCTTTCGGCGGTTCTTCTGCGGATCCGCGGACCGATCCAGCCTACGCCAGCCCCCGCCGGGGTCAGCCGCCGGACCGGGTGAGGACACCCTTCGGCGTGCCCGCGGCCTCCTCGTGGGACCGGTAGAGCAGGGTGCTGCCGGAGGTGAGGGTGAAGTCCAGGTCGGACTCGCCGCCCGTGCACAGGGCGCCGTCACGGCTGTCCGGATCGGCGCGTTCGCGGACCTTGAGCACCGTGGGCGTACCGGAGACGAGCCGGCCGACGCTCCTGCAGACGACCTTCGTCCCGAGCACCTCCAGCACGTACGTCAGCCGCACCACGTCCTGGCCCTTCCTCCCTTCGGTGAACACGGCGGTGACGTTGCCGTGCGGCAGACCGCTGCGCTCCGTGGCGGGCCCCTTCCAGGTGCCGGTGAAGGCCTTGGGCAGCGTGCTCACCGAACCGCTGCCGGCCGGGGGCGACTGCTCAGGCCGGGGCGTCCCCGACGGGCCCGCGCTGTGGGTGGCCGCCGGGGGCTGCGCGGCTCCGTCGTTGCTGTGCCCGTCACCACCGCTGCGGAAGAGGCCCTCCAGCGTGCCGGACCCCAGGGTCACCGCGGCGAGCGCTCCGGCGACGGCCAGCGCGACGGTGCAGCTCACCCGCCTGCCCCTTTGCTCCCCGGGCCGGGAGTCGGCGTTCATGGTGACGGCGACGCGGGCGCCGGATCCGCGTACCGCGCCGCCGTCCTCGGTGGCGGGCCCGGTGGACGGCGGTCCGGACGGCGGGGGCGGCAGCGGCGGACCGAACGCACCGAGCGCCGCACTGCCCAGGGACGCGCTGCTGAACGGCACCGGACCCGACTGCACCGGCGCCTCCTGCGGCTCCAGGTCCAGCAGGGCCACCGCCGAGCGGCTGACCTCGCGCACCAGGGGGCCGGGCAGCCATCCCGCGGCCACCAGTGCGGCGGCCCCGCCGGGTGCGAGGGTCCGCGCCAGCTCCGCCGGCGCGGGCCGGTCGCCGGGGTCCTTGGCGAGGCAGGCGGCCACCAACTCGCGCAGCTCGCCCTCCAGCTCCCCCAGCTCGGGTGCCTCGTGCACCACCTTGTAGAGGAGGACGGCGGAGGAGTCGCCCACGAAGGGGGCGCTGCCGGTCGCGGCGTACGCGAGGACCGCGCCCAGGGAGAAGACGTCGGCGGCGCCGGAGATGTCCAGGCCCCGGATCTGCTCCGGCGCCATGTATCCGGGCGAGCCGACCGAGACGCCCGTGGAGGTGAGGGAGACCGTGGCGCCCAGCGCCCGGGCGATCCCGAAGTCGATCAGCCGGGGGCCCTCGAGGGCGAGCAGGACGTTGGAGGGTTTCACGTCCCGGTGGACGAGGCCGTGCGCGTGCACCGCGTCCAGCGCCTCACCGAGGCCGGCGCCCAGGGTCCGTACCGCGTGCTCCGGCAGCGGGCCGTGCCGGGTGACCGCCTCGGAGAGCGGCGGTCCGGCCACGTAGCCGGTCGCCACCCAGGGGATGGGCGCGTCCGGGTCGGCGTCCAGGACCGGGGCCGTCCACTGCGCGCCGAGCCGTCGTGCGGCGTCCACCTCGCGCCGGAACCGGGCACGGAACTGCTCGTCGAGGGCGAAGTGGGGGTGGACGACCTTGACCGCGACGGTACGGCCGCCCGCGCTGCGGCCCAGATAGACCCGGCCCATGCCGCCGGCGCCGAGCCTTCCGATCAGCCGGTAGGCACCGATCGCGTGCGGTTCGCCGGCTTCCAGCGGCTGCATATGGCGTCTCCCCGTGTGAACCCGCGTACCTCCGACCGCAGCCTAGGGCGCCCGGGACATAGGGTCACGAGAAGCCTTATGCCGATTTCGCCCCTAAGGGCACGAAGCATGGTTTTCGCCACTCCGAAAGGCGCAAACACATCGTTCCAGGCGTTCGTCCGCGTTCACCTGCGCGATACCGGAACGCACACCTGATTCGTTCCGGCGTCATCCGCTATTCGATGCCCGGATGCCGGTGACGGGCACCCCGGCCATTCGCCCCCCCTTTCACGGGAACGCGTCGGCAGGGGAATGCCGGGGTCGCCGCCCGGCGGGGGATAAAGGGCCGGCCCGGGAAGGCGCGGGAAGGCGGCGGAACAGTCCGGGATTCATCCGGTCGCGCGGCATTCCCGTCCGGTCCGTGCCGGCAGCTGTCAGCCGCCGAGCAGTTCGACCGTCACGTCCGCCGGGAAGCCGGTCGTCGGGCCGGTCCTGCGGGCGAACTCGCGCACACCGGCCAGCTGGTCCGGACCGAAGCGGAAGTCGAGGGTGGTGAAGTAGCGCTCCAGCACCTCGGCGTCGAAGGCCTCCCAGCGTGCGGCCTGCTCCGCCACCTTGGTGACCTCCTCCAGCGAGACGTCGCGCGAGGCCAGGAACGCCTCGTGGACCTTCTCCACATAGAAGGGGTGCGAGGCCAGGTAGTCCTTGCGGACGGCCCAGACCGCGAAGACGAACGGCAGCCCCGTCCACTCCTTCCACATCTGCCCCAGGTCGTGGACCTGCAGCCCCAGCTTGGGGGCGTCGTGCAGATTGGCGCGCAGCGCGGCGTCACCGATCAGCACCGCCGCGTCGGCCTCCTGCATCATCAGCCCGAGGTCGGGCGGGCAGGTGAAGTAGTCGGGCGTGACGCCGTAGCGCTCGGCCAGCAGCAGCTGGGCCAGCCGTACGGAGGTGCGGGAGGTGGAGCCCAGCGCCACCCGGGCACCGTCGAGCCGGTCGAGCGGCAGCTGGGACACGATCACGCACGACATGACGGGCCCGTCGCAGCCGACCGCGATGTCGGGGAGCGCGACCAGATCGTCGGCGTTGCGCAGGAACTCGACGAGGGTGACGGGGCCGATGTCGAGGTCACCCCTGATGAGCTGCTCGCTGAGTCTCTCCGGGGTGTCCTTCGAGAGCTCCAGGTCGAGCAGGGTTCCGGTCCGCGCCAGGCCCCAGTAGAGGGGGAGGCAGTTCAGGAACTGGATGTGGCCGACGCGCGGCCTGCTGCGACGGTCGTCGCCTTCTACGGGAGAGACGGTTGAATTGTCCACATCGCGAGGCTAGACCCGTGCCCTCCGGCGGGCATCATCGGGGCGCCGGGACGGCTCCCCGGGGCCTTGTCCGTCAGCTCATCGGTGACCCAATCAAACATCCGGGTGAAGTGATCTTTCCCTCTACCGCTCCCCGCGGACTGCGTGCTAGGCTCGCCCGCAAGTTGCAGTTTGGTTTCCCTTGCAGTACAGAGCCTGCGGAGCATGTAACCCGCAGGCTTTTGTAGTTTTCAGACTTGTTTGCAGGTTCTGGAGCAGGGCAACCCTTTGGCCCAAGGAGGGCTTATGGCTACCGGAACCGTCAAGTGGTTCAACGCTGAAAAGGGCTTCGGCTTCATCGCCCAGGACGGCGGCGGCCCGGATGTCTTCGTCCACTATTCCGCGATCAACGCGTCCGGGTTCCGCTCCCTCGAGGAGAACCAGGTCGTGAACTTCGACGTCACTCAGGGACCCAAGGGTCCGCAGGCTGAGAACGTCACCCCGGCCTAGTTGCCCGGGTCGGCCGATCGCGGCCGGCTATGCAGTACCCAAGGAGCCCCGTTCACCCGCCCCGGCGGAGGAACGGGGCTCCTGCCTTTCCCGGATCACCGCGGCACCGGACACGGGACTCGGGACACGGGCAGACCGGACTACCGGCACAGCCGGGAGCTTGACCTTCACACCGTGTGAAGCCGTGCAGTGGGAGCCATCATGTTCACCATCGGAGACTTCGCCCGGTACGGGCGGGTGTCGGCCCGGATGCTGCGCCACTACGACGCCGTCGGGCTCCTGCACCCGGACCGTACCGACCCCGCCACCGGATACCGCTACTACGGCGCCGCCCAGTTGGCCCGTCTCAACCGCATCATCGCGCTCAAGGATCTCGGTTTCACGCTCCAGCAGGTGCGGGCCGTCCTCGACGAGCAGGTGGGAACGCGGGAGCTGCGCGGCATGCTGCGCCTGCGGCGTGCGGAGCTGGAGGCCGCCATGACCTCGGCGGCGGCCCGGCTGGCACAGGTCGAGGCGAGGCTCCGGTCCATCGAGAGCGAGGGACACATGCCCACGGAAGACGTCGTGATCAAGCGGGTTCCGGCGGTCCGGGTCGCCGGACTGACCGGCACCGCCGCGAGCTACCGGCCGCAGGACATCACTCCGGTGATCGGCCCGCTGTACGAGAAGCTGTTCGCGCTGCTCGACGCGGCGGGGGTCCGCCCGTCCGGGCCGGGCATCGCCCGGTACGAGGACGACCCGGCCGGCGCCGGCGCGGTCACCGTGCACGCCGGTGTGACGGTCTCCGGGGCGGCGGCACCGCCCGCACCGCTCGGGGACACCGGGATCATCGTGGCCGAGCTGCCCGCGTTCGAGGCGGCGACGATCGTCCACCGGGGCCCGATGGACGGCGTCCTGGCGACCGAGCAGATTCTGGCCCGCTGGATCGACGTGCACGGACACCGGCCGGCGGGGTACTCCCGGGAGGTCAGCCTGGAGTGCCCGCAGGACCGGGAGAAATGGGTGACGGAGCTCCAGCAGCCGCTCATGATCTGACGCCGTGTCATCATCTGTACGGGCCCTCGCCCCCGAATCGTTGTCGAGGGCCTGTGCAGAGGAACACCCAGTGCTGACGAGTCCGCCTGTGACAGGGCAGACTGTTGTGCTCGGTACGAGGCAGGGCACAGAGCGGGTTCAGCAGCACCGGCGGGGCAAGCAGGACAGGGGGCATCAATGGACGGCGACAACGGACCTGTGCGCGTGCCGGACCAGCGCGCACCACGGGAACGCGCGGCCGGCGGCGAACTGCGCTTCGAGGTGCTCGGACCGGTACGCGCCCGGCGCGGCGGCCAGGTGCTCCCGTCCGGGTCGCCGCAGCAACGGGCCCTGCTGGCCGCCCTGCTCCTGCGCGACGGCCGCACGGCCACCGCGGCCGAGCTCATCGACGCCCTCTGGGGCGACGACCCTCCGTCCCAGGCCCTGGCGACGGTCCGCACGTACGCCTCCCGGCTCCGCAAGATCCTCGGCCAGGACACCCTGGTCAGCGAGTCCGGCGGCTACGCGGTCCGTATCCACCGCGAGGCCCTCGACCTCACCCACGCCCAGGACCTCGCCGCCGAGGCGGAGAAGGCACGCAGCGGCGGGGACCGCTGCCAGGCCCGCACCCTGATCAACAAGCTCCTCGGGCTGTGGGACGGCCCGGCGCTCGCCTCCGTCCCCGGCCCGTACGCGGACAACCAGCGCAGCAGCCTGGAGGAGTGGCGCCTGCAGCTCACGGAGACCCGGCTCGACCTCGACCTGGAGGTCGGCTGTCACGCGGAGGCGGTCTCCGAACTGACCGCGCTCACCGCGGCGCACCCCCTGCGCGAACGGCTGCGCGAGCTGCTGATGGTCGCCCTGTACCGCAGCGGCCGGCAGGCCGAGGCGCTCGCGGTGTACGCGGACACCCGCAGGCTGCTCGCCGAGGAGCTGGGGGTCGACCCGCGTCCCCAACTGGCCCAGCTCCAGCAGCGGATCCTGCAGGCCGACGAGGATCTGGCGCGCCCCGCCGACGAGCCCGCCCCGGCGCCCGCGCCGCTGCGCCCCGCCCAGCTCCCCGCCACCGTGCCGGACTTCACGGGCCGTGCCTCCTTCGTGCGCGAGCTGGGCGACCGGCTGGCGGCCTCCGAGGGCTCCGTCATGGCGGTCTCCGCACTGGCCGGCATCGGCGGCGTCGGCAAGACGACCCTCGCGGTGCACGTCGCCCACCAGGCCCGCCCGCACTTCCCGGACGGCCAGCTGTACGTGGACCTCCAGGGCGCGGGCGCCAGGGCAGCGGAGGCGGAGACCGTCCTCGGCTCGTTCCTGCGTGCCCTGGGCACCCCTGACTCCGCGATCCCGGACTCCCTCGACGAACGGGCCGCGCTCTACCGCTCCACCCTGGACGGCCGCCGCGTCCTGGTCCTCCTGGACAACGCCCACGACGCGGCCCAGATCCGCCCGCTGCTGCCCGGTACGACGGGCTGTGCGGCGCTGGTGACCAGCCGGATCCGCATGGTCGACCTGGCGGGCGCGCACCTGGTGGACCTGGACGTCATGTCCCCCGAGGAGGCCCTCCGGCTCTTCACCCGGATCGTCGGCGCGGAACGCGTCACCTCCGAGCGCGAGGCGGCCCTGGACGTGGTGGCCGCCTGCGGCTTCCTGCCGCTGGCCATCCGTATCGCCGCCTCCCGGCTGGCCGCTCGCCGGACCTGGACGGTCTCGGTCCTGGCCGCGAAGCTCGCCGACGAGCGCCGCCGGCTGGACGAGCTCCAGGCGGGCGACCTCGCGGTGAAGGCCACCTTCGAGCTCGGCTACGGCCAGCTGGAGCCCCAGCAGGCCCGTGCCTTCCGCCTCCTGGGCCTGGCGGACGGACCGGACATCTCCCTCGCCGCGGCGGCCGCCCTCCTGGATCTGGAGCCCCACACGGCGGAGGACCTGCTGGAGGCCCTGGTCGACACCTCCCTCCTGGAGTCGGCCGCGCCCGGCCGCTACCGCTACCACGACCTGGTGCGCCTCTACGCGCGTGCGTGCGCGGAACGGGACGAACAGCTGCCGGGGGAGCGGGAGACGGCCCTGTCGCGTCTGCTGGACTTCTATCTGGCGACCGCGGCGGGGGTGTACGCGCTGGAGCGGCCGGGGGACCGGCTCGCGGACCACCGGGAACCCACTCAATACGCCGGTCTCACCTTCGCCGACCGGCACGACGCGCAGGACTGGCTCTACACCGAGGCCAACTCCCTGCTGGCCTGCGTGCGTCAGTCCTCCGGCCGGGCCACGCTCCGCCGCGCGGTCGATCTGCTCTGGGCGGCCAAGGACCTGGCGGAGTCCGGGGCGAACTCCAAGCAGTACGAGACCGCGGCGACCGCCGTGCGTGAGCTGGCGCGCGAGATGGGCGACGACCGGGCGGAAGGGCGTGCCCTCACCACCTTGACCAATGTGCGGCTCGTGGCAGGCCGGTTCGACCAGGCCGAGCGGGACGCCCAGCGTGCCATGGTGCTCGCACGAGCCGCCGACGATCCGCTGCCGAACTGCTGGGCCCCCAACGACCTGGGGATCATCGCGCTCTATCAGAACCGCCACTCCGACGGGGAGGCGTACCTCCGGCAGGCCATCACGAACTTCCGGGCCGACGAGAACCGGCCCGGCGAGGCCAGCGCCCTGTGCAACCTCTCGCGTATCCATCTCGCGATGGGCCGTACCTCCAGCGCGGTGACCCTGGCCCAGCAGGGCATCGACATCTACGACGGCATGGGCCACGCCCTGCGCGGTGCCAACGGCCGGTACGCGCTGGGGCTGGCTCTCACCCAGCTCGGGCATCTCGCCGACGCCGCGGAGCGGCTCGCGGAAGCCCTGGCGGTCTTCCGTGACAGCAGGCAGCGGCTCTGGGAAGGCATGACGCTCTTCCGTCTGGCCGAGGTGGACCTGGCGGCACGCGTACCGGCGCAGGCGGCGGTCAAGGCCGAGCAGGCGCTCGCGGTCCTGCGGGGGATCGGCGGGGAGTGGCGGCGGGGCAACGTGCTCACGGTGCTCGGGAAGGCTCTGCGCGACATCGGCCAAGCGGGCCGGGCCCAGGTCTGCTGGCACGAGGCTCTGGTGATATACGAGGGCCTCGGCTCACCCGAGGCAGCAGAGGTGCGCACGCTGCTGACGCCCGCGGCCGCCGCCTGACGGTGCCGCGCGAGGCGTTCATCGTTCGTTTATCACGACCCGGCACTCTCGTCCTTGTCGATCCGTCGCGTCGGGGGGCAGGCGGGCCGGCACACGCCGCAGGGATAGGTTGAGCGGCCATGAAGGCCCGCCCGGGGACCCACGGGGGAGTTGCCGGGCGGGCCCGCCGAACGCAGATCAGCAATTCAGGG
The DNA here is from genome assembly GCF_040638585.1 of Streptomyces sp. NPDC025273. NCBI lineage: Bacteria > Bacillati > Actinomycetota > Actinomycetes > Kitasatosporales > Streptomycetaceae > Streptomyces > Streptomyces sp. NPDC025273. Next base: position 170,276 of record NZ_JBEZYP010000005.1, read on the forward strand.
AGCTGAAGACGATGACTGACGCAAAGAAGAAGACCGTCGACGCCAAGCCGCTCGACAACCACGCCACCGGCGAAGAGGTGACGACGCTGGGCGACAACCACGCGACGGGTGGCGAGGTCAGGCTGCTGGACAACCACGCGACCGGTGGCGAGGCCAGGCTGCTGGACAACCACGCGACGAGCGAGCCGGCCAACTAGACCTCACCCGCGGGGGAACGGCCGCGGCGGCGCGGAGGGGGCGCCGTCGCGGCCGCCGCATGTCCGCGCGGGCTCGGGCCCCGCTGCCGCACCGCGGCCGGACCTGTCAGTAGCTGAGTTCCGCCGTGACCAGGCAGCGCTTCACACGGGACACCGAGCGCGGGCTGTCCATGCGGACCACCACGGTCTTCGCCTCGTCGTGGTCGAGCTCGACCGTGGCCTCGCCCGTGTCGACGGTCAGGCCGCTCGCGTCGACGAACGTCACGTCCACGTCGTAGGTGTGCGTGCCCGACGCGGTCGAGCGGATCTCCACCGTCGACGAGGTCACCGCCTTGCGCTTGCCCTTGCGGGGCTGGGCGCAGCGGATGACACGGGCGACGGGTGCGGCCGAGGCGGTCGTGCCGGGTGTCGCGTACGTGTCGCCGCCCGAGGAACTCGACGAGCTGTCGTAGTCGTCGTTGTCGTAGTCGTGGTAGCTGCCGTTGCTCTTCTCCGAGTTGGAGCAGCCGCCGCCCGAGCCGCTGCTCTTCCCGCTGCGGCCCTTGCCTCCGCTGCTGGAGGTCGAGAATCCGGTGAGCGCGAGCACCGCCACGACCAGAACCGCTGCGAACCTGATCCGTCGCCGCATCATCGTTGCAGCCCCCTTGTCGTTGTCGGCTCTCCTCGGCCCTCGCGCGGCCGCGCGGCACCGTGACGCACAGTTTCTCCCGTCCTGACCCCCGGCCCGGTCATGACCCTGTCACAGTCTGGTCATGGTCTCCGGATGGCAGGGGAGATCGGCCCGGCGTAGCGTCGGACCGGGGAGCGGTGCAGTTCCGTGCGTGGCGCGCAGGCCCGGGAGGCCGACCATGATCCGCAATGTCCTCGGCTCCGTCGTCGCTCTGCTGGGTGCGGCGGCAGCCGTACAGAGCCCCTTCCGCGGCTGGTACGACGACCGCCTCGGGCGGGACTACCGCGTCCAGGACCTGTTCGAGGGCATCAGCGACGCGTCGGCCGCCGTGCTGGGCTCCATCCTGCTGCCGTTCCTGTTCGCCGCCCTGGTGGCCCTGGTGGGCGTGGTGCTGCGTGCGCGCTGGGTGGTGGCCGTGGCGGGGCTGATCGTGCTCGGGTTCACCGGGCTGTGGATGGTCCGGCAGGGTCAGGCCGCCGGCGGCCTGACCGTCGACGGCGACGGTTCGGGGCTCGGGTGGGGCGTGGCGCAGGCGCTGGCGGGCGGGGTGCTGCTCCTGCTGGGAGCGCTGCTGATGTCCGGGCGGGGCGTACGGAGGAGGCACGGGGCCGATCCGTACCCCGTGCCGACCGACGCCCATCCCGACACCTGGCCCCCGACGCAGGAGCCGGGGCCGTCGGCGCAGACTTCGCCGCTGCCGGAGCCGGAGGCAGATCCGTACACGGGTCCGGGTCCGGGACAGCACCGGGCCCCGCGGTCCGACGAGGACACGGCCCCGTACCCGGTGGTGCCGGACGAGGACCGCGACCGCTACCACCCGCCGCACCCCTGAGGCGCTCCCCCGCCCGGGCGGGCGCGCCGGTCAGGTCCGGGCGCGGCCCCCCGTACCCGTCCCCTTCAGCGCGTCCAGCGCGTAGACGCACCGGTCTTTGCTGCACGCGTACACGACCCCCGCCTGTGCCACCGGAGAGCCCGTGATCTCGCCGCCCGTGGCGAGCTTCCAGCGCAGCTGGCCGCCTGCCGCGTCCAGCGTGTACAGCACGTGGTCCGCCGAGCCGAAGTGGACCCGGCCGTCCGCGACCACCGGTGCTCCCACCACGTCGCCGCCCGCCGCGAAGCGCCACTTGGGCGTGCCGGTCACCGCGTCCAGCGTGTACAGCGCACTGCCGCTGCCGACGTGCACATTGCCCGCCGTGACCAGCACCGGCTCGATGGTCTGCCGGGACTCCGTCGCGATCCGCCACCGGTCCTTGCCGGTCGACGCGTCCAGCGCGTACACGGTGCCGAGGTAGTCGGCGAGATACACCCCGCCCCCCGTGACCGCGGGTCCGGGCGCGAAGGCGGGCGGCGAGAGGAAGACGGCCGGCGACTCGAAATGCCAGCGCACCCGGCCCGAGACCGTGTCCACGGCCAGCACCCGGGTCCCCGCGGCGACGTACACGAAGCCGTCCGGAGCCGGCGTCACCCGTACCGGCACCCCGCCGCAGGAGGCCGCGTCGCCGATCGGGTACGACCACCGCTCCAAGCCGGTGCGGGCGTCGACGGCCCGCAGCCGCGCGTCCTGCCACAGGTACACCGTGCCGTCGTGGAGGACGGGCCCGGCCTCCGGGGTCTCGAAGTCCGTCTGGACGCCCCTGGCCTCCCACAGCTTCTCGCCGCTGGACGCCTCCCACGCCTGTACGCCGCCGCCCCGCGTCCCGGTCAGGACGGTGCCGCGGCCGGCCTTCAGGGAGTACACCCACGCGTCGGTCTGCAGCCGCCACCGCTCGGCCCCCGTCGCCGCGTCCAGCGCGTACAGGGACGGCCCGTCCGAGGCGTGGATCCTGCCCCCGTCGACGGCCATCGCCCAGGCCACGTCCCGGGTCTTGAACTGGCGCCGCCCGTTGCCCACGTCCAGGGCGTGGACCTCGAAGGACGTCACGTACAGCAGGTCGCCGACGACGACGGGCGTGCCCCACACGTCGTTCGACATGCGGAAACGCCAGGGCCGCCAGCGCTCCGGCGCGGCGGGCGACGTGTCGGGGGACGGCATGGGGGCGGGCACCGGAGCCGTCGGGTGACCGGCCGTGCCGTTCAGCCCGGCGGGCGGGCGGACCCAGCCGGTGGCCGGGTCCGCGTGCGCGGCGGCGGCGCCCCGTACGTCCACCGGGCGCGGGCCGGGACCGATGGGCACCTTCGCCCCGGGCAGCCGTACCGGACCGCCGTCGGGCGCCGGGGCGGGCGCGGTCCGCACGTCGCCGCGCCAGGACCCGTCCAGGTCGGCGCCCGGGGGCGGCTGCGAGGGGGGCGGCGGTACGACCACCGGAGCGGGCGGGGCTGCGATCGCGCGCCCGCCGCCCCGCCGCTGCTCGATCATCGCGGTCGCGACGGCCGGCAGCCACGCCGAGGCCGTACCGCTGTCGTCGCCGCCGGAGGCGAACAGGTGCGGAGCCAGCTGGGCCTGCAGGTCCGCCGGGCTGGGCCGCCGGGTCGCGTCCATCTGCATGCAGGACTCGATCAGCGGTCTCAGGTCGTCGGGCAGCCCCTCCGTGTCGGGTCCTTCCCGCAGCAGCATGAACACGGTCTCGACCGGGTTCGCCCCGTGGAACGGCGCGTGGCCGGTCGCCGCGAAGACCAGCGTCGAGCCGAGCGAGAAGATGTCGCTGGCCCCCGTCACGCTGCGCGAGTCGCGGGCCTGCTCGGGAGACATGTACGCGGGCGTGCCCACCGCGACGTTCGTCATGGTCAGCCGGGTGTTGGAGACACCGGAGGCGATACCGAAGTCGATCACCCGCGGCCCGTCCTCGACCACGAGCACGTTGGACGGCTTCAGGTCACGGTGGACGAGGCCGGCCCCGTGGATCGACTGCAGGGCCTCGGCGATGCCGGCGGCCAGCCAGCGCACGGCCTGGGTCGGCATCGGCCCGCACTCACTCACTATCTCCTCGAGCGAGGGGGCGGGGACATAGGCGGTCGCCAGCCACGGCACGGCCGCCCGGGGGTCGGCGTCCACCACGGCGGCGGTGTAGAACCCGCTGATGGCCCGCGCGGCCTCCACCTCACGTGTGAAGCGGACGCGGAACAGCTGGTCCTCGGCCAGTTCCGTACGGACCGTCTTGATCGCCACCCGCCGGCCGGAGGCCGATCGTGCGAGATAGACCAGCCCCATGCCGCCGGCGCCGAGTCGTCCCAGCACCTCGAACGGGCCGATCCGCCTCGGGTCATGCTGCGTCAGCTGCTCCACTTGCCTGCCACCTCCCCGTACGGGCCTCAGGAAAAGAGGCCCGCGAAATCCCGCCCTGTGCAGCGTCTCACCACTCGGCACCACCTGGCGGTGCGCACCCCGATTGTTCCTGGCTCGGGGCACGGTTGCGAACCCGGGTGCGGATCGGGGTGTCTTGTGGCACTCCATCCCTTTCAGGACAGCGCCCGGCCGGCTACGGAAGCAGTTCGGTCGGCTGCAGCACGGCGAAGACGGCACCCTGATCGTCCTGGAGGACCGCCATGCGCCCGTACGGGATGTCGAACGGCGGAGCCGAGATCCGGCCACCGAGACGTGCGGCGGTCTCGGCCGCCCTGACGCAGTCGGCCACGGCGAAGTAGCTGAGGAAGTAGCTGGGGAGCATCTCGGGGGACGCGTCCGTGATGACGCTGCGCCCGCCGACCGCGGTGTCGGGCCCCGGCTCGGTCCCCGCGGGGGACCACATGCGGAAGTCGGCCCCGGCCCCCGCCGCGCCCGGGTCGCCGCCCGACGCCTCGCCGAGGTCGAGATCCGTCCCCAGGAAGCCGAAGACCTCCTCGTAGAAGGGGTCGACGCGTTCCGGCTGCCGGGTGTAGACCTCGGTCCAGCAGAAGGCGCCCGGCTCGTTCTGCTTCTCGAAGCCGGCGCGGTCGCCCGCCTGCCAGAGGCCGAAGACCGCCCCGCCGGGGTCGGCCGCCTGGGCGAGGATGCCCGCCCTGCCCGCCCGCACCGGATCGGTGATCACCTGGCCGCCCGCCTTCCGGATCAGGGCGACGGTGGCGCGGATGTCGTCGGTGGAGAAGTAGACGCCCCAGGTGGTCGGCATGCGGCCGTCCTGCTTCGCGGCGAGCGCGGCGACGAGCTTGCCGTCGCTGTACGCGTCGGCGAACGGCATGCCGTCCCCGGCCCGGAAGGTCCAGCCGAAGAGCCCGCCGTAGAAGCGCTTGCCCGCTTCGAGGTCGGAGAGCTGCACATCCACCCAGCACGGCGCGGATTGCGCGAATGCGGCCATGACCCGGGTCCTTCCGTAGCGGTGACGCCCGTCACAGTCAACGTAACGTCGCACGCCGCGCGGCGCGCCCCGAGGCACTTCTCCCCACCGAAATAGAACATTCGCCCGAATCGTGAAGATTCCTCGCCCTCATGGACGGAAGTTGTCCACCGAAGTTATCCACAGGCTGTTGATAAGACCATCGCACCGGGATCGGCCGCCGAGGACGTCTCGCGGACCCCGCGGGGCCCCGGAGCGGGCCCCGGCTTCTGCCGGTAGCCGTCGTGAAGCCCACCCGCGCGCCACCGCGAAAACCGCTGCTCACCCCGCCCTCACTGGGGCGTTCCCCATTTGCAGTCGGCCAGATCGCGCTCCGATCCGCCCTCGGTAAGCTGACGGCATGACAGGACAAGTGCGCACCGTCGACGGCCGCGTGGCCGGTCGGCGAGGTCAGGCGACGCGGCAGAAGCTGCTCGACTGCCTCAGCGAAATGCTCAGCGCCTCTCCCTACCGGGACGTCAAAGTCATCGACGTGGCCCGGAAGGCAGGGACTTCACCCGCGACGTTTTACCAGTATTTCCCCGATGTCGAGGGCGCCGTCCTCGAACTCGCCGAGGAAATGGCCAAGGAGGGCACCGGGCTGACCGAACTGGTCGCCGGACGCTCCTGGGTCGGCAAGGCCGGCTGGCAGAGCGCCGAAGAACTCGTCGAGGGATTCCTCGACTTCTGGCGGCGCCACGACGCGATCCTCCGCGTCGTCGACCTCGGCGCGGCCGAGGGCGACAAGCGGTTCTACAAGATCCGCATGAAGATCCTCAGTTCGGTCACCGGTTCCCTGACGGAGTCGATCAAGGAGCTCCAGGCCAGGGGCAAGGTCGACAAGGACGTCAGCCCGGCGGCGGTGGCCGGTTCCCTCGTCGTCATGCTGTCCGGGGTCGCCTCGCACCAGAAGGGCTTCACCACCTGGGGCGTGAAGCAGGCCGAACTCCGCCCCAATCTGGCCCTGTTGGTACACCTGGGCATCACCGGCAAGAAGCCGGTCAGGTAGGCGCCTGCCAGGACTCCCGCATACGCCGGGCGCCGCAGGGACGTCCCGCGGTTCCCCTCGTCCTGTCTCACCGACGGCGGACCACCCGCGTGGTCCGCCGTCGGCGTTCCCGCACACACCGGGCGAACGGCCGCGCGACACGGTGGAATGGGTCCATGAGCGATGCACAGAAGGCCTTCCGCGACCTGCTCCACACCCAGCGGGTCTGGGACGTCCCCCTCCCCCGGTTCGATCCGTCCGACGCGCCCGCCACCCCGCTCGCCCTCTTCCACACCTGGTTCGCCGAGGCGGTGGCCGCCGGGCAGACGGAGCCGCACACCCTGACCCTGGCGACCGTGGACGCCGAGGGCAGGCCCGATGTGCGGACGCTGATCCTGCATGACGCGGACGAGCGCGGCTGGCACTTCGCCACCCACGCCACCAGCGAGAAGGGACGCCAGCTCGCGGCCCGCCCGCACGCGGCCCTCAACTTCTACTGGCCCGCCCAGGGCCGCCAGATCCGGGTACGGGGCACGGTCACGCCCGTGGGCCGCGCGGAGAGCCTGGCCGATCTGCACGCCCGGTCCACCGGCGCGCTGGCCGCCGCCCTGACCGGCTCGCAGAGCGAGGTGCTGCCCTCCTACGAGGACCTCGTCAGCGCCTCCGGAGCCGCCTGGGAACGGGCGCGGGCCGAGCCGGACGCCGAGGTGGCGAGCTGGACACGGTACGTGGTCGAGCCGCGGGAGGCGGAGTTCTTCCAGGGCGAGGCACAGCGACGGCACGTCCGGCTGCGCTACCGGCGGGAGGCCGGCGGCACCTGGACGCGCGAACTGCTCTGGCCGTAGTCACCGGCACGGAGCGCCTGACCGGTTCCGGCCGGGAAGGAGCACTATGGGAGGCAGGTGAGCTGTTGGGAGGCACCCATGGCACGAACCCGCTCCCGTTACGCCCCGGACCGCGGCCTGACCACCCGCATGGTGAGCACCATGTTCTTCATCGGTCTGCTGTACGTGGTCCTGGTGGGCGTCCTCCTCGCGGTCCTGCGCGGCGCCTGGCCGGTCGTCCTGGTGATCATGGGCGGCCTCTTCGTCGCGCAGTTCTGGTTCAGCGACCGCATCGCGGCCTACGGCATGGGCGCGCGCGTGGTCACCCCGCGGGAGGCGCCCGAACTGCACGGTGCCATCGACCGGATCTGCGCCCTGGCCGACATGCCCAAGCCCCGGGTGGCCCTCGCGCGGAGCGACGTACCGAACGCGTTCGCCACCGGCCGCAGCGAGAGGACGGCGCTGGTCTGCGCCACGACCGGGCTGCTGCGCAGACTGGAGCCCGAGGAACTCGAAGGGGTCCTGGCCCACGAGATGTCGCACGTCGCGCACCGCGATGTCGCCGTCATGACGATCGCCTCGTTCCTCGGGGTCCTGGCCGGCATCGTCACCCGGGTCGCCCTGTGGGGCGGTTTCTCCCGCAACAGCCGGGGCAGCGACCCGGCGGGCGTCATCATCATGCTCATCCCGTTGATCAGCGCGGTGGTCTACGCCCTGAGCTTCCTGCTGACCCGGCTGTTGTCCCGCTACCGCGAGCTGTCCGCCGACCGCACGGCCGCGCTGCTCACCGGCCGCCCCTCGTCGCTGGCCTCCGCCCTGACGAAGGTGACCGGCCAGATGGCCAGGATCCCCACGGAGGACCTGCGGAAGGCTCAGCCGTACAACGCCTTCTACTTCGTGCCCGCCTTCGCTGCCGGGGAGACCCTGGGCCGGCTGCTCTCCTCCCACCCGACGCTCGAACAGCGCCTGGACCAGCTGGCCCGGATCTCCGCCGGCCTGTCCCGTCCGTGAGGAGTTCCCGTGGGCCTGCTCGACAGCATCCTGGGCCGCAGGAAGCCGGCCCGCCCCGACCTCGACCAGCTCTTCGCCGTCCCGTCCGCGGCCCTCACCCTCCAGGCGGGCACCGGCCTCGCCCCCACCGGCGTGGGCTCGGTGTGCTTCGCGGGGGTGGAGGGCGGCACGTTCGCCCGTATCCAGCAGGACGTGCGGGATCTGCTCGACGCCGACACGGGGCGGGGCGGGGTCCCGGTGGAGTTCGGCCGGGACGCGTACGGCTACACCTGGCTGACCGCCCGCCAGCCCGCCGAGGACACGGCCTCCCTGGTCAACGACCTGCACGCGGTCAACACCCTGCTCCAGGACGGCGGCTTCGGCCCGCATCTGCTGTGCTCACTGATCGGCTTCCGCGACGCGGAGGGGCGGACACTGGCCCTCGTCTACCTCTACAAGCGCGGCACGTTCTATCCGTTCGCCCCGGTTCCGGGCGGCGGGGAACGGCGCGACAACCAACTGGAGCTCCGGGTCCGGGCGGTGCTGGGGGACGACCTCCGGGTGGAGAAGGACCTGGCCCGGTGGTTCCCGGTGTGGGGCGCGCCTGGGATGTGAACGGTCGCGTGCGGGTGCGGCCGGAAGCGGCCCCGGGCACACGGCAACCACGCATCCGTGATCAATTCGCAACCGATTCCGGCCTTGACCGAGACCCATCAACTGAACGCCGGATTACGCTCCGAACCATGTCAGACAGCACCTCCACCCCCGGTGGCCCCGTTCTTCCCGCTTCCATCGACCGCACCGACGACCGACCGGTGTACGTGATCGGCGGCGGTCCGGGCGGACTCGCCGCCGCAGCGGCCCTGCGCGAGCGGGGAGTACGGGCGGTGGTGCTGGAGAAGTCCGACGGCGTCGCGGCGTCCTGGCGCGGCCACTACGACCGGCTGCACCTCCACACGATCCGGCGCTGGTCGTCGCTGCCGGGGCTGCCCATGCCCCGTAGGTTCGGGCGCTGGGTGTCGCGCGACGACATGGTGCGCTACCTGGAGAAGTACGCCGAGCACCATGAGCTGGAGGTGGTGACGGGCGTCGAGGTGTCCCGGATCGACCGGGCCGCCGACGGGTCCGGCTGGCAGCTGAGCGCGACCGGGGGCCGGGTGCTGACGGGCCGCGCGGTCGTCGTGGCCACCGGCTTCAACCACACCCCGCGGATCCCCGACTGGTCCGGCCGCGACGGCTTCACGGGCGAGCTGGTGCACGCCGCGGCGTACCGCGCCCCGGCCCCGTACGCCGGCAAGGACGTCCTCGTGGCCGGCATCGGCAACACGGGGGCGGAGATCGCCGTGGACCTGGTCGAGGGCGGCGCCTCCAGGGTGCGGATCGCGGTGCGCACCACGCCGCACATCGTGCGCCGCTCGACGGCCGGCTGGCCCGCGCAGGCGACCGCCGTCCTGGTCCGCAGGCTGCCGGTCCGGCTCGTCGACCGTGCCGGGGACCTGATGTGCCGCGTCTCCGTCCCCGACCTCTCCGCGCAGGGCCTGCCCCGCCCGGACACGGGCCTGTACTCCCGGGTCAGGGAGGGTGCGATCCCGGTCCAGGACGTCGGGCTGATCGACGCCGTGAAGCGCGGCCGGGTGGTCCCCGTGGCGGCCGTCGAGTCCTTCGACCAGGACACGGTGGTGCTGGCCGACGGAACCCGGATCACCCCGGACGTGGTGATAGCGGCGACCGGGTACCGGCGCGCCCTGGAGGACCTGGTGGGGCACCTCGGCGTACTGGACGCGCGTGGCCGCCCGGTGGTGCACGGCGCCCGTGCGCCGGAGCAGGCACCCGGCCTGTACTTCACCGGGTTCACCAACCCGATCAGCGGCATGCTCCGCGAGATGGCCCTGGACGCCCGGAGGATAGCCAGGCGGCTGGCCGCGAAGGGCTGACGGCGGGAGCGCCGTCCGTCCGGGGATCAGGCGCGAGCGGTCAGGGTCTCGGGCCCGGGTGGCCGCGCCCACCGCGGGTGCCGGCTTCTCCACGGGCGTCGACGGGGACGGCGGCGGCATCGGTCGTCGGGTTCACGCGGACCAGCATCCCGGCGGCCGCGACCCCCTGCGAGTGGCTGGACAAACCCCTTCGCAGGGATCGGGCCAGGTGCGGTCAGCTGCGGGACCGCGACAGGACCGCCGTGTGGACCGCCCAGGCGAGGGCCGCTCCCCCCACGTACCAGAACAGGTCCGGGGCGTTGAACGTCGAGCCCAGGACGAGCCGTGCCACCGTGCTCTGCCGGGACAGGTCCGCGGGTATCCCCGTGAGCTGGGCCAGCTCGACCGCCCAGCTGAACGCCAGCGCGGCCCCGGCGGCCGTCAGCGGGCGCACCCGGGGAGCCAGCAGGACCACCACCGTGTGGATCAGCACGGTGTAGCAGGCGTCCCCGGCGTACTTGGCGAAGTCCCCGCCCGCCGCCGACCGGACGCCCAGCCCGGCCGCCACGGTCACGAGGGCCGCTACGGCCGCCACCGCCCGGGTGCGGGTCACGGAGGGAATGGATGCGCGGGCTGCCGGCTTCTCGTTCACAGCAGTGACATGTATCAGCTTCGAGTCGGTGGCAGCCAACCCGGGTGAACAGGAGTCCACATGCCGCACCTCGTCGTCGTCCTCACCCTCGACGGGCTGCTCCCCTTCGAACTGGGCATTCCGCAAAGGATCTTCGGCCGTTCGCCGAGCTCCGGTCCGGTCTACGGTCGCAGGCCGGGGGTGCTGGACGGCTAGGACGACGGGCCGGGGAAGGCCGGGGCGGCCCCGGACCGGACCCGGGGGGCCGCCGGCCTCGGGACGGGCCCGGTCTTCGGGTCGCCCGGCTGCTCCTCGACCAGCGGGACCAGCACCGGGCCGGTCCTGTCGATCTCGCACCAGATCCGTTTCCCGGCGCCCTCCGGCTGCCAGCCCCAGCGGTCCGCCAGGCCGTCCACCAGCTCCAGGCCGCGGCCGTTGGTGTCCCCGCCCTCCGCGTGACGCGGCCGGGGCGGGCGGCAGCTGGTGTCGGCCACCTCGACCCGTACCGTCCCCGACCCCGTCGGGCCGAACAGCATCCGCAGCACGGCCGGGCATCCCGTGTGGACCACCGCGTTGGTGACGAGCTCCGAGATCAGCAGGACGACCGTCTCGGCGAGCGGCTCGTCCTCCATCCCGGACCCGGTCAGCCGCGACCGCGCCCATCTGCGGGCCCGCCCCACTTCCGCGGGATCCGCCCCGACCTCCAGCTGAACCTGAAGCACCTGCACCGCTCACACCATCCGAACCGGCGGACACATCGCCTAGCGCCTCCTCAGGGTCACGGAACGTGACTCCCCTACGGGACAGCATGGTTGACGTACAGTCACCGCAACAAGCGCTTCGGGCATATTCCATCGCGAAGGAGTACGCGTGATGCATACTGTGCGACGCGCGCTGCGGAGAGTCGAACAGGAATCCGCCGAAGCCCCGGGGATCGACCTCCCGGCAGGCCCTGCGCAGCTCCGTGCGCCACGAGCGAGGCACCGCCTCCGGTCCGGAGCAGCCCCACGGACCACATCCGGAACCTCCGGTTCCAGAACCACTCGCATCCCACGGAGCGTACCCGAGCAGGGCCTCCGACTCCGCCCGGTGACGGGTCACTCCGGGGACACCGCCGGGCATCCGCGCCGCCCGGCTGCGCTGCGTCACCCCGCGCCGGCACCGCCCGCATGCCTCCGGTCAGCCATGACGCCGTGCGGGCAGCCGTGCGGGCCGGTCCGGGAGAGACCCCGGCCGGCCCGCACGGCGGCACGAACCGCCGGTGCCGCCGGTCGTGTTGCGCGCCGGGGCTACGCGTCCGGTTCGATCACGGTGACGTACGCGGCGAACGCCGCGACCGCGTCCGCTTCGGCGACCGTGCCGTCGCCGTCGGTGTCCAGACTCCGGGCCGCGATGCTCGCCACGTCGTCCCCGGCCCCGAGAACCCGCAGCGCCCGCTTCACCGCGGCGACCGGGGCCGTTGCGGACCCGTCGGCCTCCCCGCCGCCCGCCACGGCGATCGCCGCGCGCAGGAAGGGCCTGGCGATCTCCGCGAAGCGCCCGGGGTTGTCGCGCAGCCGCTTCACGGCTCCGCCCACGAACTCCTCACGGGTGACCCGCTGGTCCCCGTCCACGTCGGCGATGCCCGCCATGCCCTGCCAGAAGGCCTCGGCACCCGTGTAGAGGGCCTGGCCCTTGTCGCAGCGGGCCGTCGTACCGAATTCGGTGAGCAGACGGGCTGCCGCGGCGTTGAAATCGGCGCGATCGATGTAGCCGTTGCCGTCCTGGTCGAAGGCGGCGAAACGATGTGCGATCTTGCGCTCGTACTCTGCGCTGTCCATGCGGGGAGCGTACGACGCCGAAGGGCGTCACGTGTCACTAACCCCCGTCGCGGCATCCGAACCGGGTACCGGCCCGAGGTGTGTTCAGGCGGAGAGCGGCCGGGATTCCTCGTCGGTGGCCGACGCCGCGTCGGCGTACACCTCGAAGAGTCTGCGCACCCCCAGGGCGCCGAGCACCTTGTTGACGTGGGAGCCGTCCACCGCGCCGCGGGCCGGGAGGATCAGCCGCAGCCGGCCACCGCAGGACTTCATGAGGCGGCGGGAGGCGATCAGGACGCCCACGCCGCTGGAGTCGCAGAAGAGGACACCGGAGAGGTCCAGGACCACGTCGTGCTGCCCCTCGGCCACCGCCCCGTGGACGGACTGGCGCACGACGGGTGAGGTCACCAGATCGAGTTCACCGCGTATCCGCAGCACGGTCCACGCGCCCTGCTCGGTCTCGTCCACCTTCAGCGTCACGCGACTGGAACCTCTCGTCCGGGGATCCGGAGGATCCGGAAGTTTCCGTTCCCCCTCGCGGCTGCCCCTCTCGCAGGTCCGTGAAACTCCGGCCCGCTCATCGGCGCGGCGGGATTCATCCGGGATTGACCGCTCGAGACCCGTTTACCCGGCCAGGAATCGGCAAGGCGCACCCTGTTCCCTATCATCCAGCGCCGCACGGGGGACGTACTTGGCGCAAAGGTGCGTGCCCGGCGGACCTCGCCCACTACATTCGAGGTGACGAGGGGCACAGGGCTGGGGGCTGGATGGCGAAGGACGCACCACCGCGCTGGGACCGCCGGATGCAGCAGCGACTGACGCGCGGCGAGGCGGCGGCACTCGGCGAGCTCTACGACCGTTTCGCGCCGCTCGTGCACAGTCAGGCCCACCGCATGCTCGACGACGAGGACGCCGCGGACCTGGTGACCCGCGAGGTCTTCGGCTTCATCTGGGAGAACCCGGGCGCGTACGACCCAAGGCGGGGCTCGATGAGGTCCTGGGTGGCGTGGCTCACCCACCGCCGGTCCGTGCAGCGGCTCCGCGGGACGCACGGCGGGGACGCGGACGATCCCGCCACGGACCTCCGGGACGAGCCCGGCTCCGGCACACACGCTCGTGAGCAGGAGCAGGAGCTGGAGCACCTGGTGCGCAGGGCCACCGCCGCCGCCCGCGCCGACTACATCGTCGCCTCCATGCCCGCACCGCTGCGCGCCGCCCTGGAGCTCGCGTACGTCCATCGCCGGGACTACCGGCAGACCGCAGCCGACCTCGGCGTGACCGGCGAGGAGGCCCGGCGGCGGCTGCGCCTCGGGCTGCAACTGCTCTCCACCGCGAACACCGGCCCGCAGGCCGGCTCCTCGCCTCCCGGATACGGGCACACCCCATGAGCGGCGGCACCGACGGCACCGGCCGTGACGACGGGTTCCCGGGCGTCCCGCGCATACCGGGACCGCGGGCCCCCGCGGACGACCGTGCGTACCTGCCGGCTCCGCCCGCCGCCCCGGGCCTGTCCCACAAGGTGCTCACCTCGCTGCTCGGCGCCTGGGCCCTGGCCGCCTGCTCCACCGAGGAGACCGCGGCGGTCGAGGCGCACCTCACCTCGTGCGCCCCCTGCGCGCACGAGGCGATGCGGCTGCGCGACGCCGTGGGACTCCTGCACACCGACGGCAGCCTGGATCTGGACCCGATGCTCCGCACCCGGGTCCTGGAGAGCTGTCTGGGCCGTCGCCCGCCCAGGATCCCCGTGCCGTCCTGGGCCGCACCGTACGACGCGGAGACGGCCAGGCTGGACGCGCTGCTCCGGGACATCGGGGGCTCCGAGTGGCATGCGCCGGTCCGGCTCAAGTGGTTCGAGGGTGACCGGCAGACCGGCCGCAGGACGACCGTCGCCGGGGTCATCGGCCATCTGACGGCCGTCGACGGCCTGGTCTCCACGGCTCTGGGTCTGGACGACCCGCTCGGAAGCGGTGACAAGCCCCTGTCACCGACCGAGCGAACCGAAACGTACTGGTCAACCGCTTACCCGCCACTCACCCGGGCCGTCCGGGGGCCGTGGCGCGACCAGAGCCACGCCCTCGTGCGCACGGTGTCGTTCGCCGGACGGGGTGTCGCGGAGCTGTCCGTCCCGTACGGGGACCTCGCCCTCCCGTTGCGGGACTCCCTGCTGGAGCGGGCCTTCGAGTGCTGGGTGCACGGCGGCGACATCGCCGACGCGGTGGACTACCCGTACGAGCCGCCCGCCGCGGCCCACCTCCACCGGATGATCGACCTCGCGGTGCGGCTGCTGCCGGCCACGTTGGCGGAGCGCCGCCGCGCCGGGCCGGCGGGGGCGGCCCGTCACCTCATCACGGCCGGGTCCCCGGGCCGCTCCCTGCATCTGGAGGTCGAGGGCCGGGGCGGCGGCGACTGGTACATCGCGCTGGACCCACCGGCGGCGGCCGGCTCCCCCGACCGCACGGTGGCGCACGTCGCGCTCGACGGAGTGGAGTTCTGCCGGCTGGTCGCCGGGCACGTCCCTCCGGTGGAGGCGGCGGCGGGGCAGCAGGGCGACCGCCAGGCGATCAGCGACGTGCTGTTCGCCGCGGCCTCCCTCAGCAGGCTGTGAATCCGGCTACGCGAAGACCACCGTGCGGCGGCCGTTGAGCAGGATGCGCCGCTCGGCGTGCCACTTGACCGCGCGAGCCAGGGCCTGGCACTCCACGTCACGGCCGACGGCGACGAGCTGGTCCGGTGTGACGCCGTGCCCGACCCGCTCGACCTCCTGCTCGATGATCGGCCCCTCGTCGAGGTCGGCGGTCACGTAGTGCGCCGTCGCACCGATCAGCTTCACGCCGCGCGCGTGGGCCTGGTGGTACGGCTTCGCGCCCTTGAAGCTCGGCAGGAAGGAGTGGTGGATGTTGATGATCCGGCCGCTGAGCTGCTTGCAGAGGTCGTCCGAGAGCACCTGCATGTAGCGGGCCAGGACGACCAGCTCGACGTTCTCCCCGCGCACCAGCTCCAGCAGCCGCGCCTCCGCGTCCGCCTTGTTCTCCCGGTTCACCGGGATGTGCCGGAAGGGGATGCCGTACGAGGCGACGAGCTCGGCGAAATCCGTGTGGTTGGAGACGACGGCGACGATCTCGACCGGCAACGCACCGATGCCGGACCGGAAGAGCAGGTCGTTGAGGCAGTGGCCGAACTTGCTGACCATCAGCACGACCCGCATCCGGTCGGACGAGCGGTGTATCTGCCAGTCCATCCGGAAGGAGTCGCCGATGGCGGCGAAGCCGGCCCGCAGCTTGTCCACGTCCACCGCGACGTCGGCCGAGAAGTGGACGCGCATGAAGAAGAGCCCGGTGTCGTGGTCGCCGAACTGCTGGCTGTCCTCGATGTTGCAGCCCGTCATGAAGAGATAGCTCGACACGGCGTGCACGATGCCCTGTTTGTCGGGGCACGAGAGGGTGAGGACGTACTGCTCGGCGGTGGCCTCCGAGGCAGCGGCGGGACGGGGTACGGCAGGCTGCGGCGCGGTCATCCCCGTAGGGTGCCACAGGTGCCCGGCCTCAGGCCGATCCGGTCACGATGCGGAGCACGTCGAGGGAGCGCGGCGGAATGTCCGGGTCCTCCGCGTCGTTGGTGGCGAGCATCACATGGGCCTCGCGGGCGGCCTGCACGGCCTCCGCCCAGCCGTGGTGCTCCAGATAGGCGGAGACGGGGGCGTCCGCGCCGACCTGGTGCATGATGCGCAGCACGCGCAGGGCGGCGACGTCCACGAGGGCGGCCTCGGCGGAGTCACGGAAGATCGTCCCCACGTATTTCTCGGCGGACCAGTTGTCCAGCCAGGTGTCCTCGACCAGGCGGTACACGGCGTCGGTGACGTCGCCGTACCCGGGGCGGCCGGCCAGCCAGCACTCGTGGTGGAAGACGGGGTCGGAGAGCATGTGCAGCGCCGAGCGCACGTTGCTGCGCCAGCGCCACCACGGCATGTCGTTGAGCGGCATGCCGCCCATGGTGGAGGAGCGACGGCCGCGACGGGAAGAGTTCTCCGAACCTTGCTGCACGGTTGTCGATCGTACGTTCCCTTTCACTGCCCGCGCACTGCCCCCCGCATTTCACCTTCACGTCACCGAGCGTTGAACGGAGCACACTGCGGCGTTACACCAGGCGCGGAAAAGTTCATGACCATGACCGGATGGCGACGCCTCACCTCTCCCCGCCCCTACAGACTTCTCACAAGTACGGCGGCGGCCGGCGCCCTGCTCATGACCGGCTGCGGTGTCCTGCCTGGAGTTCCGGGGGGCTCCAGGGACACCGTCACCGTGATGACCTGGGCTCCCGACACCCCGGGGGCCGCCGTGAACATGGCGGGCATGCCGGCCATGGCGCGGACCTATGCCCGCTGGATCAACGAGCAGGGCGGGATCGACGGGCACGAGCTGCGGGTGCTCACCTGCAACGAGACCGACAGCCCGACCGGGGCGTCGAAGTGCGCACGGCAGGCGGTCGAGGAGGACGTCGTCGCGGTCGTCGGCTCGTACAGCAGGTACGGGCGGGCGTTCCTGGCCCCGCTGGAGGCGGCCGGGATCCCGTACATCGGCGGGTACGGCGCCTCCGCCGACGAGTTCACCAGCTATCTCTCCTACCCCGTCAACGGCGGCCAGTCGGCCCTCCTCGCGGGCAACGGCAAGCAGCTGGCGGCCAGTTGCGACCGGGTCTCGCTCGTGCGGCCGGACTCGCTGGTCGGCGACGGCATGCCGGGCCTCGTCGATCTGAGCCTCACCCGGGCCGACCGCCCCGCGTCGTTCGACATCAGGGCGCCGGAGGAGGCCACGTCGTACGACTCCCAGGCGGCCAAGGCCCTTCAGGAGGCGGGCGACGGCTGCGTGACCGCGGTGCTCGGCAGGGGCACGGAGACGTTCTTCGACTCGTTCCGCCGTCTCGAACCCGAGGACAGCGGCGTGCGGATCTCGTCCGTGCTCGGCAGCGTCGGACAGCCGCTCATCGACCGCACCGGCGGCCGGAACAGCCCGTTCGAGGGGGCGTACGTCACCGGCTGGTACCCGGAATCGGGCGACGCCCGCTGGAAGCCGATGCGGCAGGTGATCCGGAAGCACGCGTTCGGTGACAACCGGATCGACCCCGAGGACACGGGCGTTCAGACGACCTGGATCGCGTACACGGCGCTCAAGGCGGTCATCGAGGCGCTGGACCAGGAGACGATCACGGCGGGCGGTGTCTCCGTCAGCCTCAACCGGGGCACCGAGGTGGACACCGGGGGGCTCACGCCGGTCCTGCGCTGGCGCTTCCAGGACACGGTCGGCTCGGCCGCCTATCCGCGCATCGTCAACGGCCAGGTCACGTTCCAGGTGGTCCGCGAGGGACGCCTGGTCGCCGACAGGAAGGGCTTCGTCGATGTCACGGAGACCCTGGTGGACGCCCGCATCAGGGGCTGATCCACCCGCACCGAACGGCCTCCGCTCCCCCGAGGGGCGGAGGCCGTTCGGTGCGTCAGAGGTCGGTCGGGGCGCGCTTCGTCAGACCGTACTTCCCCGCGATGGAGTTCCACAGCCCCGAGGCCTTCTGCTTGGCCCGGGTGGCCTCGCCGCTCGACGCGTTGGCCCTGGCCGTCGCGTCGGTCGACCGGGCCTTGCCGCCCTTGCAGACCTTCTTGTTGTTCTTGGCCTGGACGGCCCAGGCGGCGTAGTGGTCGTCGGCCTCGGCCGAGGCCTGCCAGGCCTCGGTCAGCGAGGACTTCAGCTCGGCGTGGGCGGGCAGCCTGTCGATGGCGAGCCCTTCGAGCCGGGTCACCAGATCGCGGCGCTGCGTGGCGGCGCCCCGCAGATCGGTGGCCGCCTGGTCCAGCGCCTGACAGCCCTTGATCTTCTCGACGGCGCTGATCACCGCCGCGCGGCTGTTGTTGCTGTCGGCCAGCAGCTTGTCGAGTCCCTGGGCCTGCGGCTCGGCGGGGTCGGCCGCCGGGGCGGAGGCCTCGCCCGCGGATGAACTCTGCGCGGCCACCGGCTGCTTGTCGTCTCCGGGCTTCTCGTCGCCACCGCTCATCAGGGCGCCCGCAGCCAGTCCGACGACAGCGCAGCCGACGACCACGGCGGCGATCAGCGGGATGTGCGAGGACCGCCTGCGCGGCGTTCCGCCGCCCCCGTGTTCCTCCTGGGTGCCCTGGACCCCTTGCAGCCCCGACGTGAACGGCTGCGCCCCCTGGGGCGGCTGCTGCCCACGCGCGCCCCGGTGCTGCTGGTACGGCTGGTGCGGAGGCTGCTGGTGGGCGGAGCCGACCTGGGGCATCTGCTGCGTGGCGCCCGCGGGCTCGTCGCTGCGGAACAGGCTGTCGAATTCGGCGGGCGGCTGCCGGTCGCCGGGAGGGCCGGGCCGGATCCCGTACGGAGCGCCGCCGGGCACCGGGGGTATGTACTGGGTCGCGTCGGCGTCGGCCGCCTGCGCCGACGGGGCCGGCT
This sequence comes from Streptomyces sp. NPDC025273, assembly GCF_040638585.1. Taxonomy (NCBI): domain Bacteria; kingdom Bacillati; phylum Actinomycetota; class Actinomycetes; order Kitasatosporales; family Streptomycetaceae; genus Streptomyces; species Streptomyces sp. NPDC025273. Next base: position 188,990 of record NZ_JBEZYP010000005.1, read on the forward strand.
GTCCGAGGTACTGGGTGGACTCCGCGGGGCGCTCCGGCGGCATCCCGCCGGGCACGGGGGCGATGTACTGCGTGGCGTCCGCGTCCCCGCCCGCCGCCGTGCCGGGTACGGCCTCCGGCGGCAGTGGCTGGGCGTACGGCTGCTGGTGCCCCTGCTGGTACGGGTCCTGCGGGGACGCGTACGGCTGCTGCGGGGGCGCGTAGGACTGCTGCGGGCCCTGCGGGGACCCGTACGACTGCTGGGGCTGGTACTGCCCGTACGCACCCGGCTGGTGCTGCTCGGGCGGCAGCTGCCCCGGTGCGCGGCCGTCCTCGTGCGCGGCCGGCCCCCAGGGCCGGTCCCACGGCTGCCCACCCGCAGGGGCGGCCTGACCGGCCGCCTGGCCGCCCGCGGTCCCCCCTGTGGTCCAGGGGGAGCCGCCCTCCGCGGGCAGCACGACACCTTCGTGCGCGGGCCGTACAGCAGGGAGCTGCTCGTCACCCTGTCCGCTCTGCGTCACCGGGACTCCTACGTGTGAACCAACGGAATCGTCGGCTCACGCTACCGGGTGGCCACCGCCCCGCGCCAAGCGCCCGAGGGCGCTCACCACCCCTCCACACGGCGGGTGGCACGCGGCGCACCTCCGGCGCCGTTCACGGTCGGTCCATGAAATCGGCAGCTCAGGCGGCCTGTAGCTCCATCCGCGCACCGAACTCCCGGACCGCGGGCGTCTCCTCGTACGGCGCGAGCCGCTGCTGGAGGTCATCAAGATATTCGACACCGCGGCTGGACCGCACCGTGCTCAGCAGCTCCATCGCCCGCAGCCCGGTGTGGCACGCCTGCTCCACCTCGCGCTGCTGCACCTGCGCCGTGGCCAGCAGCACCAGGCCGATGCCACGGCGCCGGGTCCGGGACTGCGGGAGGGCCGCGAGGGCCTCCTCGGCCCGGCGCGCGGCCGGCTCCGCCTGCCCGAGGTCGCGGTGGCAGTGCGCCAGCTCGTCCGCGAGATAGCCGGCGTCGAAGTGGGCGATCCAGGAGGGGTCGTCGCCGGTGTCCGGGTCGGACTGCTCCAGGGCGGCCAGCGCCCGGCCGGCCACCACCTGGCACGTACGGGCGTCCCCCATCAGCGCGTGGCCACGGGCCTCCGCGGCGTGGAACATCGCCTCCGCGCGCGGCGTCACCCTCCCCCGCGCGCCCTCCTGCGCGGCCCGCGCCAGCTGGGCGATCTCCCGCGGATTGCCGAGCTGGGCGGCGAGATGGCTCATCGAAGCGGCCAGCACGTAACCGCCGTACGCCCGGTCGCCCGCGGCCTGGGCCAGGCGCAGTGCCTGGATGTAGTACCGCTGGGCCAGGCCCGGCTGGCCGGTGTCGACGGCCATGTACCCGGCGAGCTCGGTGAGCCGGGCCACCGCGCCGAACAGCTCCCTGCCCACCGATTCGCGGTACGCCCCGGAAAGGAGCCCGGACACCACGCTGTTGAGGTAATGGACCAGGACGGGCCGCACGTGTCCGCTGCCGAAGCGGTGGTCCAGGTCGACGAGCGCGGCCGTCATCGCGCGCACCGCCTCCACGTCCGGCATCCCGACGCGGGCTCCCGCGGTGCGTTCCACCTGCGGGTCGGCGCCCGTGATCAGCCAGTCGCGGCTGGGCTCGACCAGCGCGGACGCGGCCACCGCCGAGCCGGACAGCAGATCGCGGCGGCCCACGTCGCTGCGCCACAGCTCGCAGACCTGCTCGATCGCGCCGAGCACCGTGGGCGCGAACTGCAGGCCGACACCGGAGGCCAGGTTCTTGCCGTTGGCCATGCCGATCTCGTCGATCGTGACCGTACGGCCGAGCTTGCGGCCGAGTGCCTCGGCGATGATTCCCGGTGCCCTGCCGCGTGGTTGCTGTCCGCGCAGCCAGCGGGCCACGGAGGTCTTGTCGTAGCGGAGGTCGAGCCCCCGCTCGGCCCCGACCATGTTGACGCGGCGGGCGAGGCCCGCGTTGGAGCAGGCGGCCTCCTGGATGAGCGTCTGGAGCCGTTCGTTCGGCTGGCGGGCGACGAGAGGCCTGGCTGCCATGTTTCCCCCTGGGACCGCAGTGATCGATGGAGGGATCACTGCCCGGCATATGGATGAGAAATGCGCATATTCATCTGTATTGGGTACGCGTGGTGGTGCGTTGGCACAGTCCTGCAAGTGGTTACCCGCCCCTCGGGGCACCGCCTCACGCGCGCCCCCGCCCATGCCTCCGTGCGCCCCGCGTGCAGGTTCGTTCCGCCGTGACCGGCGGCCGTGCGCCCGTAACCCCCGGTGGCGACGGAAGTTGTGCTGTTCGTGGAAGAGACCATCGGAGTGACGGAAGCCACGCAGGTCGCACACGTCCCCCGGCAGCGAGGTGAGCAACTGCTCGGCGCCGCGGCGTGGTACGCGGAGGTGCGGCACTGGGACGTGTTCCCCGGCACCTGGCTCGAGACGGTGGACGGGGCGGAACGCTGCTCGTGCGGGGACGCCGGCTGCGCCTCCCCCGGAGCCCATCCCAGCCGTCCCGACTGGGCCGGCCAGGCCACCGGCAGTGCCGCGGCCGCCCGCCGGATGTGGTCCCAGCACCCCAGGTCCTCCGTGCTGTTGCCGACCGGCCGGTCCTTCGACGCACTCGACGTACCGGAGTCCGCGGGCTTCCTGGCCCTGGCCAGGACGGAGCGGATGGGCCTCCCGCTGGGCCCGGTGACCCGCACCCCGGACCGCCGGATGGTGTTCTTCGTGCTGCCGGGCGCCGCTGCCACCGCCCCCGGCCTCGTCGGCCGGCTGGGCTGGGACGTGGGATCCATCGACCTGGTGGGGCTCGGTGAGGGCCATTACGTGGCAGGGCCGCCGACCCGCGTCGGCGGGCGCGGCGCCGTGCAGTGGGCGCGGCGCCCGACGCCGACGAACCGGTGGCTGCCCGACGTGGAGGAGCTGATCAGCCCGCTCGCGTACGCCTGCGCCCGGGAGGCGGCGGACACCCGTACGCGCCTTTCGTAGGGTGGTCCCCACACGTGGGGATATCGAAAGGCAGTGCCATGCCGGACCAGGCGGACAGCACGGGCGGGACGACCGGGACGGGCGGTGACGGTGCTTCCATAGCGCCGCCCGCCGTGCGGGTGCGGGGACTGTGGAAGCGGTTCGGGGATCAGATCGCGGTCTCCGGGATCGATCTGGAGCTGCCCGCGGGCAAGTTCATCGGCCTGGTCGGCCCCAACGGGGCGGGGAAGACGACCACGCTCTCGATGGTCACGGGACTGCTCAGGCCCGACATGGGGAGCATCGAGATCGGCGGTCACGACGTGTGGCGGGACCCGGTCGCGGTGAAGGCCCGGATCGGGGTCCTCCCGGAGGGGCTGCGACTGTTCGAACGGCTCTCGGGGCGTGAACTCCTGGCGTACACCGGCCGGTTGCGGGGGCTGCCGGGCGCCGAGGTCGACAAGCGGACCACCCAGCTGCTCGATGTCCTCGATCTGGCGGGGGCGCAGCACAAGCTGGTCGTGGACTACTCGACCGGGATGCGCAAGAAGATCGGGCTCGCGGCGGCCCTGCTGCACAATCCCGAAGTGCTCTTCCTCGACGAGCCGTTCGAGGGAGTGGACCCGGTGTCGGCACAGACGATCCGCGGGGTGCTGGAGCGGTACACCCGCTCCGGCGCGACCGTGGTCTTCTCCAGCCATGTGATGGAGCTCGTCGAGTCGCTCTGCGACTGGGTGGCCGTCATGGCGGCGGGCCGGATCCGGGCCCGGGGCACCCTCGCCGAGGTGCGCGGCGACGCGTCCTCGCTGCAGGACGCGTTCCTCGAACTCGTCGGCGCGGGCGCCCGCGACACCGGGGAGACCCTGGACTGGCTGGGCGGCACCCGGTGACCGTCCTCGACAGCCCCGCGGGGCACGACGCGGTACCGGCGGTGCGGGGCCAGGGCCTCGTGCCCGTCTTCGTGCGGCTCAAGCTGGCGCTGCTGCGCAACGGGCTGCGCCAGTCGTCCGGGCGGCGGGCGGTCTACATCACGTCCCTCGTCGTCACGCTGCTGTTCGCCGCGGGCCAGGTGGTCGGGCTGGTCGCGCTGCGCGGCCATGCCCAGGCGGAGACCCTCGTGGTGTTGCTGACCGCCGTGGTGGCGCTGGGCTGGGCGGTGATGCCGTTGTTCTTCCCGAGCGGCGACGAGACCCTCGACCCGAGCCGGCTGGTCATGCTTCCGCTGCGGCCACGCCCGCTGATCGGGGCACTGCTGGTGTCCTCGCTGATCGGTGTCGGACCGCTCTTCACGTTCGCCCTGGTCCTCGGTTCGGTGATCGCGGTGGGGCGGGGCGCGGCGGCGGCGGTGGCCGCGGTCGTCGCCGTACCGCTGACGCTGCTGGTCTGTGTGGCGCTGGCCCGGTCCGTCGCCACGGCCAACGTCCGGCTGCTGACCTCCCGCAAGGGGCGCGATCTCGCGCTGCTCAGCGGGCTGGTGATCGCGGTGGGCATCCAGTTCGTCAGCTTCGGTGCGCAGCGCCTGGGGCGGGCGGGCGGGCTGTCCTCGCTCGAACCGCTCGCGGACGTGGTCCGCTGGCTGCCGCCGGCCTCGGCGCTCGGCGCGGTGGGGTCCGCCTCCGAGGGGGCGCACGGGGCCGCCGCCGGGCAGCTGCTGCTCTCGGTGCTCGCGCTGGGGGCCTTGTTGTGGCTGTGGCAGCGGAGTCTGGCGAAGCTGATGACCTCACCGGACGGCTCCACGATCGCCGCTGCCGGCCGCGACGCCGGACCGGATCGCTCCGGACTCTTCGCGCTGCTGCCCGGGGGACGCACGGGGGCGGTGATGGAGCGCAGTCTGCGCTACATCGCCCGGGACCCGAAGACGAAGGCCACGTGGGTGGCGGCACTGGCGGTCGGCCTGATCGTGCCGGTGCTCAACGCGGTGCAGGGATCCGGCTCGGTCTACCTCGCCTGCTTCGCGGCCGGGATGCTCGGCATGCAGATGTACAACCAGTTCGGGCAGGACACCTCCGCCTTCTGGATGGTGGCGCTGTCGATCTCGTCCGCCCGGGACGCCTACGTCGAACTGCGGGCGCGGGCCCTGGCGCTGCTGCTGATCACCCTGCCGTACACGGTCCTGGTGACCGCGGTGACGGCGGCGGTGCTCGGGGACTGGGCGACCTTGCCCGCGTCCATGGGGCTGTCCTTCGCCCTGCTCGGCGCGATGCTGGCGACGGGCGCGACGGCCTCGGCGCTGTTCCCGTACTCGATCCCGCAGGAGGGCGCGTTCAAGAACGTGGCGCCGGGGCAGGCGGGACTCGCCTGGATCTCCATCCTCGGCGGAATGGTGGCGTGCGCCCTGCTCTGCGCGCCGGTGATCGGGCTGACGGTCTGGCTGCATGTGGCGGATCTGCGGGGCTGGTTGTGGCTGCTGCTTCCGGTGGGAGCGGTGTACGGAGCGTTCCTCGGGTGGCTGGGGGTACGCGTGGCGGCGCCGCGTACGGCGGACCGGCTCCCGGAGATCCTGGCGGCCGTCAGCAAGGGCTGAGCGGGCGCCCGGGCCTTCGGGGCCGGGGCCTACGGGATCGCCGGGTCGTGGGCCGACGGGTCCCGGTCGTCCGCCTCTCCGTCGTCCCGGAAGTCCTCGGCGAGCTGCTCCAGGAACGGCTCCACCGCCGTGCGCCAGCCCTCCGGCTGGTCGTAGTGGACGAGGTGACCGGCGTCGGCCACCTCCGCGTACTGCCCGCGCGGCAGGACGCGGACCATCTCCTGGGCCTCCGCCCGGCCCAGCTCGCCGTCGATCCCGCGCAGGACCAGGGTGGGGCACCGCACCTGCGCCAGCTCCTCCCAGTGGGCGTCGTGGACCCAGGTGGCCCGGGAGCGGAGCATCTGCGCGCGGGAGAAGACGGGCCGCCAGCCGTCGGACCGCTCGGCCATCACCTCGGCGAAGAACTCGCCGCGGGAGGGGTTGGGCCGCTCCACCCAGGGATCGTCCTCGCCGAACCACTTCCGTACGTCGGCGAGGGTCGCGAAGGGGACCGGCCACGCGTTGAACCAGTCCTCCCATTCGCGCTGCGAGGCGGCCCCGAGCGCGGAGGCCCGCATGTCGCAGATGATCAGGGCCTTCACGAGGTCCGGGCGCTTCGCGGCGAGCTGCCACGCGGTGAGCGCGCCCATCGAATGCCCGATGAGGACGACGGGGGCGAGACCGAGCTGTTCGATCGCCGCCTCGGCGTCGGCGACGTACGCGTCCCGGGTGTACGGACCCTCGGCCGGCTTGTCGCTGCGGCCGTGGCCCCGCTGGTCGAGACCGACCGGGCGGTGACGCTCGGAGAGCCAGCGGGCGGTGGAGGCCCAGTGCGCGGACCGGCCCATCAGCCCGTGCAGCAATAAGACCCCGGGGGCGCGCCCGGCCTCCGCGCGCCCTTTGGGCGAGTCGGCGAACTCCCAGGCCGCGAGGCGTACGCCGTCGGATCCGGTCACATCAATGCGCCGCACCATAGGTTCTGGCACCCCCTTCTGGTTCTCGATCACCGTGTGGTCGCCTCCGCCAGACTATCGAACCTTTATTCGAACAACGGGGTTCGGCTCGCAAGATCCCACGTACGAGTGACACCACTCCAGGATTGCCGCCCGCCGCCGGGGGGAGATCTTCTCCAGGAAGCGGACCGCTCGGGGACAGGGGTCCGCGGAAGCTGACCTCGAGAGCTCGGGGCTCCGGGTCAGCACAGGGGAGGAACGGCCCCGGCACCTTCGGGCGCCGGGGCCGTTCCCTGTTCCGGAGCGGATCGGTCGGCGCGCACGCCGGACCGTCGGGGCATCTCGCCGGCCCCGTACGGCGATGAGGACGGCCGGGAGCCCGGCAGCCACCTCACGGTGCACATGCCAGTACGACGGGCGCATTCCCCGCTCCCTCCCCGACCGCCCGGCAGATGCTGCCGGCACTCTCAGGTCATATGCCTGGCCACAGCCTGGCACGCGATTCGCCCGGCCGCTGCGATTCCGGACGGAAAACGGAAAGCGGGCGCAATCGGTTCACATCTGCACGTGCATCTGCACCGGTGCCTGCAACTGCGCCCGGACACCGGTGGCCGCATCGGGGTGGATCAGCGCTTCGCGACGAAGACGTGCGAGGCGACCTCGGCGTCCAGCTCCGCCGCCTCTCCGCTGGAACCGACCAGCACACCGCCGGCCGACTCGGTCACGCTGACGACCGATCCGGGCTGCACACCCGCGCGTCGCAGCGCGTACATCAGCTGTGCGTCGGTCTGGATCGGCTCACCGATCCGGCGCACCACCACGGTCTTGCCCTCCGACCCGGGGTCGAGCTCGGACAGGCTCACCATGCTCTCGTCCAGGAACGGATCGGCCTCGGCCTTCTCGCCCAGCTCCTCCAGACCCGGGATCGGATTCCCGTAGGGGGACTCCGTCGGGTGCCGCAGCAGCTCCAGGACGCGGCGCTCCACGGCCTCACTCATCACGTGCTCCCAGCGACACGCCTCGGCGTGGACCTGCTCCCACTCCAGGCCGATCACGTCGACGAGCAGGCACTCGGCGAGACGGTGCTTGCGCATCACCCGCGTCGCGAGGCGCCGCCCCTCCTCCGTCAGCTCCAGATGGCGGTCGCCCGCGACCTGGACCAGCCCGTCCCGCTCCATGCGCGCCACCGTCTGGCTGACCGTCGGACCGCTCTGGTCCAGCCGTTCGGCGATCCGGGCGCGCATCGGGACCACGCCTTCCTCTTCGAGCTCGAGGATGGTGCGGAGATACATCTCCGTTGTGTCGATCAGTCCGGACATACGTGCCCCTCGATGCTGTGACATGAAAATCGTCGTGCGATGGCCCTCAGCCAATTCTGACGCATACGGCCGACAACCGTGCCGTGCCGTCGGAAGCATCTCGGCGGGAGCGGTGCCGGGCGGTTGACAGGTCACCGGTCCGGACCGCAACGTGATCCGCGGCACGGACACCCCACCCCCGCAGGAAAGGCCTCCTCGATGAGCGACAGCAAGCTCGCCGGTCAGTTCTTCGACGCCGCGATCGGCCTGCTGGAGCGTGTGCGCGACGAGGAGGCCGGATCCGTCGCGGCAGCGGGCGCCGCCATCGCCGACACGGTCGCCGCGGGCGGCCGGCTCTTCGCCTTCGGCGCCGGGCACTCCTCGCTGGCCGCGCAGGACGTCGTCTACCGGGCGGGCGGGCTCGCCCTGATGAACCTGCTCGCCGTGCCCGGCACGCTCGGCGTCGACGTCATGCCGGCCACGCTCGGTTCCGCGCTGGAGCGGGTGGACGGGCTGGCCGGCGCGGTGCTCGACTCCAGCCCCGCGAGGTCCGGCGACCTCCTCGTGATCATCTCCCTGTCCGGGCGCAACGCACTGCCCGTGGAGATGGCGCAGAACGCCCGGGCGCTCGGCCTGACGGTCATCGGGGTCACCTCGGTCGCGTACGCGACGGGCACCCGGTCGCGGCACGTCTCGGGAGGGTTCCTGCGGGACCACTGCGACATCGTGCTCGACAGCAAGATCGCGATCGGCGACGCGGAGCTGACCGCGGAAGGCGTCGAGGCACCGTTCGCGCCCGCGTCGACGGTGGTCACGAGTGCGCTGATGCAGGCGATGGCCGCCGCCGCCGCCGAGGAGCTGGTCGCCCGGGGGATCGAGCCGCCGCTGCTGCGGTCGGGGAACGTGGACGGCGGGCACGAGTGGAACGGGCGCGTGATGCGCGAGTACGGGGACCGGATCTTCTACCGGCACTGAGTGGCGCGCGGGCGGGGTCGCGCGGGTTCCGTCCCCGGACGCCCGGGCCCGGGGCGCGGGCTCACGGCCCGGGCCGGCCGGGGTCGCCGAAGCCGGTCGTCAGCTGGGCCAGGTCCACCGCCGAGGCGACCCGGACCGCCACGCTCTCCGCGTACATCGCGTCCGCGCGTTCGAACGCGCCGCGGTGCGCCGCGCGCAGGAACGTCACCACGCCCAGCGTCCGCCCCCGGCTCCGCAGCACGGCGCACAGGGCGTGCACCGCGTCGCGGGGCCACTGGCGCTCCACCGCCCACGCCTCGCCCGCACCGGTCCGCGCACTGGCCCGGACCGACCCCGTGCGCTCCACCGCCTGCAGGGCGGGGTGCCCCGCCCCGTACCGCGCCGGGAGCGCGCCGCCGGGCACCGGCAGGCAGGGACCCGGCGCGTCGGACGGCGTCGCGGCGGCCCGCACCAGCCGCTCCCCCGCCAGCAGGTCCACCACCACATGGTCGGCGAACCCGGCCAGGGCGTAGTCCAGCGAGGAGGTCGCGGCCTCCACGGGGTCCTCGCACTCGGCCGCCTGGCGGGCCGCCCGGTGCAGCTGGTTCGACCGGAAGCGCACCCGGTCCGCCTCCTGCTCCGCGAGCTTCGCCGCCGTCACGTCCCGGAACAGCCAGCCGACCCCCAACGGAACCGGTTCTTCGGCGAGCGGCGAGGCCAGCCGCAGGAACCCGCTGCGCCAGCAGCGCCGCCGGTCGCCCTCCGCCGTCCGCAGCGTCACCCACAGCTCCGCCGGAGCGGACGGGGCTCCCTCGGCGAGCACATGCTGCAGCGCGCCCTCCAGGTCCTCCACCCCCTGCACGAGGAGCTCACCCAGCGGGCGCCCCAGCAGCGCCGTACGCCCGGTGCCCAGTGCCCGGGCCGCGTAGGAGTTGACGACGGTGGGCCGCAGATCGACGTCGACGAGGACCACCCCCCACGACGCCTCCTCGAACAACGCCTCGCTCAGCGCGATGGACCGCTCCAGGTCGATCTGCGCGTGCACCTCGCTGAACGCGCAGTACACCCCGGCCGGCTTGCCGTCCTCGCCGCGCACCCCGGACGACTGGGTCCGCACGAGCACCCTCCCGCCGTCCTTGCGCAGCAGCGCGAATTCGTGGACCTGCCGGCCGGGAGCCTCCATCGCGGCCATCAGCCGGCCCTGCACGTCCTCGGCGTCCGCACTGCGCACCGCCCATCCGGCGAACCCCGTCCGCCCGACGGCCTCCGCGGCGGACCAGCCGAGAATCCGCTCGGCCTCGCGGTTCCAGTGGGTGATCGCGCCATGCGCGTCGAACGCGCAGAGCGCGGCGTCCATCCCGTCGAGCAGCGCCGCGAGCAGCCGGGACCCGGGGACCGGCACTGCCGGGGGCTCGCGCCCGGGGTCCTCGTCGGGCCCGACCGCGTCCGTGGTGCCGCTGCTCCTGGAAGCACTCACTCCGTACCTCCCGCAGGACCTGTTCCGCATTGCCGCACGTCAGACCATTGAACTCGAACGTGAGCCACCGCACAGCCACTTCCCGGAAATCCGGTGTCCACCCGCCCCGTTAAATCACTTGTGCCCCCCGGGCGGGAGTTCCTAGGCTGTGGTCACACGTTGAAAGGAGGTGATCCGAAAAGTGCAGTCTTATCGGATTCGTGAGGTGGCTGCGGGCTGACAGCCCGTCGTCGCACCTGGTGCACCTCGGCGGACTGTCTGCCGAAACCCAAGCAGTCACCGACCCGCAGGCTCGCCGGTAAGTCCGGCCGGCCCCTCCGTGAGGAGGGACCAGAGCCTGCGGGTTTCCGCGTTCGTGAGGCCGGGGACCGCCGGGCTCTCGCCGTCCGGAGTGCCGGTACCGCCCGGACCGGCCGGTGTCAGTACTGCTCGGACTGGCCGCCGTCGATCGGGATGACCGTGGCGTTGATGAAGCCGGACTCCTCGGAGAGCAGGAACGCGACCAGGTCGCCGACCTCCTCCGGCCTGCCGAAGCGCTTCATCGGGTTGACGCTGACGAAGGCCTCGCCCGCCTGCTCCCAGTTCTCCGGGTCCAGCTGCTTGAGCGAACCCTCGACCATCGGGGTCATGATCGCGCCGGGGGCTATCGCCTTGACGGTGACGCCGAACCGGCCGTACTCCACACCGGAGTTCCGGGTGAGGCCGACGACGCCGTGCTTGGCCGCCGCGTAACCGGACTGGTTGCCCACGCCCCGGATACCACCGACGGAAGCCGTGTTCACGACCGAGCCGGAGCCCTGGCCCTTCATGACCGGGAGGACGTACTTGAGGCCGAGGAACACTCCGCGGAGGTTGATCGACACGACGCGGTCGAACTCGTCGGTGCCGAAGTCCTGGGTGAGGTTCTGCTTGCCCTCGATGCCGGCGTTGTTGAAGAAGCCGTCGATACGCCCGTAGGCCTCGACCGTGGCGGATACGTACCGCCGCGCGTCGTCCTCGGAGCTGACGTCGGCGGTGATCCGCAGGACCTCCGCACCGGGCGCCGCCTTCTCGACCTCGGCCGCCGTGTCCGCGAGGCCCTGCTCGCTGACGTCGACGAGGGCCAGCCGGGCTCCTTCGGACGCGACCCGCAGGGCCGCCGCTCGGCCGAGGCCGGAGCCGCCGCCGGTGATGAGGACGACCTTGCCGCTGAACCGGTCTTCCATGACTGAAACCTCCACACTGGATGCGAATGTCAATAGACTAGACAGTCCGTACAGTCTCATTATTCCGGCCGTGCCCGCCCGACCCGCCTCCGGAGGTCCCATGAATGATCCTTCCGCCGTCCCTCGCCCCCGGCGCGGCCCCCGGCGCGACCCGGACGCCCATGAGGCCGTCCTGGCGGCGACGCGCGAGCTGGTGGCCGAGCTCGGCTACAAGGGCGTGACGATGGACCGCATCGCCTCGCGGGCCGGGGTGGCCCGGATGACGGTCTACCGGTGGTGGCCGAACAAGGCGGCGGTGATCACCGAGGCGGTCGCGGACAGGCTCGCTCCGGGGCCGGCTCCCGACACCGGTGACGTGCGCGAGGACGCGCTGCTCTGGCTGCGCGGTCTGGTGCGGACCCTGACCCTGCTCGGCGACCCCAGCGTGGTCACGGGTGCGCTGACCGAGCGCGGGGAGGCCGGGCGGGCCGATCTGCGGGACCTGCTCAGGGCCCACTCCGAACCGGCCTCGCGGCTCCTGCGCAAGGGCGTGGCGCAGGGCCTGCTGCCGCGGGACCTGCCGGTGGAGGCGGTCGTGGACAGCTGGGTGGGGTACGTCGTGTACCGCACGGTGTTCCTGGGCCAGGAGATCACCGAGGCCGGCCTCCTGGACCTCGTACGCCTGCTGCCGCCGCCTCCCGGGGCGTCCGGGACCGGGGCGGGCTGAGGGGTCAGGGGCAGAGCCGCTCCACGCGCCATTCGGCGGCCGGGCTGTCGCGCACGTACCGCAGCCGGTCGTGCAGCCGGTTCTCGCGGCCCTGCCAGAATTCGATCGTGTCCGGTACGACGAGGAAGCCGCCCCACTGCGGGGGTGCCGGGACCTTCTCGCCCTCCGGGTAGCGGGCGGCCAGCTCCTCGTAGTGCCGCACCAGCTCCTCGCGCGAGCCGATCACCGCGGACTGCTCGCTCGCCCAGGCGCCCAGCTGGGAGCCGTGCGGGCGGACACGGAAGTAGGCGACCGTCTCCTCGCGGCCGACACGGGCCGCGGTGCCGGTGACGATGACCTGGCGGGCCAGCGGGTGCCAGGGGAAGAGCAGTGAGACGTACGGGTTCGCGGCCAGCTCGCGGCCCTTGCGGGAGCCGTAGTTGGTGAAGAAGACGAAGCCGCGGTCGTCGTAGTGCTTCAGCAGCACCGTGCGGGAGGACGGCCGGCCGTCGGGCGTGGCCGTGGAGACCACCATCGCGTTCGGCTCGTGGAGCGCCCCGCCCGCGGCGACCTGCCGGAACCAGTGCGCGAACTGGTCCATGGGGTCGGCGGCGAGGTCCTTCTCGGTGAAGTCCTCGGAGCGGTACTGCTCGCGCATCGCGGCCGGATCGGTGGTGCAATCGGAGGCAGAGGCGTGAGAGGAGGCGGAAGCGGAGGACGGAGTGGCATCAGCTGTGGGCACGAAGGCCATCCTGCCGCAGCGGGCCGTACACCGGTGGGGAGGGGCCCGGCCCGGCCGCCCGCCCCGGTGCCGGGAGGCTGTGCGGGACGTCACCCTTCCCCGCATCGTGGGAAGCCGCCAATATCGTGGGCAGGCCCGTGTGGCCTGCATACACCCGCCGAGCCGAGGGAGCCGCCCGATGTCCGACTTCGTACCCGGACTTGAAGGAGTCGTCGCGTTCGAGACGGAGATCGCCGAGCCCGACAAGGAAGGCGGCTCGCTCCGCTACCGAGGCGTCGACATCGAGGACCTCGTCGGCCACGTGTCGTTCGGCCATGTGTGGGGGCTGCTGGTGGACGGGGCGTTCAACCCCGGGCTGCCGCCCGCCGAACCGTTCCCCATCCCCGTGCACTCCGGCGACATCCGGGTCGACGTGCAGTCCGCGCTCGCCATGCTGGCGCCCGTGTGGGGCCTCAGGCCGCTGCTCGACATCGACGAGGAGACCGCGCGCAACGACCTGGCGCGGGCGGCCGTGATGGCCCTCTCGTACGTCGCGCAGTCGGCGCGCGGCCAGGGACTGCCGATGGTCCCGCAGAGCGAGATCGACAAGGCGCAGTCCGTGGTGGAGCGGTTCATGATCCGCTGGCGCGGTGAGCCGGACCCCAAGCACGTCAAGGCCGTCGACGCCTACTGGACGTCGGCGGCCGAGCACGGCATGAACGCCTCGACGTTCACCGCCCGGGTGATCGCGTCGACCGGCGCGGACGTGGCGGCGGCGCTGTCCGGTGCGGTGGGCGCGATGTCGGGTCCGCTGCACGGCGGCGCCCCGTCCCGGGTCCTCGGCATGATCGAGGAGATCGAGCGGACCGGCGACGCCACGGCGTACGTGAAGCAGGCCCTGGACAAGGGCGAGCGGCTGATGGGCTTCGGGCACCGGGTGTACCGGGCCGAGGACCCGCGGGCCCGCGTCCTGCGGCGTACGGCACGCGAGCTGGCCGCGCCGCGCTTCGAGGTGGCCGAGGCGCTGGAGAAGGCCGCGCTGGAGGAGCTGCACGCCCGCCGCCCGGACCGGGTGCTGGCGACGAACGTCGAGTTCTGGGCGGCGATCGTGCTGGACTTCGCCGAGGTCCCGGCGCACATGTTCACGTCGATGTTCAGCTGTGCCCGTACGGCGGGCTGGTCGGCCCACATCCTGGAGCAGAAGCGGACGGGCCGCCTGGTGCGCCCCTCGGCGACGTACGTCGGCCCGGGTGCGCGGGACCCGCGGGAGATCGCGGGGTACGAGCAGCTCGCGGACCTGGGGAACTGAGCGGGAGCGGGGCGACGGGGGCGCGGAGACCGGCCGTCGCGGACAGCGCGGCCGCGTTCATCCGTTCCGCCCCCTCGCCCGGTGCCCTCCGGCACGGCACCTTCGCCCTCGCCTTCACGCGCGGACGGACACCCGGGCCCGATGACCGGGAACGCCATTGATCAGACCGTGCGGTGCATGCCCACCGAGGCCGGCGCGGTCGGCTTGAAGCCGAACTTCTCGTAGAGGAATCGGGCGTCACCGTCCGCGATCAGAGAAACGTACGCACCTTCAGGGGCTCGGTGCTCAAGCTCCTGCACGAGCTCGCCCATGATCCGCCTGCCCAGCCCGCGGCCCTGATGCTCCGGCAGGACGCAGATGTCGACGATCTGGAGAGCACACCCGCCGTCACCGATGACGCGGCCCATTCCGACCGGCTCCTCCTCGTGGAGCACCGTCACGGCATGCCAGGTGTTCGGCAGTCCGATCCGGGCGGCCTCCGGCGTCTTGGAGCTCAGCCCGGACTCGGACCGCAGCCGGAGATACGTCTTCACCGAGGGCGTCTCGGCCCGAATCTCGTAAGGATCAATACCCGTGTTCACCTGCTACAGATTACGGGTGCGGCAGGCGAACGCAAAACGCTCCGGCCCCAGCCCCTCATGTCCCGCCCTCCGGGCCTCGGCCCCGGACCGTTCCGTCTCATGGGTTCCGGTCGCCGCAGGCCGACGGACGGGAGCACGCGGGTCCGGGAGTGCTATTGACGTACCGTCATCTCCCGGCCGGGTCATCGACGCCCAGGCAGTCATCCAGCCGTCGCCCCCGGCTCTCGGCCACGCGCCGCACGTCACCCAGCGATTCGGCCAGGCGGCAGGCGAGGTAGTGCACCTGGGCGCCGGTCGACCGCCGGTCGGCCAGCATGTCCGCCGCGTGACCCAGGAGTTCCCCGGCCATGGACAGCTGTGCGCACTCGACCCGGTCAGCCATCCGCGACACCTTGCCCGACCCGTCCCCGAGGAGATAGCAGGGCTCACCACTCGTCGTCGTCCACGGAAGCAGCCGCGCCTCACCGGAGCTCGTCCTCACGCCGCGACACCCCATCCGTGCGTGGCGACGACAAGCACCCGTCGCCGCCTCAGCTCCGCGAGTTCGCGCGCCGCCCGCTCCCTCTCGTACGCCAGGTAGTACGGGCGCACCAACGGGCTGTCCTCACCGCGCGGCGGAGACTCCCCGGTGCAGCGGGCCGTCACACCGCCCACGTATGCACAGGTGTACCGGTAGACGTACGCACCCCGGCGCCACCCCGCGCCGGGCACGAGCGTTCTCACCAGCATCGCGAAGAACCGGGCGATACCGTCTGCCATGTCTGCCTGCTTTCCTCGGGTCGACCATGTCCCCGGGCCGCTTCCACCGGCCGCGGGGGCGCTTTCGCGGGCACGCCACACGAAGGAGCGAACAACCACGCTCCGTGCCCGGCTCTTCACAGCATGGGATCACCGCTCGCTACGCTGCCAGGGGTCTGCGCTTGACAGCGCGCCTGTCATCCCCGGGAGTTGGTCATATGGCGTCGCATCACAGGCCGCGCACGGCACGAGCGAAGTACGGCGAGGAGCTACGGCTCAGGCGCCTGGCGGCCGGCCTGACCCAGGAGGCACTGAGCGAGCAGATCGTGTGCTCGCCGACACTCATCAGCCACTTCGAGGCCGGCCGCCGGCTACCGAGCCCGGACGACGCCCAGCGGATCGACCGCGCGCTGGCGACCGACGGTTTCTTCGCCCGGTGGCTGGAGGATCTGGACACCAAGTTCGTCGACCACTTCGCGGCGGTGGCCGAGCTGGAACGGCAGGCGACCGAGATCCGGCAGTTCGGCCTCACACTCGTGCCGGGCCTCCTGCAGACGGACAGCTACGCGCGGGCGCTCTTCCGCGCCTACCGGCCCAACCACCAGCGCGAGGAGCTTGACAGAGACGTCGTCATCCGAACCGAACGCGCCCGCATTCTCGACAGCGCGCTGCGCCCTGTCGTCTGGACGATGCTGGACGAAGCCACGCTCCGCCGTCGGATCGGCGGCGCCCATGTCATGGCTGAACAGCTGAACGCTGTGGCTGACTTGGCCGACGCAGGCCGGATTCGACTGCACGTGGTGCCGTACGAGACCGGGGCACACGCGCTCCTGCAAAGTCTGGTCACCCTGCTGAGCTTCGCGGATTCGGCCCCCGTGGCCTACGTAGAAGGCTTCCGCACAGGGCACTTGATGGACGATCCCGCACTGGTGAGCGCCAGTCAGACGGCCTACGCTCTTTCGCTAGGCGACGCGTTGTCGCACAAGGATTCACTGGCTCTGGTCAGGGCCGCAGCGGAGGAACACGAACATGCCCAGCACTGAGCGTACGGTCGCCGATTCCTCCACCCTCTCCGGGTGGCACAAGTCCAGTTACAGCGGTGGTGACCAGGGCGAATGCCTCGAAGTGGCCCGCGGCTACGACGCCGTCCCCGTCCGGGACAGCAAGGTCACCGACGGACCGACCGTGGTGGCGTCCGCGGCAAGCTGGTCGGCCTTCGTCACCGCCGTCAGGAACGGCTCACTCGACGTCTGACAGCCGGACAGGACCCGCTCAGCCGAGAATCCCGGATCGCGGGGCCGGACACGGCGCGGGCTCAGCACGTCGTCCTCGCCGCTGAACAACGGCTCGGCTATACGTATCTTTCGGTGATGCCTTCGCCAGGTCTCGAAGCCGGTCATCCACGGCCGTACCCGCCCCGCCTTGCTCAGGCACCCGCCACGCCCAGCTCCTGCACGGCCTTCGCCGCCCGTCCGTGCCTCCGGCTCCGACGCACAGGGCCGTCCGACGCTCGGATCTCGCGTCGCGGGACCCGAGCCCCGGGGACGCCCGGTTCACTCCTCAGGGTGTATGTGGAGACGTCCGCGCCCGAAGCTTGAGCTTCGGGCTCCGGGAGTCGGGACGCGGGCTCCGGGATGCGAGCGCCTTCCTGTAACCGGTAAGGAAAAGAAGGGGTTGGGGAAACCCTCCCCCACCTCCCTGACCCGTCACGGCCAGCAAATATGACTAATCGTGGTCGAGTTGCGGCGAAGCGTCACGACTGCTTACCGTGCGACCGAACGAACGACCCCGACGCGGTGTTGACGCACCGGCCGGGGTCTCACCCCACGATCGAAGAAAGCGATCCCGTGGCTACCCAGCACACTAGCGCCGCCCCCCGCACCCCCGCACTCTCCCGCCCGTACCCGATGGCCAAGCCCGGTTACGGCAAGCGGTCCATGCCGGACCAACCTGCTCCACACGCCGAGGACTTCGCGCTCCTGCCGGCCCGCGAGCGGTACATCGCCGGGTTCGTCGACCACCTCCCGGACGGCGCGTCCATGGACGTGAAGAGCCTCGCCAAGCAGCTGCCGCTCTACGGCCAGCAGGCGGTCGGCTCGGCCCTGAAGGCCCTGTCCGTCGCCGGGCATCTGCGGCGCGTACGGTGCCTGGTCGGCGAGGGCGACCAGGTCCGCTGGGTCTTCCGGACGTTCTGGTCCCGTACCGCCCGCGACAACGAGTGGTGGGGCTCCTACCTCGCCGACGAGGGCCGCGAGCCCGCGCCGTCCGCCGTCGCGCCACCGCCCTGGGTGCCCGCCGAGGAGGAGCCTGAGGCCTCGCCCGCGACTCCGGCCGTACCGCGGCAGCGGATGGCGGAGCCGGGCCCTGCTCCCGATGCCCCCTCGCCCGCCTACCTGGCTCTGGCACGGCTCGGCCGGACCGAGCCGCGCCTGGTCCTGTCCGCCGCCGACTGCGCGGTCCTGGAGGCACGGGCCGCCGAGTGGCTGGACCGGGGCGTCGACACCGACTACCTGACCCGGGCCCTCACCGCCCGGCTCCCCGCGCAGGTCGACTCACCCGTCGGGCTCCTCCGCCGACGTCTCCACGACAAGATTCCGCCACATGTGCCCCCGGCACCTGCGCCGTCCGTGCCCGGGGAGCCCGTCCACCGCACCCTGCCGGAATGCACCAGGTGCGGCGCGCCCGGGCGCCCTGAGGCCCTCCCCGACGGCCTGTGCCGCGCCTGCCACCGCCCCGACCCGACGGAGCCTGTCGCCGCACCCCTCGCAGGTCTCGCCGCGTCGGACGTCCGCGCCCGTGCGGGTCACGTCCGCGAGCTGCTCAGGGCCCGCTGAGCCCCTGCCGCCGGATCGCCCCCGGCGTCCCCGGGTGAACGCGGCGACCTGATGCGGCACTGACACGCGGGGAACGGAATCCGCCCCGCCCGACAGCGGCTGACGGCCGCTCATGTCCCGTGCCGGAACCAGCCATTTGCTCAGTATCCGCAGCGCCGGGGTCCCCACGAAGTCCAGCGGAAGCCGCCCCCGACGCCTGTCCGCCGTTGCAGCAAACTCGCCAATCGTGCGCTTCGTCACGCTGCGGCAAATGATCACTACGGCTAGCTTTTGGATGTGATCCCCCTTCAGATCGACCGCACCGAGACCCCGCTCGCCGAGCTCACGGACCTCCTCTTCGCGCACCGACTCGAGTCGGTTCACGGACGATGGAGGCAACTCTTCGGCTCCGCCCCGTTCGCGTTCAAGGAGGGCCTGACCCATCAGGAGCGCATAGCGCTGTCCTACGACCGCCTCAGGCTGGTCAACGCGGCCGTGGACGGTCCGCAGGACCTGGTGACCGACCCCGTCGAGCTCACCGCGCTCCACGAGTGGGCGGGCATCGTCGACCCGGGCATGGCGACCGTCGCCAGCATCCACTACAACCTGTTCCTCGGCAGCCTGCTGGATCACGACCGGGCAGGGCGCGATCTGTCCGAGTACGTCCGGGCGGATCGCATCGGCACCTTCCTGTGCACCGAGCTCGACCACGGCAACGACGCCGCGCAGATGGAGACCACGGCCACGCTCGACCGTTCGTCGGGCGGCTTCGTCCTGAACACGCCGACGCCCGGGGCAGCCAAGTACATGCCCAACACCGGCCCCACCGGGGGAGCGAAGAGTGCCGTCGTCGCGGCACGCCTGATCATCGACGGCGCTGACAACGGTGTCTTCCTGTTCCTCACTCCGCTGAGCGACGAGGAAGGACGTCCGCTGCCGGGAGTGGACGTGCGTCCGCTGCCCCAGGCGGCCAGCAGCCCCGTCGACCACTGCACCACGGTCTTCAGTGACGTCCGCCTCCCCCTCGACGCCCTCCTGCAGGGCGACCACGGGCGCCTCACCCCGGAAGGCGAGTTCGACAGCTCCCTGGGCAGTCCCCGCAAACGGTTCCTGCGCTCCATCGGACGCGTCACGATGGGCAAGCTGTGCATGAGCGCCTACAGCCTGGGCGTGACGCGCCATGCGCTGACCGTCGCCATGCGCCACGCCCACACCCGGGTCACGTCCGGGATGACCAGCGGCCAGAAGGTGCCGCTGATAGCCCACCGCAGTCACCACGCCCCCCTGCTCGACGCGGTGGCGACCACCTATGCCGCCACGCTGCTGCACCGGTCCGTCGTGCAGCAGTGGACCTGGGCCGATGACGCCGACCGTGAGGACCTCGAGCGTCTGACGGCCATCAGCAAGGGCTGGATCACCTGGCAGGCCCGTGCGGTCATGACCGAGTGCCGTGAGCGGTGCGGTGCCCAGGGGCTGCTGCTGGCCAACGGCATAGCGGGACAGCTCGCGGCCAACGAAGGGACGATCACGGCCGAAGGGGACAACAAGGTCATCTGGGTGAAGGCCGCGGGCGAGATGCTCCTGGGCGGCTTCGCCCCGAAGCCGCCCAGCGAGATCGCGCCGGAGCATCGCGCGCTGACAGATCCCGAGCACCTGCAGGACCTCATGGCCGACCTCGAACGCATATGGCACGCACGCGCGCGCAAGCGGCTCCGGGAGCGGGCGGCCTCGCCCATGGCCCGGTGGAACGCCGCCGTCACACCGGCTCTGCACCTGGTCGACAGCCACGTCCACCGGCTGGCCGGTGAGGCGCTGCTGACCGCCCTGAGCCAGGCCGGCTCCCCCTCCGCCCGCGATCTCCTCGGCGGCCTGCACGCCCTCTTCGCGCTGCGCCAGGTCGACGCGCACAGCGGAGACCTCCTGGCCGAGGGCCGCCTGACGGCCGCCCAGGTCCAGGAGCTCCCCGACACCGTCGAGGCCGTCGTCGCCGCTCTCGAACCGCACGCGCTCACGCTCACCGACGCCTTCGCGGTGCCCGAGTCACTCCTGAGCACCTATCCCATGCTCAGCACGTGAGCGGGAGGCGGAACTGACACGGCACAGGGAGCCCGCACCGGCCGTCGCACCCCACCGGCGGCCGGTGCGGACCGGTCAGAAATAGAGCGCCCGGTGCATCACGTACGTGAATCCGTCACCCGCGCTCAGAGTGCGCACCATCCGTTCGCAGAAGGTCTCGTACTCCGCCTCCTGCGTCCCGTCGAGGGAGATGGCCGTCGCCGGGCCGGCGGGTGCCGCCTGCCGCAGCGATCCCAGGAGGCGGGCAGGGGCCTGGATCTGCAGGATGTCCAGTACGCGGCGGAAGTTGTCCACCACGTTCTGGCCGTGTTCCGCGATCTCGCCGAGCGCGCGGGCCAGTGGCCCCTCCTCGGACTCCGCCTCCACCAGCAGACCGTGACAGGCCCTCAGCCCCTTGATGCTCTCCGCGCTCATCCGGACGGCATGCAGGCAGGTCAGTGGCGCACCACCCCGGCCGCGGAGCGTGTACCCCTCCGGATCCTGCCACTGACGGGTCCTGCCGGCCGCCCTCTGCTGCCAGTGGAGACGGGGAGGCATCCGGCTCTGGATGTCTCCCCAGCTTTCGTAGGCGGAGCGGATGATCTCTGCCTGTCCAGGGGGAAGGTCGCGCAGGTAGAAGTAGTACAGCGAATGGAGAAGCGGTTCCTCCATCGCCAGGAATCTGGTCATGAAGACGGGGTCTTCCGGCACCAGGACGTGCATCAAGCTCCTTCGGTCCGCCACGCTCGGAAAGGGCGGCCAGGGCCTTCACCCCGGCATACGAGACCGTCGGCGCACGGGATGGACGTGTCGTGTCCCTCCGCCAGGGTGCCCCAGGGGTGTGCGGCACCCTGCGGCCCCGAGGCGGACCCGCCGGTCTGCCGTGTCCGGGGAACCGGGTCACGGCCGGCGTGGACGCGGCACCTCTCGCCGTCCTCGCCCGGGACCACCGGCCCGACGCCCGCGGACAGCTCTTCGGGGAACGGCTGCATGCCTCATGAGCTGGGATGACGGTGTTCCGCCAGGACCACGTCAGGCACGGCCGGCACGGCACTCGTGGAGATGATCTTGCCATGCCGGACGGGCGGTCCCCGCCACGTCCGACGACCGGAACCTGACGGCGTACGGCGGACCGGCCCCGGCAGGGCCTCGCCCTCCCGGCGCGCCCCACCCGGCTCGGGTCAGCCCAGGGCGTCGTCCAGCAGGGCCGCCCACTGGGCGACGACCCTGCGGCGGCGGGCGGTGTCGTCGGTGAGGACGTTGGCGAGGCCGAGGCCGCGGGCCATGTCGAGGAGGCCCTGGACCGTCTCGCGGACTCCGGGGCGGGTCTCGTCGGCGCCGAGGAGCTCGACGGCGATGCGGTGGGTCTCGCGGCCGACGCGGGCTTCGAGTTCGGTGACGCGGGGGCGGAGCGGTTCCTCGTTGGAGGCGGCGACCCAGAGCTGCAGCGCGGCGCGGAAGAGCGGTCCCGTGTAGAGGTCGACGAGAGCCGCGAGGACCGCCGCCCGGTCCTGGACGGGCAGGGCCAGCAGGGCGGCTGAGCGCTTCTCGGCGACGTACTCGACGGCGCCGGTGAACAGGTCCTCGCGGGTCGGGAAGTGGTGCTGCGCGGCGCCGCGCGAGACCCCGGCGCGTTCGGCGACGACGGAGACGGTGGAGCCCGCCCAGCCGTGTTCGGCGAGGCAGGCCACCGCCGCGTCCAGCAGCCGTTGGCGGGTGGCGCGGCTGCGGTCCTGTTTGGGGGACTTGGGGGTCGTGGGGGTCACAGCAGCCATGCGGGATCCCGTCGTTCCAGGAAGGCCGTCATCCCCTCCCGTGCCTCGTCGGAGGCGAAGAGTGCCGCGGAGCGGGCGATGAGGTCTTCGGCGTACTGATCGAACGTCACCAGCACACTAGCCGTGACCAGCTCCTTCGATGCCGCCAGCCCCTGGGGGGAGGCTCTGCGCAGTCCGTCCAGTACCGGTTCGAGCGCCTTGTCCACGTCTTCGGCGGCGAGACTCACGAGGCCGGTCCGGGCGGCTTCCGCCGCGTCGAAGCGCTCGCCGGTGAGGTAGTAGCGGGATGCCGCACGGGGGTCCAGGCGCGGCAGCAGCGGCAGGGAGATGACGGCGGGGGCGAGGCCGAGGCGCGACTCGGTGAGGGCGAAGGAGGAGCCGGGGCCCGCGACCGAGATGTCGCAGGCCGCGAGGAGTCCGAGGCCGCCTGCCCGGACGTGCCCGGTGACCCGGGCGACGACCGGTTTGGGCAGGGTGATGACGCGTCGCATGAGGGCGACGAAGGCGTGCGGGTCGGCCGGTGCGGTGAGGTCGGCGCCCGCGCAGAACGTGTTGCCGGTGTGGGTGAGGACCACCGCCCGTACGGTCTCGTCCGCCGCGCAGGCGTCCAGGGCGTCGGCCAGCCCGGACACGAGCCGTGCGCTCAGGGCGTTGCGGTTGGCCGGGGAGTCGAGCGTGAGGGTGGTGACGCCCCGGTCGTGGGTGGGTTCGGCGAGGGTCATTGCTTCCTCTCCCGGTCGCGCAGTTCCCGGCGCAGGATCTTGCCCGAGGCCGCGCGGGGTACGGCCTCGATGAATTCGGCCTGTCTGACCTTCTTGTACGGGGCGACGCGCTCGGCGACGTACGCCATGACGTCGTCGGCGGTGAGGTCCGGCGCGGACGGCCGGCGCACGAGGTAGGCCTTGGGGACCTCGTTGCCGTCGGCGTCCCGGACGCCGATGACGGCGGCGTCGGCGACCGATGCGTGGGTGAGGAGGAGCGCTTCGAGTTCGGCGGGGGCGACCTGGTAGCCCTTGTACTTGATGAGTTCCTTGACCCGGTCGACGACGAAGAGCCAGCCGTCCGCGTCGACGCGGCCGACGTCCCCGGTGTGCACCCAGCCGTCGCCGTCGATCATGGCGGCGGTGGCGTCGGGGCGGCCGAGGTAGCCCTTCATCACCTGGGGGCCGCGGATGAGGATCTCGCCGTCGGTGTCGATGCCGAGGTCCGTCCCGGGGTCCTCGATGGACACGATCCGCATCTCGGTGCCGGGCAGCAGCTTTCCGACGGCTCCGGGCGGCGGGTTCTCGGCGTCGAGGGGCACGACGTGGGTGCCGGGCGAGAGCTCCGTCATGCCGTACGCCTGGCGTACGGGCGGCACGCCGAGGCGGGCGGAGCAGGCTTCGGCGAGTGCCGCGTCCAGGGGGGCGGCGGCGCTGACGACGTACTCGAGCGAGGACAGGTCGTAGGCGCCGACGGCCGGGTGCTTGGCGAGGGCCAGGACGATCGGCGGGGCCACGTACAGGCCACTGATGCGGTGCTCCTGGATGGCGCCGAGGAACTGGTCGAGCTCGAAGCGGGGCAGCACGACGACGGTGGCCCCGCAGCGCAGCGGGACGTTCATCAGGGCGGTCAGCCCGTAGATGTGGAAGAAGGGGAGGACGGCGAGGATGCTGTGGCCGGGCCCCATGGGGATGAAGGGGCGCAGCTGCTCCAGGTTGGTGGCGATGGAGCGGTGGGTGAGCATGACGCCCTTGGGGGTGCCGGTGGTCCCTGAGGAGTACGGGAGCGCGGCGACGTCCTCGGCGGGGTCGAACGCGATGCCGGGCTCCGGGGCGGTGGAGCCCAGCATGTCGAGGACGGAGGTGTGGCCCTCGGCCCGGTCGCAGACGAAGATCTCCTGGATGCCGCCCGCGAGTGCCGCCGCCCGGCGGGCGACGTCGAGGAACGGGGACACGGTGACGATCCAGCGGGCGGCACAGTCCTTGAGCTGTTTGGCGAACTCCTCGGCCGTGGCGAGCGGGTGCACGGTGGTGACGGAGGCTCCGGCGCGCGTGGCCCCGTAGAAGACCGCAGGGTAGGCGATGGTGTTGGGGCTGTGCAGGGCGAGGACGTCGCCCTTGCGCAGTCCTGCCCCGGCGAGGTGGGCGGCGATGCGGCGGTGGAAGGTGTCGAGCTGGGCGTAGGTGACGGAGAGGCCGTTCGTGCCGTCGATCAGCGCGACGGTGTCTCCGAAGGCCGCGGCCCCGCCGAGGACCGCCTCGTGGATGGGTGTGTCGAGGGCCGGAACGTCTGCGTACTCACTGTGGAACACCATGGTGGTCCCCTGTCGTCGCGGTGCGGCGGGCACGGCGCCCCGTCGGGAGCGGGGCCGCCGTGCGGGTCTGCGGTGTCGGAATCGCCCTTGTCGGTACGGAAGGGGGAGACCCCGGACCGTGCGTCGTCAGTACGACTTCGGGAGCCCCAGCGACTGGTGGGAGACGTAGTTCAGGATCATCTCCCGGCTGACGGGCGCGATGCGGGACACGCGTGCCGCCGTGACCAGGGAGGCGAGGCCGTACTCGCGGGTGAGGCCGTTGCCGCCGAGGGTGTGGACCGCCTGGTCGACGGCCTTGACGCAGGCTTCGGCGGCGGCGTACTTCGCCATGTTGGCCGCCTCGCCGGCGCCCGTGTCGTCGCCGTCGTCGTAGAGCCGCGCGGCCTTCTGCATCATCAGCCGGGCGAGCTCCAGCTCGATGTGCGCCTGGGCCAGCGGATGGGCGATGGCCTGGTGGGAGCCGATGGGGGCGCCCTTCCAGACGGTGCGGGTCTTCGCGTAGTCCACCGCCCGCCCGACGGCGTACCGGCCCATGCCGATGGCGAAGGCGGCGCCCATGATGCGCTCCGGGTTCAGGCCGGCGAAGAGCTGGAGCAGGCCGGCGTCCTCCTCGCCGACGAGCGCGTCGGCGGGCAGCCGTACGTCGTCGAGGACCAGCTCGAACTGCTTCTCGGCCGCGTACAGCTCCATGTCGATCGCGGTGCGTTCGAAGCCCGGGGCGTCACGCGGGACGATGAAGAGGCACGGCTTGAGCTTTCCCGACCTCGCGTCCTCGGTACGGCCGACGACGAGGGTCGCGTCGGAGATGTCGACGCCTGAGATGAAGACCTTGCGGCCGGTGAGGATCCAGTCTCCCCCGCTCGCGCGGCGGGCCGTGGTCGTGATGCGGTGCGCGTTGGATCCGGCATCGGGTTCGGTGATGCCGAAGGACATGGACCGCGTGCCGTCGGACAGGCCGGGGAGCCACGTCCGCTTCTGGGCCTCGGTGCCGAAGCGGGCGATGACGGTCCCGCAGATGGCGGGAGAGACGACCATCATCAGCAGGGGTGATCCGGCGGCGCCGAGCTCCTCCAGGACGATGGAGAGTTCGGCCATGCCGCCGCCCCCGCCGCCGTACTCCTCGGGGAGGTTGACGCCGAGGTAGCCGAGCTTGCCCGCCTCGGCCCACAGTTCGCGGGGGTGTTCGCCCTCGCGGGCGAGGGCGGTGGAGTACGCGCGGCCGTACCGCGTGCCGAGCGCGGCGACCGCGGCGCGCAGCGCCTTGTGCTCTTCGGTTTCGAGGACGGTGCTCATGGGGTCGTTTCCTCCTGGTGCGCGGGGGCGTCCTGTACGACGGCGAGCAGGGCACCGACCTCGACCTGGAGGCCGGGGGCGGCGTGGAGCGCGGTGAGGGTGCCGGAGGCGGGGGCGAGGATGCGGTGCTCCATCTTCATCGCCTCCAGCCAGATCAGCGGCTGCCCGGCCTCGACGTCCGAGCCCGGTGCGAGGCCCTCCGCGAGGCGGACGACGGTGCCGGGCATGGGGGCGAGCAGGGAGCCCGGTTCGGTGCGTTCGGCGGGGTCGGTGAAGCGGGGCAGGACGGTGAAGGTGTACGCGCCCGCGGCGCCGTCCACGTAGGCCCGCCCGTCGTGGACGGCGACGGTGAAGTGCCGGGTGATGCCGTCGGCTTCGAGGGTGACGTGGCCGGGTGCGGCGGCGACGACACGTTCGCCGGTCTCCGGCCGGAGGCCCTCGCGTCCGGCCCGGTAGGCGATCTCGTACACGGTGCCGTCCGGTTCGCTGCGGTAGCTCGCTGTCCGGGGGCCCGAGGCGAGGTTCCGCCAGGCGCCGAAGCGGGCGGTTCCGGTGGCGGGCCGGGTGGCGGCACGGGCGAGGGCGGCGGCGGTGGCGGCGAGGCGGCGGCCGTCCTCGT
The DNA here is from genome assembly GCF_040638585.1 of Streptomyces sp. NPDC025273. NCBI lineage: Bacteria > Bacillati > Actinomycetota > Actinomycetes > Kitasatosporales > Streptomycetaceae > Streptomyces > Streptomyces sp. NPDC025273. Next base: position 215,228 of record NZ_JBEZYP010000005.1, read on the forward strand.
CCTCGGGCCGGGTGAGTGTCGCGAGGTGCCGGTCGTAGAAGCCGGTGTCCGGGCGGGCTCCGGCGAAGTCGGGGTGGCGCAGGGACCGTACGAGCAGGTCGCGGTTGGTGACCGGCCCGTGGATACGGGCTCGTTCGAGGGTGCGGGCGAGGAGGCGTACGGCTTCGGGGCGGGTGGCGGCGTGGGCGACGACCTTGGCGAGCATCGGGTCGTAGTGCACCCCGATGGTGTCGCCGCCGGTGTAGCCGGTGTCGAGCCGCAGGCCGGGACCGTCCGGGACGTCCAGGGTGTGCAGGGTCCCGGTCTGCGGCTGCCAGTCCGCGGCGGGGTCCTCGGCGTAGAGCCGGGCTTCGACGGCGTGTCCGTGGGGTGCCGGAGGTGCGGCGGGCAGCGGTCCGCCCTCCGCGACGCGCAGTTGCAGGGCGACGAGGTCGAGCCCGAACACCGCTTCCGTGACGGGGTGTTCGACCTGGAGGCGGGTGTTCATCTCCAGGAAGTACGGGCGTCCCCCGGCCGATACGAGGAACTCGACGGTCCCCGCGCCCCGGTAGCCCACCGCCTGGGCGGCGGCCACGGCGGCGTCGTGCAGCCGCCCGCGCAGTGCGTCGTCGAGCCCCGGTGCCGGGGCCTCCTCGATGACCTTCTGGTGGCGCCGCTGGAGGGAGCAGTCGCGGGTGCCGAGTGCCCACACCGTGCCCTGTGCGTCGGCCATGACCTGGACCTCGACGTGCCGGCCGCGTTCCACGTAGGGCTCGGCGAAGACCTCGCCGTCCCCGAAGGCGGAGGCGGCCTCGGCGGAGGCGGCCGTCAGCTCCCCGGGCAGATCGCCGAGCGCGCGTACGATCCGCATCCCGCGTCCGCCGCCGCCCGCCGCGGCCTTGAGCAGCAGCGGCAGATCACCGGCGGTCGCGCCCGCGGGGTCGACGGGTGCGAGGAGCGGTACCCCGGCGGCGGCCATGAGTTCCTTGGCCCGGGTCTTGGACGCCATCAGTTCGATGGCCTTGACCGGCGGCCCCACCCAGACGAGCCCGGCGTCCTGCACCCGCTGGGCGAAACCGGCGTTCTCGGAGAGGAAGCCGTAGCCGGGGTGCACGGCGTCGGCGCCTGCCGTGCGGGCCGCGGCCACGACGAGGTCGCCGCGCAGGTAGGTGTCGGCGGGGGACGCCCCGGGCAGCCGTACGGCGGTGTCCGCCTCCCGGACGTGCAGGGCTCCGGCGTCCGCGTCCGAGTACACGGCGACGGTGGCGATGCCCAGCTCGCGGCAGGTGCGGAAGATCCGGCAGGCGATCTCGCCCCGGTTGGCGACCAGGAGCGAACGAATCATGGCTGGCAAGAGAAGACCCTTTCCACTGGAACAACGGGACCGTCGACCGAGGAACCCGTGCGGCGAGCCCCTCCGCAGGAGCGGCGGCGGTTCGGCCGCAGGGGCCGCCTCACATCCGGAAGACGCCGAAGCCGCCGCGGGCGCCCTCGACCGGTGCCGTGTGGATCGCGGACAGGCACATCCCGAGGACGGTCCTGGTGTCGCGCGGGTCGATGACCCCGTCGTCGTACAGCCGCCCGGACAGGAACATGGGCAGGGACTCGGACTCGATCTGCTGCTCCACCATGGCGCGCAGTGCGGCGTCGGCCTCGTCGTCGTAGGGCAGGCCCCTGGCGGCGGATGAGGCGCGGGCGACGATGGACAGCACGCCCGCGAGCTGCTGGGGGCCCATGACGGCGGACTTGCTGCTGGGCCAGGCGAAGAGGAAGCGGGGGTCGTAGGCACGGCCGCACATGCCGTAGTGACCGGCGCCGTAGGAGGCGCCCATGAGGACCGAGAGGTGCGGGACCCTGGAGTTCGACACCGCGTTGATCATCATCGCGCCGTGTTTGACGATGCCGCCCTGCTCGTACTGCTTGCCGACCATGTAGCCGGTGGTGTTGTGCAGGAAGAGGAGCGGGATGTCGCGCTGGTTGGCGAGCTGGACGAACTGCGCGGCCTTCTGCGACTCCTCGCTGAAGAGCACGCCCTGGGCGTTGGCGAGGATGCCGACCGGGTAGCCGTGCAGCCGTGCCCAGCCGGTGACGAGGCTGGTCCCGTACAGCGGCTTGAAGGCGTCGAAGTCCGATCCGTCGACGAGCCGGGCGATGACCTCGCGCGGGTCGAAGGGGATCTTGAGGTCCCCCGGCACGATCCCGATCAGCTCGTCCTCGTCGTACTTCGGCGGTTCGGCGGGCGCCGGATCGGCGTGCGCCTTGCGCCAGTTGAGCCGGGCGACGACGCGGCGGGCCTGGCGCAGCGCGTCGTGCTCGTCGAGCGCGAAGTGGTCGGCGAGTCCGGAGGTGCGGGCGTGCATCTCGGCGCCGCCGAGCGATTCGTCGTCGCTCTCCTCACCGGTGGCCATCTTGACCAGGGGCGGGCCGCCGAGGAAGACCTTGGACCGCTCCTTGATCATCACTGTGTGGTCGGACATGCCGGGGACGTACGCGCCGCCGGCGGTGGAGTTCCCGAAGACGACGGCGACGGTGGGGATCCCGGCCGCCGACAGCCGGGTGAGGTCGCGGAACAGCGCGCCCCCCGGGATGAAGATCTCCTTCTGCGAGGGCAGATCGGCGCCGCCCGACTCGACGAGGCTGACACAGGGCAGCCGGTTGGCGAAGGCGATCTCGTTCGCCCGCAGGGCCTTCCTCAGCGTCCACGGGTTGGAGGCGCCGCCGCGTACGGTCGGGTCGTTGGCGGTGATCAGGCACTCGACCCCCTCCACGACCCCGATCCCGGTGACGAGCGAGGCGCCGACCGCGTAGTCGCTGCCCCAGGCGGCGAGCGGGGACAGTTCCAGGAACGGGGTGTCCGGGTCGATCAGCAGCTCGACGCGCTCGCGGGCCAGCAGCTTGCCGCGCCCGCGGTGCCGCTTCACGTACTTCTCGCCGCCGCCCGCCAGGGCCCTGGCGTGCTCGGTGTCGAGCTCGGCGAGCTTCGCGAGCATGGCCTCGCGGTGGGCGGCGTACTCGGGTCCGGCGGTGTCGAGTGCGGTGGGCAGGACGGTCATGCGGTCACCTCCGGTTCTTCCAGGAGCGCTGTCGGGACGGGGAGGTGCCGGGAGCGCAGCCACTCCCCCACCGCCTTGGCCTGCGGATCGAAGCGGGCCTGTGCGGCGACGCCCTCGCCGAGGAGGCCGTGGACGACGAAGTTGAGCGCCCGCAGGCCGGGCAGGACATGGCGTACGACGGTGAGCCCGGCGGTCTCCGGGAGCAGTTCCCGCAAGCGCGCCACGGTCAGCTCGTGGGCCAGCCACCGCCATGCGTCGTCGCTCCGCACCCACACACCGACGTTGGCGTCGCCGCCCTTGTCGCCGCTGCGGGCCCCGGCGACGCGGCCGAGGGGGACGGTGCGGACGGGGCCGGCGGGGAGGGGCTCGGGGAGGCCCGGTTCCGCGAGGGGCGCGAGCTTTCTGCGGGGCCCCTCGGCGGGGACGGCCAGCCGCTCCCCGTCCGGCAGGACGGCCACGTGCCCGACCTCTCCCACCGGTACGTACCGGGCCTCGAACACCCCGTACGGGGCGCCCTTTCCCGGTGGGGCGGTCAGGTGGAAGCCCGGGTAGCTGCCGAGGGCCAGCTCGACGGCCGCCCCGGACACGGCACGGCCCACCGTGTCCGCGTCCCGGTCGCGTACGACGAGGCGGAGCAGGGCACTGGCGGTCTCCTCGGTCGGGGCGTCGGGCCGGTCGGTACGGGCGAGCTCCCACCTCACCTCGGCGGGCTGCCGCTCCCCCCGGGCGAGCGCGTCGGCGAACTGCTCCTTCACGAGCCTCGCCTTGGCCTCGATGTCGAGACCGGTCAGCACGAAGACGACCTCGTTGCGCCAGCCTCCGAGGCGGTTGAGCCCGACCTTGAGCGTGGGCGGCGGGGCCTCGCCCCGTACCCCGGAGATCCGTACGCGATCCGGCCCGTCCCGCTTCAGCCGTACGGTGTCGAGCCGGGCGGTGACATCCGGTCCGGCGTACCGGGCCCCGGCGGTCTCGTACAGCAGTTGGGCGGTGACCGTACCGACGTCGACGACGCCTCCCGTGCCGTGGTGCTTGGTGATGACGCTCGACCCGTCCTCGTGGATCTCGGCGAGCGGGAAGCCGGGCCGGCGGACGTCGTGCGCACCGAAGAACGCGTAGTTCCCGCCGGTGGCCTGCGTCCCGCACTCCAGCACGTGCCCGGCGACGACGGCCCCGGCGAGGGCGTCGTGGTCCTCGGGCGCCCAGCCGAAGTGGGCCGCGGCGGGTCCGGTGACGAGGGCGGCGTCGGTGACGCGCCCGGTGACGACGACGTCGGCCCCGGCGCGCAGACAGGCCGCGATGCCCGCGCCGCCGAGATAGGCGTTGGCCGTGAGGAATCCGTCGGGCGCGGGGAGGCTGTCGCCCTCGACGTGCGCGACCCGCACGGGTAAGCCCGCCCTGTCGGCCAGTGCCCGTACGGCGTCGGCGAGCCCGGCCGGATTGAGCCCTCCGGCGTTGGTGACGATCTTCACGCCCCGCTCGTGGGCGAGGCCGAGGTTCTCCTCCAACTGCCGCAGGAAGGTGGTGGCGTAGCCGCGGGTGGGGTCCTTGAGCCGGCCGCGGCCCAGGATCAGCATGGTGAGTTCGGCGAGGTAGTCCCCGGTCAGGACGTCGAGGGGGCCGTCGGTGAGCATCTCCCGCACGGCGTCGAACCGGTCGCCGTAGAACCCGGAGGCGTTGCCGATCCGCAGCGGCCCTGTCATCGCTCCCCCCGCGGGGGGCGACCGGGGCCGGTGGGTCCGGCGAAGGCCTGCGCGATGTCCAGCCAGTGACCCGCGTCGGCCCCCACGGCCTCCAGGGCGAGGTCGTCCCGGTGGGCACGCTGGGTGACGAGCAGGCAGAAGTCGAGCAGGGGCCCGGTGACACGCTGGGCGGCGTCCTCGGGGCCGTACCCGGTCACCTCGCCGTCCGGTCCCGTCAGCTCCACCCGGAACGGCTCGCCCGGCGGCTGCTCCCCGCGCACGAAGTAGGCGTAGTCCCGGGCCCGTACCCCGATCCTGGCCACGTGCCGCAGCCGCGCGGTCGGCTTCCGTGTCACCCCGAGGGCGTCGGCGACGTCCTGCCCGTGGGCCCACGTCTCCATGAGCCGCGCGGTCGCCATCGAGGCGACGCTCATGGGCGGCCCGTACCAGGGGAATCTGGCCCCGGCAGGCGCCTCCCGCAGTGCCCGGTGGAGCCGCGCCCTGTCCTGACGCCACTGCGTGAGCAGAGCTTCGGGCGGCAGGAGGGCGACCCTCTCCTCGGCTTCCTCGTCGACGAAGGTCTCCGGGGCGGCGATCGCCTTGTCGGCCTCGGCGGCGAAGGAAGCGGGCTCGGTGACGGCGATCAGCGCGACCTCGTCGGTCCAGTTCAGGTGGGCGATCTGATGGGCGACGGTCCATCCTTCGGCCGGTGTCGGCCCGGCCCATGCTCCGGCGCTCAACCCGGCGACCAGCAGGTCGAGTTCGTCGCTCTCCTGACGCAGGTCGTCGAGCACGGCGACGGTCACGGCTGCGGCATCGGACACGGTGCGCTCCCTCGGGGCGTGGCGGTGTGCCCCGGAGCATGCCAGCGCCCCAGAAAACAAGCAAGCATGCTTGCATCATTCATTTTCGGGGGCGGGACGGCGTGCCCGGTCAGGTGGCGAGCGGGTGCCCGGTCGTCGCGTCCACGTGGTCCGGGATGTCGTCGTGCCGATCGCCTACGGTCGGTGTCCCGGCGGGCTCGAACATCAGGATGGCGGCGCCGGACGGAGCGGACGGCTTGTGCTCCACACCCCGGGGGACGGTGAAGACGGCGCCCTTCGGGAGGTGGACCGTGCGCTCCCCGGCGGGCTCCCGCAGGGCGATGCGCAACTCCCCGTCGAGGACCAGGAAGAACTCGTCGGTGTCCTCGTGGACGTGCCAGAGGTGCGTGCCCTCGACCTTGGCGATGCGGACGTCGTAGTCGTTGACGCGCGTGACGATGCGGGGGCTCCACAGGGCGTCGAAGGAGGCGAGGGCCTTGGCGAGGGAGATGGGTTCGTTGCTCATCCGTCCATCGTCGTCCGGTCCGGCGGCCGGCACGAGTGCCAGGCATCGCCTGTGACGAAAAAAGCGAACCGCTCGCAATGCCTTGGGCACCGGACATTCCCGGAGAGGCGATCCCCCGGTCAGGCGCCGCCGGTCACCCCGCAGCCGGGGACGGACGGCCAGCACCACGGACTCCTCCCCCGCGACCAGGAGTGGTCGACGCCCCGGCCCCACAACGTAGTCACCCTGCCGGCCCAGCAGGACGCTTCGCCCGGGGAGCTCCACGCGGAACCGGCCGCCGATGAGGACCAGCAGGGCCGTACGCTCCTCGCCGGTCACCCACCCACCGGGCACACCGCTCGTCGTCACCGAACTGGATCACTTGGTGCACCGGGACCTCGGCTTCCCGGCCGCGATGCAGGTGATGGAGGCGCTGAACTCCCGCATGGCCGACGGCCAGTACAGGCTGGCCGAGCTTGAGCCCGCAGACCTCGGTGCGGCGCATCAGGTGCGCCACGAGTACGAGGGGCTGAGGCTGGATCTCGCGGATGCGGTGGGCGGCGTCCTCGCGGACCGGTACAGGACCGATCGCATCTTCACCCTCGATCAGCGCGACTTCCGGGCCATCACACCCCTGACGCCCGGATTCGCCGCGTTCCGCATCCTGCCCTTCGACGCCTGAGCCACGCCTACTCGGTACGGTCGCCCTCGGCCTGCGAGGGTTCGGTCCGCGGGACGTCCGGGTGGGCCTCGGAGGCCGTGCCGCGCATGGAGGGCTCGTCGCGGTCGCCCTCGGCCTGCGAGGGGGTGTGCGAGTAGAGCCCGTCGTACTCATCGGTTCCCTTCGTGGATCCCATGGGCGGGCCTCCTTCCTCAGGTCCCTTCCATCGTCCCTCTCCGCGACGCGGCGCGCACCGCGCCCATGCTCGCTCCGATGACCAGCGCGATGGCCAGGGCGTCGGTCGTGGACAGCGCCTGGTCGAGGAGGAGGAAGCCGGCCGCGGCGGCGATGGCGGGTTCCAGGCTCATCAGGATCGCGAAGGTGGGGGCGGGCAGCCGGCGCAGGGCCATGAGCTCCAGGGTGTACGGGAGGACCGAGCTCAGCACGGCCACCGCCGCGCCCAGCGCCAGCGTGGACGGGACCAGGAGTTTCGAGCCGGCTTCCATGATGCCGAGGGGCAGCGAGAGGACCGCCGCCACCACCATCGCCAGGGCCAGACCGTCGGCCTGCGGGAAGCGGCGGCCGGTGCGCGCGCTGAAGACGATGTACGCCGCCCACATGGCGCCGGCCCCCAGTGCGTACGCCGCTCCGACCGGGTCCAGCCGGTCGAATCCGCCGCCGCTCAGCAGGACGACGCCGCCGAGGGCCAGGCCCGCCCAGACGAGGTTGACCAGGCGACGGGAGGCGACCACGGAGAGGACCAGCGGGCCGAGCACCTCCAGGGTGACGGCGGCACCCAGCGGGATGCGTTCGGCTGCCTGGTAGAAGAGCGTGTTCATGGCACCCATCACGACGCCGAAGGCCACCACGGTGCCCCAGTCCGCGCGCGAGTGGCCGCGCAGCTTCGGGCGGCAGACGACCAGCAGGACGAGCGCGGCGGCGGCGAGGCGCAGGGTGACCACGCCGAGCGCGCCCGCCCTCGGCATCAGCAGAACCGCGATCGCCGCTCCGAACTGCACGGACAGCCCGCCCGCGACCACCAGCGCGACCGGCCCGAGGGCCGCCCGGCGGGCACCTGACGGGCTCGGGCCGCCATCGCCGGGCCCGTCGAGCGCGGACACCGCCTCCGGTACGGCGACGGCTGCGGCCGGCTCTGCGGCACTGCGCGGGTCGTTCACCTGACACCTTTCGGGAAGTTCACTGGATTGAACTGCGAGGTCCACAATACGGCACCACCGTCGCGCCCCTCCCCCACTCACCGTAGAGACACGCGCGCCTCGCGTGAAATGCCGATTGCGCTCCCGTTATGCTCCCCACGCATGAGCGCAGGACAGGGTGGCGGCAAGGGTGGCGGACGCGGTATCGAAGTGCGCCACCTCCGGGCCTTCCTCGCGATCGCGGACGAGGGCAGCGTCACCCGGGCCGCCACCCGGCTCCGGCTCACCCAGCCCGTCGTCTCCCGGACGCTCGCGGCTCTGGAGAAACACCTGGGCGTGCGGCTCGTCGACCGGTCCACGCACCACCTCGCCCTCACCCCCGAGGGTGTCGCCTTCCGGGACAAGGCAGCCGCCGCGGTCGGCGCCTTCGACGAGGCCGTGGGGCCGGAGCGGCTGCGCCACCGACCGCTGCGGCTCGGGCACGCCTGGTCGGCGTTCGGCCCGTACACCACGCCGCTCCTGCGGACCTGGCAGCGGCGCCACCCGCTGACCCCGCTCGAACTGCGGCGGATCGACGACCGTACGGCGGGGCTGACGCGGGGCGAGGTCGACGCGGCGCTCCTGCGCGGGCCGGTGGACGCCCCGGGGCTGGTCACCGAGGTGCTGTTCACCGAGAACCGGGTGGCGGCCGTCGCCGCCGACGGGCCGCTCGCCGCCCACCGGTCGCTGTCGCTGGCGGACCTGGCCGGGGACGCCGTCGTCCTGAACACCGTCTCCGGCACCACCACGCTCGACCTGTGGCCCCGGCAGGCGCGGCCCGTCTCCACGCTCACCGTCGCCAACACCGACGACTGGCTCACCGCCATCGCCGCGGGGCGCGGGGCCGGGGTCTCCGCCGCGTCCACCGCCGACATGCACCCGCACGCCGGGGTCGCCTACCGGCCCCTCGACGACGCCCCGCCGCTGCCCGTCCTGCTGGCCCGGCGGGACGGGCCCGGCCACCCCGCGCTGCCGCAACTCGTGGCGCTCGCACGGGAGATCGTCGACCGGAAGTGAAAGACCGGTCCGGGCCGGCGGGGCCGGGGCCCGCGCGGACGCGCTACTTCGCGCAGACCGCCTTGTCGGCCTGGACCTGCTGGATGTCGGCCGGGGCCTTGTCCGGGGCCGCGAGCGGAGTGCCCGCCTCCTTGAAGTCGGGGCCCAGGGTCAGCATCATCGGGTCCATCTCGCCCGCGTCCGTCGTCGTCGGCTTCATCACCGAGGCCGACAGGCCCATCAGTGCGGCCAGCCGGCGGGCCTGGTCCGCCTGGTTGGGGGCGTAGACGAGCTGGGTCTTCTTGACGTTCTCGGGGGCGTTGGCCTTGTTGGTGGACTTCAGCACGCCCTCCTCGTTCTGCAGCCAGTCCAGGGCGTTCTGCGCGGACCCGCCCGGGGCACCGCCGTTGTAGACATCGACCCGCACGTCCGCCGGGTCGGCCATCTCGCCCTTCAGCTTGGCCGCCGCCTCGGCCTTCGCCGCGGCCTTCTCCTGCTTCTCCACCGCGGTGAAGGAGACGTCCTCGCGCATCATCGAGAACACCTGCGGGGCCTTGGACTTGTCGAGTATGACGGTGGCCTTGTCGTTCGGGTTGTCCAGCACCGGCACCGTGGTGAACGTGATGTTCTTCGGGTCGACCGAGGCCAGTTCCATGCCCAGTTTGCGCAGCTCGTTTATGTCGGCGATCTTGTCGTCGACGGTGAGTGCCTTGGTGGCCGCCTCGGCGAGACTCCACATCTTGGTGGGGCTGGTCAGGGTGTCGTTGGACTTCAGCTTGCGCATGAGCGATCCCAGGAACTGCTGCTGGAGCTCGATACGGCTCAGGTCGCTGCCGAAGCCGACGGAGTACCGGGTGCGCAGGAAGGCCAGCGCCTGCTCGCCCTGGAGGGTGTGCTCGCCCTTCGTGAGGTTCAGGTGGGACTTCTCGTCGTTGATGTCCTTGTCGAGGCAGATCTCCACGCCGTCGACGGCCGTGGTCAGGGTCTTGACCGCGTTGAAGTCGGCCACCATGAAGTGGTCGACCTCCATGCCGGTCAGCTCCGTGACGGTGCGCATGGTGCAGCTGGGGGTCCGCTCGGCCTGCCCGAGGCTCGTGTTGAAGCGAGCGCCGTCGGTCCCGGGGATGTCCTTCGTCGAGCCGTCGCTCTGCGTCGTCGGGCAGTCCGGGATGGCCGCCACCAGGTCACGCGGAATGCTCAGCGCGGTGGCGTTCGTACGGTCCTTGGAGACGTGGAAGAGGATCGTGGTGTCGGCGTGGCCGGCGCTCTCCTTGTCCCCGTAGCCCTCGTTGCCCGCACCGGTCCGCTTGTCCGTCCCGATCACCAGGATGTTGATGGCCCGGTCCTTGCTGAAGCCGCCGGTCCCGGCCCCGTCGCTGGAGACGGACGTGATGTTGCCGTTGAAGTGCTCGTACACGAAATAGCCCGTGGTCCCGACACCCACCAGCAGGAAGGCCAGTACGCCGCCGGTCCACACCAGGGCCTTCTTCTTGCCGGACTTCTTCGGCCTCGTCCTGCGGCGCCCCGTGGACGCCGCGGCGACGCGGCCTGCGGCGGACCGGTTCGCGGCCCGGCCGCCCGGCTTCCGCTCCGGCTGCGGGTCGTCCTCGCCGCCGCGCGCGTCGGCACCCCTGCGCCCGGTGCGCTGCCCCGGGACGGAGGGCCGCCCGCCCGGGGGCGGCGTCGCGGGCTTCGAGCGGCGACGCGGCGACGGCGGGGCCGAAGTGCCTCCCGGGGAGGACGGTGCGGCTGATCGCCCTGCGGAGGGAGTCAGTCGCAGTTCGTAATCACCGGTGTCCGGGTTGAGTACCCACTGGTCTGCGGGGTCGATTCCCTCGTCCCGCCCACGGCCTTGCGCGTCCACGGTTGCCTGCGTCCTCCGTCGGGGCCCACACGGCGCCTCCCCCTTCAAGGCGCGCGGCGTGTCATACGGCAGTGCGCGACCTCGGCGGGTCGGCTGCACCGGACCGCTCACATTAGCTGGCCACCCGCTCCTGAGCGACGATCGTGATAAACCAAACGCCCCGCAGGGTACATACCGTCACATATGGCACACATTCCCCGCCCGTAGCCCCGGTTCACCCCCGGGACGGCACCCACAGCACTCAGCCAGAGTCGCCTTCAAGCCAAATTTGAAACAGAAGTGGCCACAAGGAATCCCCAAACAACTTGCCAATTCTCCTATAGTTGCCATGACTTGATCAGGAACAATCAGCTCCAGTTGTGGCCCTATCGTCACGGCCGCCCCGAGTGTCCCGATTGTCCCTTCCCTTTGAACCGTCCGCCCCGAGGACTCCGATTGCGCCCTTCACTCCGGCCGACCGCACTCGCCCTGCTGATCTCAGCGGCCGTTACCGGTTCCCTGTGCCTGTGGGCGGTCGCCGCCGCTCCCACCTCGGTACGGACCCCGCTGTCCTGGGGGGCGAGCGCCGCCGCCGTACTGCTGTGCGTCGCGGTGGCCGTCACCGTCCACACGCTCGCCACCGCACGCAATCTCCGCGCGCTGCGGGCCGCCGACTCCGAACGCTTCACCGCCGAGACCTCCCGGCTCGTCTCGTCCTCCGCCGCCGAGGCACAGCGCTTCACCGCGGAGACGGCCCGGATCAGGGCGGCCGCCGCCGCCGAAACCGCCCGGGTCACCGCCGAGGCCAACGGCCTGGTCGCCCGCGCCACCGAGGAGGCCGCCGAGCAGACCCGCCGTCTCACCGCGGAGGTCGAGCGGCTCACCGCCCGGGCCCGGCGCAGTGAGACCGAGCGCTCCGCGGCGGTCGCCGCCTGTGCCAACGCCGCGGGCCGCATGCAGGCCCTGGCCACGAGCATGCTGGCCGACCTGCGCGAGATGGAGCACCGGCACACCGCCGAGGACGTGCTCGGCGACCTGCTGCACCTGGACCACCGCACCGCCCAGGCGGGCCGCCTCGCCGACTCCATCGCCGTGCTGACCGGCGCCCGCTCCGGGCGCCGCTGGGCGAAGCCGATCGTCATGGAGTCGATCCTGCGCGGCGCGATGGGCCGGATCGGCAGCTACCAGCGCATCCGCCTGCACTCCACCAGTGACGTGGCGATCGCCGGTCACGCCGCCGAGGGCGTCATGCACGCCCTCGCGGAGCTCCTCGACAACGCCGCCAACTTCTCGCCGCCCACCGCCGAAGTGCACGTGTACGTCGAGGAGGTCCCGGCCGGCATCGTCGTCACCGTCGAGGACAGCGGTCTGGTGATGAGCGACGTGCAGCTGCGCCGCGCGGAGCGTGCCGTGTCCGCCGAGAACCAGGACCTCACGGGTCTCTCCGGCACCCGGCTCGGCCTCGCCGTCGTCGGCCGGCTGGCCCGTAAGCACGGTCTGACCGTCTCCTTCCGGCCGTCGGCGCGCGGTGGTACGGGCGCGCTGATGATGCTGCCGCAGGAGCTCATCTCCCGTGCCCCGGTCCCCGCCCCGGCCGCCGTACCGGCCCCCGCACCCGCCCCGGTGGCCGGCCGCCCCGAGCCGGAGCCGGACCACATGACGGCCGCCGCACCGGGCTCCCCCGGGACCGTGACCGGGTCCGCGCCGGAACCCGCGTCCGGGCCGGAGTCCGCGTCCGAATCCACCGGTGCCGTGCCCCAGTTCGGCGACAGCGGACTGCCCAAGCGCCGCCGCGGCCGCACCCTGGCCGCCGCCGAATCCCGTACCGGCAATGCCACCCCCGGCGGCGCCGACTCCCCCCGGCCCCGTGCCACCGATCCGAAGGTCCAGGCCGCGCGCTTCAGCACCTTCAGCCAGGCGGTACGAGCCAACTCCCCGCACCCGGAAGGCAACACCCGATGACCGCGACCACCGACGAGAAGCTCAACTGGCTGCTGGAGGGGCTCCTGGACCGCACGCCCGGCGCCCGGCACGCCCTCGTCCTGTCCCGGGACGGCCTGAAGCTGTGCCGTACCCCCGAGCTCTCCGTCGACCAGGCGGATCAGCTGGCCGCGATCTCGGCCGGGATCCAGAGCCTGTCGCACGGCGCGTCCATCGAGTTCGGTGACGGCACCGGCGGCGTACGGTCCGCGATGGCCGAGTTCTACGGCGGTGTGCTGTTCATCGTCGAGGCGGGCGCGGGCGCGCACCTCGCGGTGGTCGCCGCCGAGGACTCCGACGTCGGCCTCGTCGGCCACAACATGAGCGAGCTCGTCGAGCAGCTCGGCGAGTACCTCGTGGCCCCGCCGAGGACCCCCGCGGAGGCGGACGGCGCGGCGGCCCCGACCACGGAAACCGCGAACGTATGACGTCGGCGCCGCGCCCCCGCCCCGGACGCGACGACGATCCGGACCGGCTGTACACCCTCACGGGTGGCCGCAGCCGGTCCGACTCGGCCGCGTTCGACCTGGTGACGCTCGTCGTCGCCGAATGCGATCCGAACCCCGGGATGCAGTCGGAACACGTCGCGATCCTGCGGATGTGCCAGCGGCCCACCGCGGTCGTCGAGATCTCGGCAACCCTGAACCTGCCCGTCAGCATCGTGCGCATCATGCTCTGCGACCTGCTCGACACCGGCCGGATCAGCGCCCGCCACCCCCGTACTGCCCGTGTCGCGGACCGGCTCCCCGACACCGACACCTTGGAACAGGTACTCGTTGGACTCCGCAACCTCTGACCGTGCCGCCCTGCAGGCGACAGCCGACAACGGACTGAAGATCGTCGTCGTCGGCGGCTTCGGGGTCGGCAAGACCACCATGGTCCGTTCCGTGAGCGAGATCCGTCCGCTCAACACCGAAGAGACCATGACCCGCGCGGGCGAGGCCGTCGACCACCTCGACGGCGTGCAGTCCAAGACGTCCACCACGGTCGCCTTCGACTTCGGCCGGATCACGCTCGACGCGCACTCGGTCCTCTACCTTTTCGGCGCTCCCGGACAGGAACGCTTCTGGTTCCTGTGGGACCGCCTCTTCTCCGGGACCCTGGGCGCCGTCGTCCTCGTCGACACCCGGCGGCTCGCCGACTCCTGGTACGCGATCGACCGGCTGGAGCACCACGGCACCCCGTTCATCGTCGCGTGCAACGACTTCGGCGGACCGCTCCACTCCGAGCAGCAGATCCGGGAGGCCCTGGACCTCTCCCCCGACGTCCCGCTCGTCGAGTGCGACGCCCGGGACCGGTCCTCCAGCAAGTACGTCCTGATCACGCTCGTCGAACACCTCCACGCACTCTCCGTCGCCCGTGCGAAGGCCGCGGACGCGGCCCCGGCGGGAAGCCCCGCCCCGGCGGCCGCAAAGACCCCGGAGCCCACGCTGTGACCCAGTGCCCCGTGCCCCACGGTTCCATACCCCTGTCCGGGCCACGGTTCCAGACCGACCCCGTGCAGCTGTACCGGGACATGCGCCGCGACCACGGCGCGGTGGCCCCGGTCGTGCTCGACGGCGGCATACCAGCCTGGCTGATCATCGGTTATCGCGAACTGCACCAGGTCACCGGAGACCCGGTGCTCTTCAGCCGGGACTCGGACCTGTGGAACCAGTGGGACAACATCCCGGACGGCTGGCCGCTGCTGCCGATGATCGGCCGCAAGCAGCCGTCGATCCTCTACACGGTCGGTGAGCGGCACACCGTCCGCGCGGCCATGATCAGCAACGCGCTGGAGGCAGTCGACCCGTTCGCGCTGAAGGGGTACGCGGAGGACTTCGCCGACAGCCTCATCGACCGGTTCTGCGCCACCGGGCGGACCGACATCATCGCCGAGTACGCGATGCTGCTCCCCGCCCGCGTGCTCGCGAAGCTCTACGGGTTCAGCGACGAGGTCGGGGCGCCGCTCGTGGGGGCGCTCAACGACATGATCGACGGCCGTGAGCGGGCCCTGGCCGGCCAGCAGCACCTGGGCGGGGCCATGTTCCAGCTCCTGGCCGACAAGCACACGGAGCCGGGCGACGACGTCGCGACCAGGATGCTGGACGCCCCCGGCGGCTTCACCGACGAGGAGGTCGCCCAGGACCTCATGGTCATGATGGCGGCCGGCCACCAGCCGACAGCCGACTGGATCGGCAACTCACTGCGTCTGATGCTGACCGACGACCGCTTCGCCGCCTCGCTCTCCGGCGGACGGCACAGCGTCGCCGAGGCCATGAACGAAGTGCTCTGGGAGGACACCCCGTCCCAGAACGTGGCCGGCCGCTGGGCCTCCCGCGACACCCACCTCGGCGGACGTCACATCCGCGCCGGCGACATGCTGCTCCTCGGCATCGCCGCGGCCAACGGCGACCCCCAGGTGCGCACCGACGGCTCCACGCTGACCGGCGGCAACAACGCCTTCCTCTCCTTCGGCCACGGGGAGCACCGCTGCCCGTTCCCCGCCCAGGAGACCGCCGAGGTCATCGCCCGCACGGGGATCGAGGTGCTCCTGGACCGGCTTCCCGACATCGACCTCGACGTGCCCGAGGACCAGCTGACCCGGCGCCCGTCCCCGTGGCTCCGCGGGCTGACCGACCTGCCGGTGCACTTCACCCCGACCCCCGCACTTGGAGGCCAGAAATGACCCGGATCGTCCTCGATCCCTTCGTCGCCGACCTCGACGGCGAGAGTGCCGCGCTGCGCGCCGCCGGGCCACTGGCCGAGGTGGAGCTCCCCGGCGGGGTGCACTGCTACGCGGTCACCCATCACGCCGAGGCACGTCAGCTGCTCACCGACAGCCGTGTGGTCAAGGACATCAACGTCTGGAACGCCTGGCAGCGCGGCGAGATCCCCATGGACTGGCCGCTGATCGGCCTGGCCAACCCGGGCCGCTCCATGCTCACGGTGGACGGCACGGAGCACCGCAGGCTCCGCACCCTGGTCGCCCAGGCGCTGACCGTGAAGCGCGTGGAGCGGCTGCGCGAGGGCATCGAGGCGCTGACGAACGCGAGCCTGGACCGGCTGGCCGCGCTGCCCGAGGGCGAGCCCGTCGACCTGAAGGCCGAATTCGCCTACCCGCTGCCCATGAACGTCATCAGCGAGCTGATGGGCGTGGACGCGGCCGACCACCCGCGGCTGAAGGAGCTCTTCGAGAAGTTCTTCTCGACGCAGACCCCGCCGGAGGAGGTGCCGCAGATGATGGCGGACCTCGGCTCCCTCTTCACGAAGATCGTGGACGGCAAGCGGGCGAACCCGGGCGACGACCTGACGAGCGCGCTGATCGCGGCCTCCGAGGACGGCGACCACCTCACCGACGAGGAGATCGTCAACACGCTGCAGCTGATCATCGCGGCCGGTCACGAGACCACGATCAGCCTCATCGTCAACGTCGTGGAGGCGCTCCAGACCCACCCCGAGCAGCGCGAGCGCGTACTCGCCGGGGAGGTGCCGTGGGAGAACGTGATCGAGGAGACCCTGCGCTGGAACTCCCCGACCTCGCACGTCCTCATCCGGTTCGCGACCGAGGACATCGAGGTCGGCGACCGGGTCCTGCCCAAGGGCGAGGCGCTGATCGTCTCCTTCGGCGCACTGGGCCGCGACGAGCGGCAGTACGGGCCGACCGCGGGTGACTTCGACATCACCCGCTCCCCGAACCGGCACATCGCCTTCGGCCACGGCCCGCACGTCTGCCCCGGTGCCGCGCTGTCCCGGATGGAGGCCGGGGTGGCCCTCCCGGCGCTGTACGAGCGCTTCCCCGAGCTGGATCTCGCGGTACCGGCCTCCGAGCTGCGCAACAAGCCGATCGTGACCCAGAACGACCTGCACGAGCTCCCGGTCGACCTGGGCTGAGGGCCGCGCACACACTGTCCACGAGCCGTGACGCTCGCGTCTCATCCGACGGACACGGTCCTCGACCCGACCCCGGAGGGACTACGCTCCGGCTCGTGGCCGACATCCAGATTCCCGCTGACATCAAGCCCGCCGACGGCCGTTTCGGCGCCGGACCCTCCAAGGTGCGGACGGAGGCGCTCGACGCGCTGGCCGCCACGGGCACCTCTCTCCTCGGTACGTCCCATCGCCAGGCCCCGGTCAAGAACCTGGTCGGCGAGGTGCGTGACGGTGTACGCGGCCTCTTCTCCCTCCCCGAGGGCTACGAGGTCGTCCTGGGCAACGGCGGGTCCACCGCCTTCTGGGACATCGCGACGCACGGTCTCATCGAGAACAAGTCCCAGCACCTGAACTTCGGCGAGTTCTCGTCCAAGTTCGCGAAGGCCGCCAAGCTCGCCCCGTGGCTGGCCGACCCCACCGTCATCGCCTCCGACCCGGGCACCCACCCGGACCCGGAGGCCGAGGCGGGCGTCGACGTATACGCCTTCACCCACAACGAGACCTCCACCGGTGTCGCCGCCCCGGTCGAGCGGGTCACGGGCGCCGACGAGGGTTCACTCGTCCTGGTGGACGCCACCTCCGGCGCGGGCGGCCTGCCGGTCGACATCACCGAGACGGACGTCTACTACTTCGCCCCGCAGAAGTCCTTCGCCTCCGACGGCGGCCTGTGGATCGGCGTGTTCTCCCCGGCGGCCCTGGAGCGCGCCGCACGTGTCCACGCCTCCGGCCGGCACGTACCGGAGTTCTTCTCGCTGCCCACGGCGATCGACAACTCCCTGAAGAATCAGACGTACAACACCCCGGCGCTCGCCACGCTCTTCCTGCTGAACGAGCAGCTGAAGTGGATGAACACCCAGGGCGGCCTGGACTTCACCACCGGCCGCACGGCCGCCTCGTCGCAGCACCTGTACGGCTGGGCCGAGAAGTCCACCTACGCGAGCCCGTTCGTCACCGACCCCGCGAAGCGCTCGCAGGTCATCGGCACGATCGACTTCGAGGAGGGCATCGACGCGGCGGCGGTCGCCAAGGTGCTCCGTGCCAACGGCATCGTCGACACGGAGCCGTACCGCAAGCTGGGCCGCAACCAGCTGCGCGTGGCGATGTTCCCGGCGATCGACCCGGCGGACGTCCAGGCGCTGACGGCCTGCGTCGACTACGTGATCGACAAGCTGTAACCCCTGCGCGCACGAGACGGCCCCGCACACCTGAGGCGTGCGGGGCCGTCTCTGCGTCACTCGACCGGGTGGCGCACCGCCTGCGGGACGAACCGGGGCGCACCGTCCTACGACGATGGTCTCGACACCAGCCCATATGTGTCGGTGCCGGGTCACCCGGCCGGCGTCCGGAGCCCCGCTCCCCCCGCCAGGACCTCGCGGAGGGCGAGCACCCCCGCACGCCACTGATCGCCCTCCCCCGCCTCCGCCCAGAGCTCCAGCACCTCGGACTCGTCGGCGACGACCCGGTCCAGGGCCAGCACCGCCAGCGGGCCCAGGTCCTGGGCGAACGGGGGCAGGGGCTCATCCGGGCCGTACACGGTGTCCACCGGTGCGCCGCCCGGCCTTCGGGCCGCGAGAAGCGCCGCCGCGGCCACCGCCACGACTCCGTCGTCGGCGTCGAGGTACTCCTGCGGCCCCGTACGGACGACGACCGTCAGCGCCTCCCTGATCACGCTCTCGCGCTTGTCGGACGGCGCGTCGTCGAGATTCCCGGCGAAGTCCGCGGCGGTGTCGCTGTCGAAATGACCCATGCCCCAGGTCCCCATCAAAGCCCCCTCAGTCGGTGTCCCCATCCTCCCGCCCACCACTGACAATCGGCTTCCGCGCCAGCAGGAAGGCCTGCCCGCTCGTCTCGGGGAAGTCGCCCTCCTCGTCGATCTCGCGCACCACCCGGGCGTTCATCGTCAGCCCCGCCGTGATCAGCAGCTCGGCCATCCACTCCGGCCGCCGGCGGCGGAAGTCGAGGTCGATGTCGTGCCCGAACGCCTCCGTCCGGCGCAGCACCCCGTCACCCGCCTGGAAGCCCAGCAGGAGGTGGCCGCCCGGGGCGAGCACCCGGAAGAACTCGGCGAACACACGCGGTAGTTGATCGTCCGGTACGTGGATCGTGGAGTACCAGGCCAGCAGTCCGCCGAGGCCGCCGTCCGGCAGGTCGAGGCCGAGCATGGATCCTTCCTCGAACCGCAGTCCCGGATGGTCCCGCCGGGCGGCGGCCAGCATCCCCGGGGACAGGTCGATGCCGAACACGTCGACCCCCAGTCCGTGCAGATACCCCGTCACCCGACCCGTGCCGCAGCCCACATCGGCGACGGGCCCGCCGCTTCTGTCCCGCACGAGTTCGGCGAACGCCACCAGTACGGCCCGGTCGAGGGGCTTGGCGGCCAGTTCACCCCGGAAACGGGTGGCGTATGCGTCGGCGATGGCGTCGTACGACGCCCGGGTCGTCTGCAGGAAGTCGAATGCGGTCACGGTCAGGCACTGTAGTGGGGAGGGGGCGGCTTCAACTCCGGTACCGGAACGGCCCGATGCGCGACGGACACCTCGGACGAGGAGGCGTCCCGTCCCCGGGCC
This sequence comes from Streptomyces sp. NPDC025273, assembly GCF_040638585.1. Taxonomy (NCBI): domain Bacteria; kingdom Bacillati; phylum Actinomycetota; class Actinomycetes; order Kitasatosporales; family Streptomycetaceae; genus Streptomyces; species Streptomyces sp. NPDC025273. Next base: position 234,402 of record NZ_JBEZYP010000005.1, read on the forward strand.
CGACACCGGGCGCCGCCCGCACCCCCTCCGCCGGGGCCTGCGGAAATAACCCGTCAGACCCGTCCCGGTCCCGGGCGTGGCGCGTCCACGCGCCACCGCACCTCACCGTCCTCCCACTCGTCCGTGGGCAGCAGTCCGGCTGCCGCGGCGACGGCGGCGGACGCGCCGTGCTCCGGGTGGATGTGGGCGATCACGGTACGGACCGCTCCCCCGTCCAGCAGGTGCCGGACCAGGCCGGTGGCGGCCTCCTTCGCGTACCCCCGGCCCTGCCGGCCGGCTCCCACCACCCAGGCCACCTCGGCCCGCGAACCACGCACGGTCGCCTGTACGTAGCCGGCCAGGCGGCCGTCGGCGCGGACCCGGAGCACCCAGTTCCACCACCGTTCGGCGGGGTCGGGGGAGCCCGCGCTCCGGCGCGCGTAGCGGGCGCGCAGGGTGTCCGCGTCCTCCGGGGCACCTCCCGTGTACGCGTGCAGGGAGGGGTCCGCGAGAACGGTGGCCATCTCGTCGGCGTACGCGGTGTCGAGCGGCAACGCGTCGAGGCGTTGGGTGGAGAAGGGGGCGGGCCCGGTGGTCGTCGTCGGCATAGGGTGCCGACCCTATGCCGGGGCCCGGCCGGTCAGCGGCCGAGACGCTGGAACCTGCGTACGGCCGGCGGCAGGGTGGCCAGGCCGAGCCGCCTGTCCCCCGTGCACCCCGTAACGCCCCCGGCGGCCTCGAAGCGCTCCTACGGGAGCACGCGCGGAAATGACGCGGCACTCGATCCGTGGACCATGGGAGGTATGGACACGATCCGCGAGCTGGAGCCGTTCGTGAAGCAGTACGCCGTCCTGCTCAGCTCCCGGCGGCAGGACGGATCCGAGGTCCACACCCCCGTCAGCATCGCCGTCGAAGGCGACCACGCCTACATCCGCACGTTCTCCTCGGCGTGGAAGGTGGACCGGATGCGCAACCATCCGAGGGTGCGGATCGGCCCGTGCACGGTGGGCGGCAGACCGACGGGGCCGCAGATCGACGCCCACGCCCGTCTGCTCCAGGCCGGTTCGCGGGAGAACACGCACGCGGCGCGGATGCTCTCGCGCAAGCACCCGGTCCTGCACGGCGTGGTCGTACCGCTGGTCCACCGGGCGAAGCGGGACCGGACGCTGCACTACGAGCTCCGCCCCGTCACCGACGAGGACTGACCCGCGACCGCCCCCGCGCAGGACCCGCCGCCGACGGTCCCGGGCCGTTTCACCCCTCGCCGCGCCGCCGCTTGACGCCGATCACGGCCAGCACGACGAGGCCCAGGAGCACGGCGCCCCCGGTCACCCCGACGTTTCCGGTGCCTTCGCCGCCCCCCGCGTCGGAGGAGGGCCCGCCGCCCTCCCGGGACGCCGCCTCGCCGCCGTTCCCGCCGCCCTCGACGTCCACCCGGACCACTTCGCTCCGCTCCCCCTCGGAGCCGGACATCAGCGCCGAGCCGTCCGCGGTGAACGTCACCGACTCGGACTGCCCCTGGAGCGGCACGCTCACCCGGTGGTCCGCACCGAGCCGGCCGTCCTCGAAGGCGTAGCCCCGGGTGCTGAAGTACGAGCGCAGCACCAGGTCCTTCCCGTCCGGCGAGAACGCCCCGTCCGTCACCCACGGCACCTCGCCCACCCGCCGGAACACGTTGGCCCCGCCGGTGGTCAGCTTCGCGGGACCCTCGTAGAGACCACCGCCGTCCTCGTTCTTGGAGGCGATGTACACCCGCCCCGTCTTCGGGTGGACCATCAGCGCCTCGGCGTCGCGGGCCCCGTCGGCGTACTTCACGTCGAACTGCGTGGCCCGCACGGTGGCGTCGCCGAGCCGCTCCGGCTCGGGGAAGCGGTAGATCCAGACGTGGTCCCAGGACCCGTCGAGGTTGTCGCCGATGTCGCCGACGTACAGATTCCCGTCCGGGCCGAGCGAGATCGCCTCCACGTCGCGGGGCTCCCCCACCCCCCGCATGGTGATCGTCGCGACGGTCTTCCCGGTCCGGGAGTCGACGGCGTAGACGTACGGCCCGTCCTCGCTGTCGTTGTGCGTCCAGTAGACGCCGGGGTGGAGCCGGCTGGCCGCGAGGCCGCTGGACTCGGTGATCCGGGGGTCCTCGATCGTGAAGGTCCGGTCGGCCCCGTCCCCGTCGTCCGCCACGGCGGGCACCGCCCCGGCGAGGAACAGGAGGGTGGCGGCAGCGCAGACAGTCAGCGATCTCATGGCACAAGTGTCCACTGTCACGTATCAGGCCGGAGTGGTGATCGGCCATGATGTCGCCATGCGTTTTCTCTTCGTCGGCGACTCCATGACCATCGGGCGTGCCGGCGATTTCACCTGGCGTTACCGCATGTGGCAGCACCTCGAAGCGACCCTCGGCGAGGGCGGGTACGCCATCACGGGACCGCGCACCGAGCTGTACGACACCGACGCGAACGCCCCTCTGTCCCACGCGTACGGCGACCCGGCCTTCCCCGCTGCCGCGAGGCGGCACCTGGCCGGCTGGGGCGAGGGCTGGCTCCACATGGCCCCGGTCGTCGCGGACGCGGTCACGGCCACCCGCGCGGACATCCTGCTCGTCTCGCTCGGCCTGATCGACCTCGGCTTCTACACGGACAGCGACCGGACGGCCCGCACCGCACGGGCCTTCATCGCCGCGGCCAGGTCGGCGAACCCGCACGTCAAGATGGTGCTGCTCCCCGTGATACCGAACATACGGGCCGAGTCCGACGCCCCCTTCGCCGACGAGTGCGACCGCTTCAACACACTGCTCGCCAAGGCGGTCTCCGACCTCGACGATCCGCGTTCCCCGCTCCTGCTGGCCTCGCACCCCACGGGCTACGACATCCACACGGACACGTACGACGGCACGCACCCCGGCCCCAGCGGCGAGCACAAACTGGCCGCGGCCTTCGCGGACGCGATGCACCAGGCGTGGGAGGTGGGCGGCCCGTACGCCGGAACGCCGGCCTACGCCTGAGCCACGGCCGGGCGGGCGTCCGGAACCGGGCCGGTGACCACCGCGTCGTCGTCACGTGCGACGTCGTGCCGTCCGGCACGGTGTACGGGGACCCGGGAGGGGCGATGACGAAGCCGCAGAACAGCAGAGCACCGTGGAGCGGGCGGCGGGGGCGGGTCCTCGGGGTGCTCTCCGCCCTGATCGCCCTCCTCCTGGCCCTCCACTCCGTGGTCCCCGGCAGTCCCGGGCACGTGGGCAGCCTCCTCGAAACGTTCCTGCCGTGGCTGGGCCTGTCCGTCCCCGTCCTGCTCGTCCTGGCCGTGCTGCGCCGCTCGTACGTGGCACTGGCCGCGACGCCGCTCCGGCGGCGCGCTGCTCCCCGGCGACGACTCCCCGCACACGCTCACGGTGCTCCAGCACAACGTCAGCGACGAGAACCCCGATCCGGCTGGTACCGTGCGCACCCTGCTCGGGGCCGACGCCGGCCTCGTCGCCCTGGAGGAGCTCACGCCCGCGGCCCTGCCCGCGTACGAGGCCGCCCTGTCGGCGGACTACCCGCACCACGCGACCCGAGGCACGGTCGGGCTCTGGGTCGAAGTACCCCCTGTCCGGCCTACGCCAGGTGGACATCAGGCCGAAGTCCTTCGGGGACGGCTGGGACCGCGGCCTGCGGGCGACCGCCCGGACGCCGCGGGGCGAGGTCGCCGTGTACGTCGCGCACCTGCCCTCGGTCCGGCTGGGCCTGAGCGGCGGATTCGGTGCCGGCCCGCGGGACGAGAGCGCGGTCCTCCTCGGTGCCGCCCTCTCCGCCGAGCCGCTGGACCGGGTGATCCTCCTCGGGGACCTCAACAGCACCCTGGACGACCGCGGCCTGGAGCCGGTCACCTCGCAACTGAACCAGCCGGACTCCGACTTCGCGTTCAGCTGGCCGGCGAGGCTGCCCCTGGCCCGGATCGACCAGGCCATGGCCCGGTCGGCGACGGTCACCCACATCTGGACACTCCCCGCGACAGGAAGCGACCACCTGCCCGTGGCCGCCCACATCAGGTTCTGACCCGCGTGTCCGGACGATCGCGCGTGAGGGGCCGACCACCGCAGCCGGGCGCCGCCTGGGCTGGCAGGGGCTCCGCCGGTCATCCACCACGATCGGGACCCCTGCGCCGTCCGAAGAGGTGCCGCGGCCGGCAGGGTCAGAGGCGGAGGACGACCAGCGCGGTGTCGTCCGTGTTGCCGCCCGGCGGAATGAGTTCTGCCAGGAGGGCGTCGGCGAGGGAGTCCGGAGCGGCCGCCGCGTGCCGGCCGAGACAGTCGACGAGCCGCTCGAGGCCGGTGTCGATGTCCTCACCGCGGCGCTCGACGAGTCCGTCGGTGTAGAGGACGAGGGTGGCGCCCGCGGAGTAGGTGACTTCGGCCTGGACGCGTGGAAGGTGTTCGACACGGGCGCCGAGCGGCGGGTCGGTGGCCCGGTCGAGGAACTCGAAGGTGCCGTCGGCATGGAACAGGACGGGCGGCGGGTGACCTGCGCTGCTGTACGTGACGGTACGGCTGCCGCGGTCGATCACCGCCTGCAGAGCCGTGGTTGATTCGGCGCCTTCCACCGAGCGGGCGTAGAGGCCGAGCGCGTCGAGGGCCGCTGCCGGGCCGTCGGCCACGCGCACGGCCGCACTGAGTGCGCTGCGGAGCTGCCCCATGACGCCGGCCGCCGCCAGACCGTGGCCGACGACGTCCCCGACCGCGACCGCGAGGCGCGCGCCGGGGAGTTCGGCCAGGTCGTACCAGTCGCCGCACACGTTCAGCGACCCGACCGCGGGCCGGTAGCGCACAGCACCCCATCGCGGGCCGAGCGGTCCGGGCAGCGGCAGCATCGCGGCCTGCAGGCTCAGGGCGACCTCGCGTTCCCGGGCGTGGGACCGGCGCAGCCGCTCGTTGACCTCCTGGAGTTCCCGGGCACGGGTGTACAGCTCGGCCTCCAGCGCCCTGGCCCGGTCCCCGCCGTTTTGGCCGCCACGGGCACGGATCAGTTCGGTGACCTCCTCCACCCGGTGCAGCAGCAGCGCCACCCGCCCGTCCGGACCGGGGACAGGGGCGTTGACCGGGCTCCAGTACCGCTCCTCCCATTCACCGGGGCGGTCGGGGCGCTCGACGTCGTAGCGCTGCAGCGCCATGGCGTCCCGCTCGCCGGTGGCAGCCACCCGCAGCAGCGACGCCCGGAGGTTGCGCATGCCGGACGCGGCGGGATCGTTGGGATTGTCGGGGAACACGTCGAACAGATAGCGGTCGATGACCTGGTCACGGGTGCGCCCCGACATCCGCAGGAAGGCCTCGTTGGCGTCGGCGTACACCAGGTCGGTGCTGAGCAGGGCGACCGCGCCCGGCATCGCCTGGAACACCGCCTCGTAGTCGATCCCGAAGTGCTTCACGACGCCTCTCGCCCTTGGCGCGCCGACGGTCCGAAGCCACCGGCCACACCGAACACCCACGGGCTCCCGACACGACCGTGGCGACCCGACCACAGCGTGCCCCGTCGGCCGTCCCGAGCGTTCCATTACGCCGACGGCGGCATGTCACCTGCCCCGGACCACCGCGCGGCCGCCCCGGGTCGCGTGCTCTCCTGCCCCGCCTCCCTCCCCAGCATCGCCAGCCCCAGCTGGGTCAGTTCCGCCGACACCTCGTCCGGCCGGGCCCTTCGGGGGCGACGGCTGTGGTGGGCCATGAGCTCGTGCACCGTGCCGACCATCACCATCACCACCACCCGGTGGTCCCGCTCCTCCGCCTCGCCGCGCACCGCCGCCCGCTCGGCCTCACCGGTCAGGAAGTCGGCCCACAGGTCCCGCCACCGCTTGCAGTGCGCGTCGACGGCCGGGCTCACCCCCAGCACCTCGACGAACGTCACGCGTGCCTCGCGCAGGTCCCGGGTCACCGCGGACACGTACGCGTCGAAGAGGATCCGGAACCGCCGCTCCACCGGGCAGTCATCCATCCCCTCCGACAGCAGGGCCCGTTCCGCCGCCCGCAGTCCGCTCGTCGTCACCTGGTTGTGCAGGGTGATCAACACCCCCTCCCGGGAGCCGAACTCCTCCCAGAGCACCTCCTCCGGGACTCCGGCCACCTCGCACAGCGCCTGCTCCGACGTCTGCGCGTAGCCGTAGACGCCGAACATCTCCAGCCCCGCGTCGAGGAGCTGCTCTCGGGCCCGCACGCGAGCCCTGTCGACGGTGCCGGTCAGCTGATCCACCGGGACATCCACCACGGATCCTCCTTCGTCTGCCACATATCCGAGTGTCGCGGCGGCGGCTGAGCGGGGTCGCGAGCGCGGAAGAGGGCTTCGTCACCTCTGCATGGCGCGTGCGCCATTGTTCTCACCATCGCCCGGCCCTGTGTTCCGCCGCGCCGTCACATCGGCAAGACCACCGGTACGAGAACCTCTGATGCCGAGAGGACCGCCGATGAGTTTCCGGCCCCGCCCGGGTCTCCCCCTCCGAGGCGGTCACCAGCTACCCCGGAGGGAAATATGTCCACACATGAGCGAGCGGTCGAGTCCGAGGTCCGGTCGGACGACGGCACGACGATCGCCTTCGAGCAGTCCGGCCGTGGGCCCGCGGTGGTCCTCGTGTCCTCGGCGCTGGCCGACCGCTCCGACACCAGGAAGCTCGCGGGCATACTCGCCGGGCACTTCACCGTCATCAACTACGACCGCCGGGGCCGGGGAGCCAGCTCCGACGGCGCGGCGTACGCGGTGGAGCGCGAGGTCCAGGACATCGCGGCCCTGATCGCGCACGCGGGTGGCTCCGCCTCCCTGTTCGGCAGCTCCTCCGGTGCGGTCCTCGCGCTGCGCGCCGCCGCCGCAGGCCTGGGCGTCGACCGGCTCGTACTCCACGAGCCGCCGTTCTCCGTCACCCCCGAGGCCTTCGGCCCGCCCGTCGGCTTCGCCGGGCACATCGACGCGCTGCTCGCCGAGGACCGGCGGGGCGAGGCCGTGAAGGCGTTCATGGTGCAGGCCCAGAACATGCCCGCGCTCATGGCCGGTTCCATGCGGCTGATGCCCCGCGTCTGGCGGACCCTCACCGGCATGGCCCACACGCTGCCCTACGACCTCGCCGTCATGGGCGACACCCAACAGGGCAGGCCGCTTGAGCGGCGGCCCTGGTGCGCGGTGAAGGCCCCGGTCCTGGTGCTGACCGGTTCCAGGAGCCCGCAGGGATTCGAGCGGGCCGCGCGGGCGCTGACCGAGGTGCTCCCGGACGCCCGTCACCGCAGGCTGAAGGGGCTCAACCACGGGGCGGTCGTCATGGCGCCCAAGAAGATCGCCCCCGAGATCATCGGATTCCTGCAGAACCGTCCGGTACGCGGACGGCACGGCGTCGGGCGCGAGTGAGATCGCCTCAGCCCGGGAGCCACACCCCGGCCGTCCGGTCAACGCTCCGGGTACGGCTCCCCGCAGGCACTGCAGAACGCGGGATTCCGGTCCGCCGACAGCCGCCCGCACCCCGGGCAGACCAGGTCCAGCATGCACGGGGCCTCGCCGCCCTCGTGCGCCGCCGCCGGGGCCCGGACGGCCGGTTTGATCATCAGCCCGGGACGGCGGCGGTGCACCGTCAGATACGTCAGCCCCTCCGGCCCCGCCTCCAGGGCGCGCCGGGAGGTGCGGGGCAGCCAGGTGACCATGGTCGGGGCGAGGTCCAGGGTGTCGCCGCCCGTACGCAGGCTGCCGCCGCCCGCGAGGACGACCAACAGCACGTCCAGGAGGTCCTCCTGGTGCTCACCCACCCCGGCGTTCGGTGGCAGGTGCACGACGTTGGCGTCCAACTCCCGCCCCTGTTCGGCGAGATGCCACAGGGCGCCGCGTTCGCCGGGAGCGGCGGAGGCGAGCAGATCGTCCAGCACGGCCAGCACCCGCGGGGTGGCGTTCATGCCGCGGCCTCCCCGTCGTACCGCTCACGGGCCTCATGGACCTGGTCGAAATGGGTCTCCGCCCAGGTCTTCACCGCGAACAGCAGATCGCTCAGGCTGCGCCCGAGCTCCGTCAGTTCGTAGTCCACGCGCACGGGAACGGACGGCGTCACGGTGCGTGTGACGAGGCCGTCGCGCTCCAGCGAGCGCAGCGACTGGGTCAGCATCTTCTGGCTCACCCCGGCGATCCTCCGGCCGAGGTCGCTGTAGCGCATCGGACCCTCGCGCAGGGCGCTGACGATGAGGCCGACCCACTTGTCGCCGAGGCGGCCGAGCAGCTGGTTGGTCGGGCATTCCCTGAGGAAGGCGTCGTACGCGGACCGGGCTTCCTCGCGGCGCTGGGCCGCGGTGCGTGTCGCCATCTGCTGCTCCGCTCCTACCGGTGGGTGGCCTACGCACCTCGAAGTACGTACTTACCGAAAGAGAGTAACTCTTCCTAGGTTTGTGGGGCGGGAGAAACCCGCACCGTTCGCGGGGATCCAGGGAGATATCGACATGCGTGCTGTGGTGGTAAGGACGTTCGGCGGACCCGAGGTCGTGGAGGTCGTGGAGAGCGCACTGCCCGAGCCGGGTCCGGGCCAGGTGCGGATCAAGGTGGCGGCGGCGGCCCTCAACCCGGTGGACGCGGCGTACGGCGCCGGCGTCCTCGTCCCCCTGCCCGGGAGCGGTCTGCTCGGGCTCGGCTGGGATGTGGCGGGGACGGTGGACGCGGTGGGCGCGGGGGCGGCGTTCGCCGCCGGGGCCGAGGTGGTGGCGCTGGCGTACGGGCCGGCGCCGGTCAAGGCCCAGGCCGACTACGTGGTGGTGGACAGCTCGGCGGTCGCGCCCGCCCCGGCCTCGGTGGACGCGGTCCGCGCGGCGACCGTGCCGCTGAACACCCTGACCGCCGCGCAGGCACTGGACCTGCTGGACCTGGCCCCCGGATCCACGCTGCTGGTCACGGGCGCGGCGGGTGCGGTCGGCGGATACGCGGTGCAGCTCGCCCACCGGGCCGGGATCACGGTCGTCGGGGTGGCCGGAGCGGCCGACGAGGAGCTCGTACGGTCCTTCGGCGCGGACCGGTTCGTCGAACGCGGCCTGCCGGCAGGCCCGTTCGACGCGGTGCTGGACGCGGCCGTGCTGGGCGCCGACGCGCTGGCCCAGGTGCGGGACGACGGCGACTACGTGGGCGTCATCCCGCAGGCGGCCCCTCCGGGCGTGCGGGGCATCCGGGTCCAGGTCGTGGAGGTGGCCGCCGACGGCAACCGGCTCGCCAAGCTGGTGGAGCTGGTCGACGCGGGTGTCCTGACACCCCGGGTGGCGCGTACGTACCCCCTGGAGCGGGCGGCCGACGCGTACCGCCGTCTCGCGGAGGGCGGCGCACGGGGGCGGCTCGTCCTGGTGCCCTGAGAGCTAGGCTGATCCCCTTCACGCGCCGACCGCGCACGCCGGCGCCGCCGAGCCGAGGGGACGCCACCGTGGACCGCGAGCCGGACCGGAAGTACCCGCCGATCGAGCCCTACGACCGGGGCATGCTCGACGTCGGCGAGGGCAACCTCGTGTACTGGGAGGTCTGCGGGAATCCGGCCGGCAAGCCCGCCCTCGTCGTCCACGGCGGCCCCGGCTCCGGCTGCGGGCCCCGGGCCCGCCAGTACTTCGACCCGGACCTGTACCGGGTGGTGCTCTTCGACCAGCGCAACTGCGGCCGTTCCACCCCGCACGCGAGCGACCCGGCCGCCGACATGCGGCACAACACGACGGCCCACCTGATCGCCGACATGGAGCGGCTGCGCACCCACCTCGGCATCGGCACATGGCTGCTGTACGGGGGTTCCTGGGGCTCCACGCTGATCCTGGCGTACGCCGAGCAGTACCCGGAGCGGGTCTCCGAGATCGTGATCCCGGCGGTGACGACGACCCGGCGCAGCGAGATCGACTGGCTGTACCGGGGCGCCGGACAGATCTTCCCCGAGGCCTGGGACCTGTTCCGGGCGGGCGTCCCGGAGGCGGAGGGCCCGGGCGGCCTCGTCGCCGCGTACGCCCGGCGGACGGAGAGCCCCGACCCTGACGTACGGGCCAGGGCGACCGCCGACTGGTGCGCGTGGGAGGACGCGGTGGTCTCGACGGAGTCGTACACCGGTCCGTCCCCGTACAGCGGGCGGCCCGGCCGCGACCGGATGGCCTTCGTACGGATCTGCGCTCATTACTTCGCGCACGCCGCATGGCTGGAGGAGGGACAGCTGATCCGCGACGCGGACCGCCTCGCCGGCATCCCCGGGGTGCTGGTGCACGGCCGCTTCGACCTGGGCGGACCGCTGACCACCGCCTGGGAGCTGGCGAAGGCCTGGCCGGACGCGGAGCTGACCGTGATCGACGGCGCGGGCCATCTGGGCGGCCCCGCGACCAGCCGTGCGGTGCTCGCGGCGCTGGACCGGTTCGCGCGGCGCGCCTGAGATCACCTCTTGCTTCGAGTGCGCTCGAAGGCGTTGGCTTGGGGAGCATGAAGTACACGCAGCTCGGACGCACCGGACTCAAAGTCAGCCGCCTCGTCCTCGGGACGATGAACTTCGGCCCCCAGACCAACGAGAGCGACAGCCACGCCCTCATGGACGCCGCCCTCGAAGCGGGCGTCAACGTCTTCGACACCGCGAACGTCTACGGCTGGGGCGAGAACAAGGGCCGCACCGAGGAGATCCTCGGCACCTGGTTCGCGCAGGGCGGCAGCCGCCGCGACAAGGTCGTCCTCGCCACCAAGGTCTACGGCAACATGGCCGCCGAGGGCGACGCGTGGCCCAACTACGACAAGCTGTCCGCCGTCAACATCCGCCGGGCCGTCGACGCCAGCCTCAAGCGCCTCCAGACGGACCATATCGACCTGTACCAGTTCCACCACGTCGACCGGTCCACCCCGGTCGAGGAGATCTGGCAGGCCGTCGACGTACTGATCCAGCAGGGCAAGATCCTGTACGCCGGGTCGTCCAACTTCGCGGGCTACAAGATCGCCCAGGCCAACGAGGTCGCCAAGCAGCGGGGCAGCTACGGCCTGGTAAGCGAGCAGTGCATCTACAACCTGATGGAGCGCGGGGCCGAGATGGAGGTCATCCCGGCCGCCCAGGAGTACGGCCTCGGTGTCATCCCGTGGTCGCCGCTGCACGGCGGGCTGCTCGGCGGCGCGATCCGCAAGGAGCGCGAGGGCGGCGGCGCCCGGTCCACGTCCGGCCGGTCCGCCGAGGCGCTGGCCGACCCCAAGGTGCGGGCCCAGGTCCAGGCGTACGAGGACCTGCTGGAGAAGCACGGCCTGGAGCCCGGCGAGGCCGGTCTTGCCTGGCTGCTGACCCGCCCGGGCATCACGGGTCCCATCTCCGGTCCGCGTACCCGGGAACAGCTCGACTCGGCACTGCGCGCGGTGGAGCTGGAGCTGTCGGACGAGGTGCTGACCGCGCTGGACGAGATCTTCCCCGGCCCGGGCCCGTCGCCGGAGAACTTCGCCTGGTGACCGGTTCGCGCGCGTCCGTCCTCGGCGGGCTCAGCCCCCGAGGGCGGACGCCGCCGCGACGACGACGAACATCAGTACGAGCACGGCGGCCATGATGCGGTTTCTGGTCTTCGGGTCCACCCGACGAGCGTAACCGGCCCGCTCAGCGCCCCAGCGGCCAGGCCCGCACCACCTCGTACCGCGGCTGCTCCCCCGGCACCCCGTCCACGGGCAGGTGGCTGCGTACGAGACTGAGCTCCCAGGCCTCCCAGTGCATGCCCTCGAAGCCGGCCAGGGCCTCGGTGAACGGCGTCAGATCGGCATGGTCCCGGCTGCGTGCCAGAGTGAGGTGCGGGATGTAGCGGCGGTGCTCCTCCATCGACACCCCGGCCCGGCGGGCGGCGGCATCGGTCCGCTCGGCCAGCAGCCGCATCGTGTCGAGCCCGCCCGCGGCCCCCGCCCACAACGCCCGCCCGTCGAACCTGCCGCTGCCGTGGACGCGCAAGGGGAACGGCTCCGTCCGGTGCGCGGCCCGCTCCATCCGGCTGTACAGATCGGGCAGCACCTCCTCGTCCACGCTCCCGAGGAAGGCCAGCGTGTAGTGCCAGCCCGCACGCGCGGTCCAGCGGAGGTTCACGGCGCCCGGCACGTCGTGCAGCGGGGCGACGGCCCGGGCCAGCTCCTCCACCGCGGGCGCGGGCGGCAGAACGGCGGCGAAGAGTCTCTGGCTGCTCATACGGCGAGTGTCCCAGCGTCCCGACGTGTCCCGGGTACCGGGCCCGTCGTCGGCAGACCGGCGACCTCCCCCGCGACCGATACGGGAACGCCGCCCTCTCCGGCGAGGAGGAGGGCGGCGTTCGTGGCCGGCGGTTCAGGCCGCCGTCGCGAGCTCCCGGCGCGGGACGAACCGCACGTGCGGGCGGCCCGGGCGCAGGTCGACCTTGAGGCGCAGGTCTCCGACACGGGTCAGGGCGAAGCCCACGCCCAGCGCGGCCAGCACCGAGATCGCCCCGCCGGCCGCCATGCCGGTCCGGGCACCGTAGACATCGCTGATCCAGCCGACGATCGGGGCGCCCACCGGCGTGCCCCCGGCGAAGACCATCATGTAGAGGCTCATCACCCGGCCCCGCATCTCCGGGTCCGCGGCCATCTGGACGCTCGTGTTGGCGCTGATGTTGGTCGTCAGGCCGATCATGCCGATCGGGACGAGCAGCAGCGAGAACAGCCAGACGGACGGCGCCAGCGACGCGGCGATCACCAGGACACCGAACAGGGTTCCCGCTGCCACCAGCATCCTCAGCCGTGAGGAGCGGCGGCGGGCGGCGAGCAGGGCTCCGGCCAGGGAGCCGGCCGCCATCAGGATGTTGAAGAACGAATACATCCCGGCGCCGCCGTGGAAGATCTCGTCCGCGAAGGCGGTCAGCCAGATCGGGAAGTTGAAGCCGAACGTGCCGACGAAGCCCACCAGGACGATCGGCCAGATCAGCTCGGGCCTGCCGGACACGTAGCGAAGGCCCTCGCGCAACTGGCCCTTGGCGCGCTTCACGGTCACGGACGCGTGGAGCTCTCTCGTACGCATCATGAGCAGGCAGACGAGCGGGGCGACGAACGACAGCCCGTTGAACATGAAGGCCCAGCCGCTGCCGACCGTGGTGATCAGGACACCCGCGACGGCGGGGCCGATGAGCCGGGCGGACTGGAAGTTCGCCGAGTTCAGGCTGACCGCGTTGCGCAGCTGCGCCGGGCCGACCATCTCGGACACGAACGACTGGCGCGCCGGGTTGTCGACCACGGTCACCATGCCGAGCAGGAACGCGATCAGATAGACGTGCCAGACCTCGACGACGCCGGAAAGGGTCAGGACGGCGAGTGCGATACCGCACAGGCCGAGCGCTGCCTGGCTGATGAGCAGCAGACGCCGCTTCGGGAGCCGGTCGGCGATGACGCCGCCGTACAGGCCGAAGATCAGCATCGGGAGGAACTGGAGGGCCGTGGTGATGCCGACGGCCGTGGCGGACCCGGTGAGGCTCAGGACGAGCCAGTCCTGCGTGATGCGGGACATCCAGGTACCGGTGTTGGAGATCACGGCGCCCGTGGCGAACAGGCGGTAGTTACGGATCTTCAGCGACGAGAAGGTCCCGCCGGTCTTGCTCTCGTGGGTGGAAGTCGGTGCGGGGGCGGAGTCTGCTCCGGATCCCGTACTCAAAAGAGTTCGCCTCCTCGGGCGTATACGACGTACGTGCTGACGAGGACGTGACGGCGGGCGCTACGGGCTGCGGACCGCGGGCCTGCGCGCGCCCGTCGGGTCAGAGGTGGGCGAGCTTCTCCAGCACGGGCGCGGCGGCCCGCAGCTTCTCCCACTCGTCCTCGTCCAGGCCCTCGGCGAGGTCGGCCAGCCAGGCGTTCCGCTTGGAGCGGCTCTCGGCGAGCATGGCTTCCGCCTGCTCGGTCCGGCTGACCATCTTCTGCCGACGGTCATCGGGGTGCGGTTCCAGTCTGACCAGCCCCTTGGCTTCCAGCAGCGCGACGATGCGGGTCATCGACGGCGGCTGCACGTGCTCCTTGCGGGCCAGCTCACCGGGGGTGGCGGAACCGCAACGGGCGAGCGTGCCCAGCACCGACATCTCGGTGGGGCTCAGCGACTCGTCGACGCGCTGGTGCTTCAGGCGCCGGCCCAGCAGCATCACGGCGGAGCGGAGGGAGCTCACGGCGGCGGCACTGTCACCGTCGTGGATCAGGTCAGGCATGTTTATTAGCGTAACTCATTAGCTTCACTAAAGACCACTCGGTGGTACACGCGCGAGAAAACGAGCACCCGAACGAGTGAATACAAGGCGGAAACAACCCCGAAACGACCACATGTGCCGCGACCCTGCTTGGCATGGGATCGACAGTGCTCAGCCTGCGCGTAGACGGTGAGCTGCTCGACCGGCTCCGCAAGCACGCAGCCAGACGCGGCATGAGCGTCCAGGACTACGTGGTCCGGACGCTCGTCCGCGACGATTTCGACGAGCGCTTCAACGCCGCCGTCGACGAGACCGAGAAGTTCTACGGGGCGGACCCCCGTCACGCGGACCCGGCCGACCGGGTCACATGACGGAGGCCCGCCCCGTAGGGGTGGGAGCCCGGGACGCTACGAGGTGAGGCCGAGCGCCGGCATCGCGTAGTAGAAGACGAAGACCGCCGAGACCGCGTACATGGCCACCGGGACCTCACGCCCGCGGCCCGCCACCAGGCGCAGCGCGGAGAAGGCGATGAAACCGATGCCGATGCCGTTGGTGATCGAGTACGTGAGGGGCATCATCAGCATCGCGAGGAACGCCGGGATCGCGAGCGTGAAGTCGCTCCAGTCGATGTCCCGCACGGAGCCCGCGAGGATCAGGAACCCGACCGCGACCAGCGCCGGAGTGGCGGCCTGCGAGGGGACCATCGTCGCCAGCGGCGTCAGGAACAGGGCCACCGCGAAGAGCAGACCGCTCACCACGCTCGCGAGTCCGGTACGGGCGCCCTCGCCGACGCCCGCCGTGGACTCCACGAAGCAGGTCGACGCGGAGGAGGAGCTCGCGCCTCCCGCGGCGACGGCGACGCCGTCGATGAACAGCACCTTGTTGATGCCCGGGAAGTGGCCGTCCTTGTCCATCAGCTTCGCCTCGTCGCCGACGCCGAGGATGGTGCCCATCGCGTCGAAGAAGCAGGACAGCAGCACGGTGAAGACGAAGAGGACGCCGGTCAGCAGGCCGACCTTGCCGAAGCCGCCGAACAGGCTGACCTGGCCGAGCAGTCCGAAGTCCGGGGAGGCCACCGGATTGCCGGGCCACTCGGGGACGGTCAGCCCCCAGGCGCCGGCCGGGAGGTCTCCGGCCGCGTCGATGACCAGCGCGACGAGAGTCATCGCGATGATGGAGATCAGGATCGCGCCCGGCACCCTGCGGACGATCAGCGCCAGGGTCAGCAGCGTGCCGATGACGAAGACCAGGACGGGCCAGCCGTTGAGGTGACCGTCGTTGCCGAGCTGCAGGGGCACGGTGGTGTGCGCGGCGTCCGGGATACGGGAGACGAAGCCGGAGTCGACGAGCCCGATCAGCAGGATGAACAGGCCGATCCCGATCGCGATGCCCTTGCGGAGCGACTTCGGCACGGCGTTCATCACGCGTTCGCGCAGTCCGGTCGCGACGAGCAGCATCACGACGATGCCCGCGAGGACCACCATGCCCATCGCGTCGGCCCAGCTCATACGGGGCGCGAGCTGGAGGGCGACGACGGTGTTGACGCCGAGACCGGCGGCGAGCGCGATCGGCACGTTGCCGATGACGCCCATCAGGAGCGTGGAGAACGCGGCCGTCAGCACGGTGGCCGTGACGAGCTGGCCGCCGTCGAGCTGGTGCCCGTACATGTCCTTCGCGCTACCCAGGATGATCGGGTTGAGCACGATGATGTACGCCATCGCGAAGAACGTGGCGAAGCCACCACGGATCTCGCGGGCGACCGTCGACCCCCGCTCGGAGATCTTGAAGTAACGGTCCAGGCCGCCGGAGGGCTGCTGCGGAGCCGGGGGCGGCGTGGGGTCGACCGGAGCGGTGGCCGAGGGGGACATGTATGACCTTCAGTCGTGCATCGATGGAGTGAAAGCAGTCAACTTTGGATGTTCGTACGAACAATTCAGGACATCCATAAGCAGATTCAGTATGAATACATAAGCCAAAGATCGCTATCTCCGCGCGTAGACCCTTGGGCCGTCCGGCTCGGCAGCCCCTGCGGACCGGGGCCCTAGACTGAGCCCATGGAGAAGTGGATCCCGAAGCACGAGGCACCCGAGCCCCTGGAGGGCCCCGTCGTCGCCACCGTCACCGGCGGCACGATCCTCTGGTTCGTCCTCTTCCTCGCGCAGCTCCCCTTCTACGGTTGGTTCGACGAGCACGGGCACACCTGGTGGGTGTGGACCTGCCTGGCCGGTGCCGGACTCGGACTGATCGGCATCTGGTACGTCCGGGGGCGGGACGCCGCGATCAGGCGGGCCTCGGGCGCCACGGCCGGACCGTCCGCCGCCGGGGACGGCGGCGCACCGCGCTGACGTACGGCCACGGGACCGCCCCTCTCGGCCCCCGGCCGGGTCTTCGGACCCCCGGTGGGTGAATCACCGCCTCCGCCCGTACCGTCGACTCCATGACGCAGCGGGCACTCGATTCCTCCGGTGAGCAGCCGGACCCCGGACACCTCTCCCCACCGCCCGCACCGCCCGGAGGTCTGAGCACCGCCGAGGTCGCCGAGCGGGTCGCGCGCGGCGAGGTCAACGACGTACCGGTGCGCTCGTCCCGCTCCGTCACCGAGATCGTCCGCGCGAACGTCTTCACCCGGTTCAACCTGATCATCGGCGTGCTCTGGGTGATCATGCTGTTCGTCGCGCCGATCCAGGACAGCCTCTTCGGCTTCGTGATCATCGCCAACACCGGCATCGGCATCATCCAGGAATGGCGCGCCAAGAAGACCCTGGACAGCCTCGCGGTCATCGGCGAGGCGAAGCCCACGGTGCGCCGCGACGGGGTCTCCGCCGAGGTCTCCGTCTCCGAGATCGTCCTGGGCGACCTGGTCGAGCTCGGCCCCGGGGACAAGGTCGTCGTCGACGGCGCCGTCGCCGAGGCCGACAGCCTGGAGATCGACGAGTCGCTCCTGACCGGTGAGGCCGACCCCGTGATCAAGCGGCCCGGCGACCCGGTCATGTCCGGCAGCTTCGTCGTCGCGGGCGGCGGGGCGTTCACCGCCACCAGGGTCGGCCGCGAGGCGTACGCCGCGCAGCTCGCCGAGGAGGCCTCCCGCTTCACCCTCGTCCGGTCCGAGCTGCGCAGCGGCATCAGCACCATCCTCAAGTACGTGACGTGGATGATGGTGCCGACCGCGATCGGGCTGATCATCAGCCAGCTCGTCGTCAAGGACAACGACTTCAAGGAATCGGTCGCCCGCACCGTCGGCGGCATCGTCCCGATGATCCCCGAGGGCCTCGTCCTGCTCACCTCGGTCGCCTTCGCGATCGGCGTCATCCGGC
The DNA here is from genome assembly GCF_040638585.1 of Streptomyces sp. NPDC025273. NCBI lineage: Bacteria > Bacillati > Actinomycetota > Actinomycetes > Kitasatosporales > Streptomycetaceae > Streptomyces > Streptomyces sp. NPDC025273. The sequence goes on from NZ_JBEZYP010000005.1 coordinate 251,802, forward strand.
TCGGCCGCCAGCAGTGCCTCGTGCAGGAGCTGCCGGCCATCGAGGGCCTGGCCCGGGTCGACATCGTCTGCCTGGACAAGACCGGCACCCTCACCGAGGGCGGCATGGACGTCACCGAGGTCCGGACGCTGAACGGCTCCGACGAGGGGTACGTCCACCGTGTGCTGGGGGCCATCGGCGCGTCCGACCCGCGGCCCAACGCCAGCCTCCAGGCCATCATCGACGCCTACCCGCCCGACGGCGAGGGCTGGGACGTCACCCATGCGGTGCCCTTCTCCTCGGCCCGCAAGTACAGCGGCGCCGAGTTCACCGAGAGCGACGGGAACGCGTCCGCCTGGCTGCTGGGCGCCCCCGACGTGCTGCTGGGCGCCGACGACCCCGCACTGACCGAGACCGTGCACCTCAACGAACAGGGGCTGCGCGTCCTCCTCCTGGCCCGGGTGCGGGACGGGCTGGACGCCCCGGACGCCGCCGCGGGGGCCGAACCCACCGCGCTGGTCGTCCTGGAGCAGCGGCTGCGGCCGGACGCCGGGGAGACCCTGGGTTACTTCGCCGAGCAGAACGTCGCCGCGAAGGTGATCTCCGGCGACAACGCCGTCTCCGTCGGCGCGGTCGCCCAGAAGCTCGGCATGCCGGGCGCCGAGCACACCCTGGACGCCCGCCGGCTGCCCGCCGGCCGCGACGACATGGCGACGGCCATCGAGCGGAACGCGGTCTTCGGCCGGGTCACCCCGCAGCAGAAGCGGGACATGGTCGCGGCCCTGCAGTCGCGCGGCCACACGGTCGCGATGACGGGCGACGGGGTCAACGACGTGCTCGCGCTGAAGGACGCCGACATCGGGGTCTCGATGGGCTCGGGCTCCGAGGCGACGCGTGCCGTGGCCCAGATCGTGCTGCTCGACAACAGCTTCGCCACGCTGCCGTCGGTCGTGGCCGAGGGCCGCCGGGTCATCGGCAACATCACCCGGGTCGCCACACTGTTCCTGACGAAGACCGTCTACTCGGTGCTGCTGGCGATCCTGGTGGTCTGCTTCCAGGTGGAGTACCCGTTCCTGCCGCGCCACCTGACGTTGCTGTCCACGCTGACGATCGGTGTCCCGGCGTTCTTCCTGGCGCTGGCACCCAACAAGGAGCGCGCCCGGCCCCACTTCGTGCGCCGCGTCATGCGGTACGCGATCCCGTCCGGGGCCATCGCGGCGGCGGCCACCTTCACCACGTACCTGGTGGCCCGGCACCACTACGCCGGTACGGGAGCGCTGGACGCCGAGACGAGCGCGGCGACGCTCACGCTGTTCCTGGTCTCGATGTGGGTCCTGGCGATCATCGCCCGCCCGTACACCTGGTGGCGGGTCGCCCTGGTGGCGACGATGGGCCTGGGGTTCCTGATCGTGCTGGCCGTGCCGTGGCTCCAGGACTTCTTCGCGCTGAAGCTGGTGGGGACGACGATGCCGTGGGCCGCGGTGGGGATCGCGGCGGCCGCGGCGGCCGTCCTGGAAATGGCCTGGAGGCTGGTCGGCCGCCGCTTCCCCGCATAGGGCCTTCAGCGGGCCCCGACTGCTACGTCGACCGACTACTGCACGTCGACGAAGTCACCCGCGGCCGTGACGGTCGGGGTGGTGGACGTACCGGCGAAGCTGTAGCGCCAGTAGCCGTCCACGGACGCCGTGACGGTGGTCTTCAGCGCACCGGTGCTGCTCGACTTGATGGTCTTGACGGTGGTGTAGGTGGTGCTGGTCTTCTTGCGGAACTGCAGCTTGACGGCCTGGCCGGCGTAGCCCTTGTACGTACCGGTCTCCCAGTTGGCACGCGACAGCTTGCCGGTGACCGTGATGGTCCTGCCCTTCTTGACGGGCTCCGGGGCGGCGTTGACGGTCACCTTGGAGAGGCGCTGGAGCCTCGTCTTGGCGAAGGCGTCGTTCTGGACGACCTGGCCGTCGTTGCTGAGCACCGCGGCGCCGACCTTCCAGGTGGTCGCGTCGGAGTTGATCAGCCACGCCGGGTCGACGGTGACCGTGAGGGTGCAGGTGGAGGTCGTGGCGTTGGCCGCCTTGCACGAGGCGGCGTCCTCGTTCTGCGAGAAGCCGAAGCTGTCCTCGGACTCCAGGTCACTGCCGATCCACAGGATCGTGCCGGCGTCGGCGATGCCCGAGTCGTCCGTGGCCGTGATGGCGACGGTGACCTTCTTCGGTGCGGTGGTGCCCACGATGATGGGCTTGCCACCGTTCACGACGGCCTTGGTGATCGTGAGGTCGCCGTCGGCGGTGACCGAGCGGGCGGCCATACGCCCGTTGGACTGCTCCGGGGCGGAGAGCCCGAAGTCAGGCGTCCAGGTGCGGCCGTCGTCGGCCTGCGCCGCCGGAACGGCGAGAGCGGACAGGGCCAGGGCGCCGGAAACAGCGGCGACAGTGGCGCGAATACGCATGTGTTCCCCAGTGGAGAAGGGGGCCCGTGGCAAGTAATGAGGCCTACGGTCCCCATGTGGTCTGCGAGTCTGGTGACTCGTCAGATCAGACGGGTTTCACATGTGAATGGTTGTGGGACAAAACGACTTTCCTGTGAAGATCACAGAACTCAGTCGAACCAGCGGTCCCGGGCCAGCTCCTCGGTGCGCGAAGGATCCTCCAGCAGCGCGGCCACCTCGAAGCGGCGCGGCCACTGGCCGGCCGCCCACGCGAGACCCGCCGCCACACCCTCCAGCGTGGACGCGTGGACCACCCCGTCCTGGGTGCGGCGCCAGTCCAGCTCGACCCCGCCCGCGCGCAGTTCACCGTGCTCGACGTACGTGTCCGGGGTCCCCGCACCGAGCAGGATCCGCACCGCCTCGGGCACCCGGTGCTCCTCGCCCTCCGTCGTCACCTCCGCCTCGATGCTCTCGCCGAGCCGCCGCACCTGGAGCAGCTCCGCCAGCTCGGCCGCGCGGGCCGGGGCCACCGGCAGCAGCGGAAGCCCCGCGGTCAGCGGCAGCACGTCCGGCGCGTCGGCGATGACGGCGTCGGAGGCGTCGACCACCCGCACCTCGTCGTCGACGACGGCCCGCAACTCGTCGGGCAGCGTGACCTGGTCGGGGTCCAGCTCGGCCAGGGCCGTGTAGAGCGAGTGCAGCTGCACGGGGCCGACAGGGCGGTCCTCGTCCGCCAGCCGGCCCAGCAGCTCGGCCGCGCCCCCCGGCTCGTCCAGGAGGGCGGCCACCGACGTCCGTACGCCCAGGGCGCGCAGCACCTGGGCGTCGTCGAAGCCCGTCGCGTCGACGGAGTCGTACAGCCCCGCCAGGCGCGGGTCGCCGCCCGCCGCGCGCAGACCTGCCGGACGGCGGCCGTCGAGCACGGGGTGGTCACGCAGCCACCAGGCGGTGTAGGGACGCACGGACTGCGTCGTACCGTCCGGGAGCAGGACGCGTACCGGCTGGGTCAGCGCGTCGCGCAGCGGCGGGCGGGCGAGCATCGCCAGCGCCTGCGGCCAGGCGTCGTCGTCGACGAGGTCCAGATCACGCACGGCGACGAGCTCCGTGGCGACGGGCGGCACCGGTGTGTCCGGCAGCTGGTCCAGGACGTCCTCGCACCACACGTCGACGGCGTCGAGCAGCCCGGCGTCGTCCGGCTCGGCGAAGTCGGTGTCACGGGGCTCCAGTTCGTCCGGGTCCAGGACCACGTCGGTGGCCCGTACGAGGGCGAAGGTGGCCAGCACCCCACAGGCGGTCAGCGGCCGCTCGCCCCAGCGACCGGCCAGCTCCGCGTCGCACAGGGCGAGTTCACCCTCGCGCATGACCTGGGCGAACGGGCTTCCGGGCAGCACGAGTTCACCCGCGGGCGCGGGTTCGCCGTCCTCGTCGGGCAGTGCGAGGGCACCCAGCCAGGGCTCCTCACCGGGGTCGAGATCCGCGTCCCGCACCAGTGTGAGGACGGTCTCGACGAGCTCGTCCCCGTCCAGGGCGTCCTCGTCCCAGATCTCGCCCGCGTCCAGCGAGCCCGCCACGGCGGCACGGACCTGCGGGGTCGTCAGGACGGCGCGAGGAGTGGCGGGCAGGGCGCCCAGCTTCTCCAGCAGCGGATGGGCGGCGTCCGGGTGGGCCACCTTCAGCCCGAGCCGGGCCAGCCGGGCGAGGACCGGGGCGGTCAGCGCGTCGGGGAGCGGAAGGAGGACCTGCCGCGGACCGATGGCCGTGCGGGGCGCGGCGTCGGCGGCCCCCTCCCCGGCGAGCGGCACCGGAAGCCCGGAGAGGCGGTCGGGGTCGACGCCGGACAGGCTGTCGTACAGCCGCCGCCACCAGTCCGCGGCCCGCTCCAGACCGGCCAGGCGGTCGATGGCCTCGGTCAGCGGGACGCGGGCGACTCCGAGCGTGCGGAGCTCCGTACGGCGCTCCAGGCCCGCCGGCAGCAGGCAGGGCAGGACCTCGGCGAGGACCCGTACCGTCTGGGCACCCACGCCCTCGACGACCTCGGCCTCGATGGGCCGCAGCGCGCTCGTCGCCGGGCGGGGCGCCCCCGCTCCGGCGTCCTCCCAGTCCTCCCACGCGGGCTCGGCGGCCGGATCCCGGGGCGCGGCGGGCTCCAGGAACGCGATCCGCGGCAGCCGCTCCAGGATCGCGGCCCGCAGCGCACCGTCCAGCGGCCCCTTGCCGAGCGGGCCGGGCACGAGCGCGATCGTGGCGACCGACACGGGCTCCCACCCGGCGAGGAGCTCCGCGTACGCGTCGGCCGCGCGCTGCACCAGGAAGTCGGTCAGCGGGCCCGGCGCGGGGTGGCGGCGGGTGGTGTCGAGCGGCAACGAGGCGATGAGCAGCGCGGGTACGCCGAGGGGCTCGTCGGTGGGCGTCGGCGCGTGCACGACAGGAGCGGTACGGGGGTTCTCGGGCGCCCCGTCCTGGCCGACGGGCACGGCCCACGTGACCGACCAGTGCGGCCGCAGCCGCTCCTCGACGGGGCGGTCGGCCAGCAGGGAGGGCTCGACGGGCCCCTGGCGGGCGACGGTGCGCCAGCGGTGGAGCCCGTGCGCGGAGTCCTCGACGTGCGTGTACGGGCCGTGCTGCGAGCGGTGCAGCGTCCGCACGCCGTCCGGAGTCTCGATGACGACCTCGTCGAGGCCGGGAAGGGTGAGCAGGAGCGCGTCGTCGACTCCGGCGAGCAGCCGCCCGACGAGGTCCTCGGCGACGCCGTCGCGGAGCGGCAGGACGACGACCGTGTCGTACCCGTCGGGCGCGGTGCCTTCGGCGGGCAGCGGGAGCCGGAGCAGCGGGACGTGGCCGTCGCGGCGGCGGAGCTCGTCCCCGAGACCGGGGCTGCCGACGGCGGCCTGCCGGGCGAGGTCGCGGGCCTCCGCGAGGGACCAGCGGACGCCGCCGTGCCGCCCGATGACAGCGGGCTCGTCGGTGACCGCGAGCACGGCGGCGAAGCCGACGCCGAACCGTCCGACGGACGACTCGTGGCCCTCGCGCTTGGCCGAGGCCCGCAGCGTGCTCAGCGACTCGACGCCGGTCGCGTCGAGGGGTGCGCCGCTGTTGGCGGCGGCGAGGACGGCGGGACCGTCTCCCGCCGCGTGCAGGGTGAGACGGAGCCGGCCGGGGACTCCCGCGCGGGCGGCGGCGTCGGCGGCGTTCTGGGCCAGCTCGACGACGAGACGGTCCCGGTAGCCACCGAGGACGAGGTCCTCCTCGGCGTTGGCGTCCTCCCGGAAGCGGGCAGGACCGGCGCCCCAGGCGTCGAGCACGCCGCGCCGCAGCCGCGCCGTCCCGAACGGATCGGCCCCCTCGGTCGCATTCATGCTCACGCTCGTAACTCCGCTCTTCCGGTGACCCGTGACGCCCAGTGTGCGCCCGAAGGTACCGCGAGCGGAGCCGCCTCCACGGGCAGGGCGCCGGACGGGACGGATCCGGCCGCACGGCACAACGGGCGGGGCAGGCCCGTCAGCCGGACCGGACCGGGGCACCCCGAAAAGCCCGTCCGGCGCTCGGGGACAAGTCCGTGACCGCCGGGAAGGCCCGGACCGGAGCCCCACCGAGCCCGTCCGGCGCCCGCCGTCACCGGGGCGCCCGGGACCCTGCGATGCCCGGGCACCGCGAGCCCGGACCCCACAGTGGCCAGGAGCGTCAGGAGTGGCCCAGATCCTCCGTCGGCCCGTCCGCCTGGGCCGGCACCGAACCGGAGTCGTCCGCCGGACGCAACTGGTAGTCGTCCACCTGCAACGTGTCCAGCGCGTGCGGCGTCGGCTTCGCCTTCGGCATCACCGCGGCCTCGGAGTGCCCCCCGCAGCCGTAGGCCAGCGAGACCACCCGGCCGTCCGCCGGAGCGAACTCGTTCGCGCACACCCCGAAGGCCTGCTTCAGCGAACCCGCCATCGGCACCAGGAACGCACAGGTGACGCAGGACGCCGGCGCGGCCTGCGCCATCGGCGTCTTCGCGCCGAACTCCTCGTCCCACCGGTCCGCCGCCAGCCGCAGTCCGTACCGGGACAGCACCCGCGCCCGCCGCGTGCCGAGCTCCTCCGCGACCGAGGCGATCGAGCCGCGGGTCGTCACCGCGGGCCGGATCGTCAGCTCCGCGTCCTCCGCGTCGATGAGGGCCGCGAGCTCCTGGGACACCTCGGAGACCGCCGAGTTCGGCAGGGGCTCGTCCTCGCCCGTGTAACCGGGCTCCAGGCGCGGGTCCTCCGCCTCGGTGGGCAGCAGGTCGCCGGGTCCCATGTCGCCGGGCCGAAGCCGCTCGCTCCAGGGCACCCACTCGGGGGCGAGGAGCGCGTCGGACCCCGGCAGCAGCACCGTTTCGTCAAGGGTGACGTTCTTGGCGCGGGAGGCCCTGGCGACCGTCACCGCCCAGCGCCAGCCCCGGTATCCGGGCTCCTCGCACGCGAAGTAGTGCGTGACGACCCGGTCCCCCTCGGAGACCAGGGCCACATGTTCACCGACCTCACCGGGCCAGGCGGCTTCCTCGGCCGCCTCGCGCGCGAGGTCTACCGCCTCGGCACACAGACGGTCAGGGGCGGGGGTACGGGCCGTACGGCTTCGCGTCGTCGCAGCACTCACAGGTCTCGCTTCTCTCCATACGCCGTCTCACGAGCGCGCCAGCAGCCCATCGATGTCCGATTTCAGCCATGACAGTCGTGGGCGGAGCGGACCTGGGGGCCGCGTCGACGTCCACACCCGTTGTGCCTGCCTCGGGCGCGCCTTCTGCCATCCATTCTGCGGGATCGCGGAGAGGCGCGCGGCCAAGAACAACCGCTGGTGGCGCGTGAGTGCACGCTACCCTCTCCGCCGCCCCGCGCCCACCTGCCCGTCCCAAACAGGACCGGAACAGTTCCGGATCCACGACCGGGCCGGGGCGGAGAAGGGCGGACCGGGCACGGCGACCCCCCTGCTCCACGTGCCCGGTCCGCACGCCCGTCCCCCGCCGGATCACTCACCCGTAGGGGAGTCCCTCGCCGCGCCCCGGCCCGATCATGGTTCGGGACGGCGGGGCGTGGGGCACTATGACCACGTGGCTGCCGCCAGGTCCTCCGACGGGTCCGGCCCGCTCCGCAGAGGGGGCCGGGCGATGGGCCGTGCCCTGCGGGCCCCGTTCACGGGCACCGCGAAGGGGATCCGGAAGGCGACCCACGCCCATGGGGCCGGCGAGTCCGGCCTCGGCAAGCTCATCGAGCTGCACGCGGTCAACGGGGCGGGTGACGTCATGATCACCGTGGCGCTCGCCTCCACCGTGTTCTTCTCCGTGCCGACGGACGAGGCGCGGGGCCGCGTCGCCCTGTACCTCGCCGTCACGATGGCCCCCTTCACCCTCCTCGCCCCGGTGATCGGCCCGCTCCTGGACCGTCTGCCGCACGGCCGCCGGGCCGCGATGGCCGGTGCGATGTTCGCCCGGGCGGTGCTCGCGATCACCATGTCGGGGGCGGTCGCGACGGGCGGCCTGGAGCTGTATCCGGCGGCGCTGGGCGTCCTGGTGTCCTCCAAGGCGTACGGCGTCGTGAGAAGCGCCGTCGTACCCCGGCTCCTGCCACCACGCTTCTCCTTGGTGAAGGCCAATTCGCGGGTCACCCTGGCCGGCCTGCTGGCGACGGGGGTGGCGGCCCCGATCGGGGCCGGGCTCCAGATGATCGGATCGGCCTGGCCGCTCTACGGCGCCTGTGTGATCTTCCTCGGCGGGACGGTGCTCGCCTTCACCCTGCCGCACAAGGTCGACTCCGCGAAGGGCGAGCGCAAGGCCCGCCTCGTCGTCCCGCACGGCGAGGAGGTCCCCCCGGCACCCGGCCCGGGCAGCACGAGGGCCGACGGGGGGAGGAACGGCAGGAACAGGAGGAGGAACGGGAACAAGGACGCCCGGGAGAGGCCTCCGGGGCTGCGGTCCGTCGGGCCGTCCGTGCTGCACGGCCTCCAGGCGAACGCCTCGCACCGCGCCCTCTCCGGTTTCCTGATCTTCTTCCTCGCGTTCCTGCTGCGCGAGCACCCGCTCGCCGGGCAGAGCGCCGCCGTGTCGCTCGGCATCGTGGGCGTCGCGGCCGGGGTCGGCAACGCCTGCGGTACGGCGGTGGGGTCCTGGCTCAGGGCCCGTGGCCCCGAGGTGATCATCGCGACGGTTCTGGGGCTCGCCCTGGGCGTCGCCGTGCTCGCCGCCGTGTTCTTCAGCACCCTGATGGTCGCCGCGCTGGGCGCGGTCGCCGGATTCACCCAGGCCCTGTCGAAGCTGTCGCTGGACGCCATGATCCAGCGGGACGTGCCGGAGGAGGTGCGCACGTCCGCGTTCGCCCGGTCCGAGACCCTTCTCCAGATGTCCTGGGTGGTCGGCGGCGCCATCGGTATCGCCCTCCCCCTCAACGGATCACTCGGCATGTCCGTCGCCGCCGGCATCCTCGCCCTCGGCGCCACCGCCTCCGTACGGGGTCTCCTGGGCGCCGCGCGGCGCGGCTCACCGCACCCCCGCGTGGCATGAGCGGTGACGACCGATAACCTTCGGCCCATGACCGTTCCGTTCTTCTCCGGTAAGAGCCGTCGAATCGGCGTCGCTCTCGGTGCCGTGTCCGCGGGGCTCCTTGTCCTGTCCGCCTGCGACAAGCCGACGCCGCTCGCCACCGTGACGGTCGGCGACAACTCGGTGAGCACCGAGGCCACCTGTTACAACGACGGCAAGGCCCTCAAGGAGTCCGAGATCCAGGGCTGCCTCAACAAGAAGGCGGAGAAGTCCGTCAAGGTCGCGATGGACGACAAGGTCCGCTTCGGCGTCGACCCCGAGATCGCCGACCACGGCTGGACCCTGTTCATCAACGGCCAGCAGGCCGAGCAGGAGCCGTACAAGAAGACCTACCGCTCGATCCCCGGCAGCGCCTTCTTCGCCAGCCAGACCGGCGAGCAGGCCGCGTCCAAGACGCAGATCAGCATCGTCGAGGCCAAGGGTCAGAAGCTCACGGGCGTCTGGCACTTCGAGCTCAAGAAGACTTCCTGATCCCCTGAACCCCTGAAGGACCACCGCTGTGCGGGTGCTCGTCGTGACCGCCGTCCCGGCCGAACGGGACGCGGTCACGCGCGCGTTCGGGGGGACGCCGCGGGTGCGTGAGGTGCCGGGCGCCCAGGTGCACCGCGCCGGTCCGTTCGACGTCCTCGCAGGCGGCGCGGGTCCGGCCGCCGCGGCGGCGGCCGCCGCCTTCGCGCTCGCCTCCGCACCTCCCCGCGAGCCGTACGGCCTCGTCGTGTCGGCGGGCATCGGCGGCGGCTTCTCCCCCGTCGCACCCGTCGGCACCCTCGTCGTGGCCACCGGCATCGTCGCCGCCGATCTGGGCGCCGAGACCCCGGACGGCTTCGTGCCCGTCACCGCTCTCGGCTTCGGCAGGGACACGTTCCTGCCGCCCGCCGCCCTCGTCCGGGACGTGGTCGAGGCCACCGGCGCCGTGCCCGGCCCCGTGCTCACCGTCTCCACCGTGACCGGCAGCGCCGCCCGCACCGCCGCGCTGCTGACCGCGCATCCCGGGGCGGTCGCGGAGGCCATGGAGGGCTTCGGCGTCGCCGAGGCCGCGGCACGGCTCGGCGTACCGGTGCTCGAGATCCGGGCCGTGTCGAACGCCGTGGGCCCGCGCGACCGGGACGCCTGGCGCATCGGCGAGGCCCTGGCCGTGCTCACCGAGGCGTTCGGGAAGACCGCACCTGTAGTGGAAGGCTGGACCCACCATGACCGACACCGTGACTGACTCCGCAGCGGCACCGGGTGCGAAGCTGCGGATCGCCTTCTCGCCGTGCCCGAACGACACCTTCGTCTTCGACGCCTGGGCGCACGGAAGGGTCCCCGGCGCGCCCGCCCTCGATGTCACCTTCGCCGACATCGATCTCACCAACGGCATGGCGGAGCGCGGAGAGTTCGACGTGCTGAAGGTCTCGTACGCCGTCCTGCCGTGGGTGCTCGACGAGTACGCCCTGCTGCCGTGCGGCGGCGCGCTGGGGCGGGGCTGCGGGCCGCTCGTCCTCACGAAGGGGCCGGGCACGGACCTGACGGGCAGGACGGTCGCCGTGCCGAGCGAGCGCTCCACCGCGTATCTGCTGTTCAGGCTCTGGGCGGCGGAGAGGGTGCCGGGCGGTGTGGGCAAGATCGTCGTCCTCCCGTTCGACGAGATCATGCCCGCGGTACGCGACGGCCGGGTGGACGCCGGCCTCGTGATCCACGAGGCCCGCTTCACGTACCGGAACTACGGCCTCCACAGCCTCGCCGACATGGGCGAGCACTGGGAGTCGACCACCGGCCTGCCGATCCCGCTCGGGGCGATCATCGCCAAGCGGTCGCTGGGCGGGCGGATGCTGCAGGATCTGGCGGACGCGGTCCGCACGTCGGTGCGGATGGCCTGGGACGACCCGGAGCAGTCACGTCCGTACGTCCTGGAGCACGCCCAGGAGATGGACCCCGCCGTGGCGGACCAGCACATCGGGCTCTACGTCAACGAGTTCACCGCGGACCTCGGCGAGAACGGCTACGCGGCGATCCGCGGCCTGCTGACCCGTGCGGCGGCCGAAGGGCTCGTACCGCCGCTGGGTCCGGACGCGCTGTCCTTCGGCGCCCGCTGACCCGACGGACCGCGCCCGACGGCGGCCGGACCGCGCGCCGGGCGGCGGCCGCCCCGGCCGGCTCAGACGTCGAGCTGGTCAGCGACCGCCCTCAGCAGGCCCGCGATCTTCGCACCCGACGCCTTGTCGGGGTAGCGGCCCCGCTCCAGCATCGGCGTGATGTTCTCCAGGAGCGTCGTCAGGTCCTGCACGATCGACGCCAGCTCGTCCGGCTTGCGCCGCTGCGCAGCCGCGACGGACGGGGTCGGGTCGAGGATCACCACGGAGAGGGCCTGGTCACCGCGCTGGCCGGCGACCACACCGAATTCGACGCGCTGACCGGGCTTGAGGGCATCCACACCGGCCGGGAGTACGGACGAGTGGACGAAGACGTCGGCTCCGTCGTCGCGCGAAAGGAAGCCGAAGCCCTTTTCCGAATTGAACCATTTGACCTTACCCGTGGGCACGTCTGTCCTCGTCCTCGTACTCGTCGGTGCGCGGCGGAGCCGCGGAAACGGCTCCGGATAGCAGTACAGCGGGTCTCCACGACCCGCCTGTCCCAAGGCTAATGGCCCAGGGGCCGGAGACACGACGTCGCCGATCGGTTCCGCCGAGGTGGGAACTACCCTGGCCGGGTGACTACTACTCCTTCCGGCGCCGGCGACCGGCTCGTACAGGTCGGCGCGATCGTCTTCTTCATCGGCGCACTGGCCACACTGGTCACCGTGGCCCCGCTGTTCCTGGGTACCGATCCGTTCCCGTCCGTCGCTTATGCGGTGTGCATGCTGATGGGACTGGGCTTCCTCATCGCCGCGGCGGGGGTGGTGCGGTCGGTGTGGATGAGCTCCCCGAAGCGCACCGCCACCCGCTAGGCGGGCCCGTCAGCGACCTCCCGCGAAGGTCCGCAGCCACTCCGGGAACGCCGTGAGATTTGGCAGGATCACGTCGGCACCGGCCGCCCGCAGCGCGTCCGCGTCGCACGGTCCCGTCGTGACGCCGACCGACACGGCGTTCGCGGCGCGTGCCCCGCGCACGTCCCCGGTGTGGTCCCCGACGTAGACGTGGGCGCCGTGCTCCAGGAGCGCCTCCGCCTTGCCCTCGGCCCAGAGCCCGCCGATCAGCGCGTCCGGCTCGATACCCAGATGGGCGAGGTGCAGCTTCGCGTTCGGTTCGTACTTGGCCGTGACGACGAGCGCGCGCCCGCCGAGGGCCTGTACGGCCTCGACGGCCTCGCGGGCGCCCGGGAGCGCCGTCGTCGGTGTGATCGCGCGGTCGGGGTAGATCTCGCGGTACCGGTCGGCGGTCGCCGCGATCATCCCTGCCGGGAACCACCGCGCCAGCTCGTCCTCGAGCGGCGGGCCGAGCCGGCTGACGGCCAGGTCGGTGTCTATCGCGTACCCGGTCTCGGCGGACAGGGCGAGGTAGGCGGCCCTGATTCCGGGCCGCGAGTCGATGAGCGTCATGTCGAGGTCGAAGCCGACCGTCGGGGCGTGTGAGGGCATGGAGCCATTGTGCCGAGGGGCCGGCCGATGCCGGCCCCGACGCAGCCCGCGCCCCTCACCCCCGCAGCCGCCGCGCACGCCACACCAGGTACACCGCCGACGCCACCGCGGCCGTGCGCAGGACCACCGGCCAGGCCTCGGTCATCGCGTCCCCCATCGCGCCCTGCGCGAGGGGGCTGCCCCAGCGGCCCGTCATGCGGCCCCACAGCCAGACGAAGGCCCCGGCCACCACCACACCCGGCAGGCCCATCGCGATCCACTTCGCCTCCGCACGCGAGATCCGCCGCGAGCTGTACGCCAGCAGCCAGCCGGCCGCGAGGGCGATCCATGAGCCCAGCACCGCCCCGGCCACCAGCAGGGCGGCGGCCAGAAGCAGGAACGGGTTTCCGAGGCCGGTCCTCCCGGCGGGTGCCGGGGCGGGAGCAGGCGCGGCGGCGGGCCCGCGGCGGCGCAGCCGCAGCCGCCGGGGGGCCGGGGCGGCCTCCTGCCCGGTCGCGTCCCCCGCCGCGGGCTCCGCATCCGGCGCCGGCTCGTCGACCGGCCGCCGGGGACGCAGCAGCTCCGGGCTCTCCAGCCCGCCCACGAACCCCAAAACGGCCGTGCCCGGATCGCCCTCGCCGAACGGCCCCGGCTCGATCCGCCACCACTCGGGCTCCCCGGAAGGCGTGCCCGCCTCGTCCATCCCCACCATGTGCGGCGCCGAGGCGGACGGCCAGCCGGGCACCGGGCCCTCGGCCCGGGCCTGCTCCCCGACCTGTTCCCCGGTCTCTTCCCCAGCCTCTTCCCCGGCCGGGCCGGCGTCCGACGCGCCCTTACGCAACGCGTCTTTCCGGAGCATCCCCCGCCGGGGCCGGGGCACCACGCGCGGCCTCACGGCGACCGCCTCCGGCTCGGCCGGCGGGGTGGGCGGCTCCACCGGTCCGTCGCCCGGCCCGGCAGCCGCGGCCACGAGTTCGTCCGGTGCGCCCAGCCGGCCGAGGATGCGCCGGACCACTGCGGGAGAGTCCGAACCGTTCGTCCCGCGCTGCCGGTCGATCTCGCCCCGCAGCGTCGCGACGAGTCTCATCCGGGCGCCCGAGGACAGCTGTTGCTGCTGCGCCAGGTCACCGATCCGGCTCAGATAGTCGTAGACAAGCTGGTCGCTCTCGATCCCCACGCGTTGGTTCTCCCTCTACCCGCCCTGCCCCGACGGTAGCGTTCCAGGGGCTACCGTGGGACGGATGGGGACGACCACACCACCGCGCACGCTCGCCGAAGCCCTGCGCGCCCGGGGCGACGAATCGCTGGCGGGGCTGCTGCGTGCCCGCCCCGACCTGCTCAGCCCCGTGCCGAACGACATCACCCAGCTTGCGACGCGGGCCGGCACGCGGGCCTCCGTCATCCGTGCGCTGGAGCATCTCGACCGGTTCTCCCTGCAGACCGCCGAGGCGCTCGCCGTGGCGCCCGACCCCGCTCCCTACGAGGCACTGCTCGCGCTCCTCACCGGTGACGGCGAAGGGGACGGCGACGGGCGCGACGACGCCGGTGCGGCGATCACCGCCGCGCTGCCCGCCGCGCTCACGACCCTGCGCGAACAGGCCCTGGTCTGGGGCGAGGACGCACGGCTGCACCTCGTGCGCACCGCACGCGAGCTGCTCGCCCCGTCCCCGCAGCACCCGTCCCCCACCGGTCTCGGCCCGACCGTCGCCGAGGCGACGGCCGGGATGTCGCCGGGCAGGCTGCAGGAGATCCTGACCGCCGCCGGCCTGCCGGCCACCCATGACCCGGTCTCCGCCGTCGCCTCGCTGGCCGGTCTCTTCACGGACCGGACCAGGATGGCCGCGCTGCTGGACACCGCCCCCGTCGAGGCGCTGTCCGTGCTGGACCGGCTGGTGTGGGGCCCGCCGTACGGGGAGGTCACCCCGAATCCCGCCCCGCCCGTCCGATGGCTGCGCGACCGCGGCCTGTTGCTGCCCGTGTCGACCCGGACCGTGGTCCTGCCGCGCGAGGCCGCGCTGCACCTGCGGGCCGGCCGTGCCCACCGCGTACCCGAGCCCGTGCCGCCGGCCCTCGTGGCGGCGGCCGAGCGCGATCCCCAGGCCGTGGACGGAGCGGCGGCCGGCCAGGCCTTCACCGCGCTGTCCACCATCGAGGAGCTGCTGAAGCTCTGGAACAACGGCGGCCCGGCCATCCTCCGCGCGGGCGGCCTGAGCGTGCGCGAACTGAAGCGGGTCGCCGGCGCCCTGGACGTGTCCGAGCCGGTCGCCGCCTTCTGGGTCGAACTCGCCTACGCGGCCGGACTGCTGGCCGCCGACGGGGAGACCGACGAGCGGTACGCGGCGACGCCCGCGTACGACGACTGGCTCGAACTCCCCGCCCAGGACCGCTGGACCCGCCTCGCCGCCGCCTGGCTGGCCGCCACCCGCACCGCGGGCCTGGTCGGCGGCCAGGACGCCAAGGGCCGGGCGCTCTCCGCGCTCGGCCCCGAGCTGGACCGCTCGGCCGCTCCGGAGGTGCGCCGCCGGGTGCTGGCCCTGTTCGCCTCGCTCCCCCCGGGCACCGCACCCGACCCGCAGACCCTGCTGGCCCGGCTCCGCTGGGAACGGCCGCTGCGTACGGCCGCGTCCGGCGGGGCCCCGGCTTCCGGCGACATCTCCGACCTGCGCTCCCGGCTCGCCCTGTGGACGGTCAACGAGGCGGAGCTGCTCGGCGTCACCGGCCGCGGTGCCCTCTCCTCCCAGGCCCGGGCGCTTCTCGAACAGGGCCCCGGCGAGGCGGCCGCCCGCCTCGCCCCGCTCATCCCCGAGCCCCTCGGCCACGTCCTGCTCCAGGCCGACCTCACGGCGGTGGCCCCCGGCCCGCTGGAACGCCCGCTCGCCGAGATGCTCTCGGTGCTCGCGGACATCGAGTCCAAGGGCGGTGCGACGGTCTACCGCTTCACCCCCGGCTCCGTACGCCGGGCCCTGGACGCCGGCCAGGCCGCGTCCGACCTGCACACCTTCCTCGCCACGCACAGCCGTACGCCGGTGCCGCAGCCGCTGAGCTACCTCATCGACGACGTGGCCCGCCGGCACGGCCATCTGCGGATCGGCGCCGCCTCCGCGTACGTGCGCTGCGACGACGAGGCCGTCCTGAACGAGATCCTGGCCGACAAGCGCTCGGCCACCCTGCGGCTGCGCCGGCTCGCGCCGACCGTCCTGGCCGCCCAGACCGACCCGGGCTCGCTGCTGGAGGGTCTGCGCGAGATGGGGCACGCCCCGGCCGCCGAATCCGCCGAGGGCGATGTGCTGATCACCCGCGCGGGCGCCCGCCGCACCCCGCCCCGTACGGCCCCCGTCCCCGTCCCCGAGGGCCCGCCGGTCCCGGACACGACGCTGCTGAGCGCCGCGGTGCGGGCCATCAGGGCCGGTGACACGGCGGCGCGGGCCGTCCGCAAGGACACCCCGGACACGGCGGCGGCCGGCTCGCTGCCCCGCACGACTCCCGCCGAGACGCTCGCCACGGTGCAGGCCGCCGCGATGACCGGGTCCGCGGTGTGGATCGGCTACGTCAACGCGGACGGCGCGGCCAGCCAGCGGGTGATCGCCCCGGTCAAGGTCGAGGGCGGCTTCGTCACGGCGTACGACCACACGGCCGACGAGGTCCGCACGTATCCGCTGCACCGGATCACGGGCGTCGCGGAGCTGGCCGACGACGCGACCCCGTAGCCGACGGGCCCGGCGCGGAGGGCGCCCGACTGATCGGTCACACGACTCACCCGCTCACGCCCCCGATGCGGCACACTGGACGTTTGGCCGTGCGCACCCGGGCGGCCACCCCACACCGGAAAGAGCCGACGCGCGTGAGCGGACCCCTCATCGTCCAGAGCGACAAGACGCTGCTCCTCGAGGTCGACCACGACCGGGCGGATGCCTGCCGTCGCGCGATCGCCCCGTTCGCGGAGCTGGAGCGTGCGCCCGAGCACATCCACACCTACCGGGTCACCCCGCTCGGCCTGTGGAACGCCCGCGCCGCGGGGCACGACGCCGAGCAGGTCGTCGACGCGCTCGTGGAGTACTCGCGCTACCCCGTGCCGCACGCGCTCCTCGTCGACATCGCCGAGACGATGGCGCGGTACGGCCGCCTCACCCTGTCCAAGCACCCGGTGCACGGCCTGGTGCTGACCTCCAACGACCGGCCGGTGCTGGAGGAGATCCTCCGCTCGAAGAAGGTCCAGCCGCTGGTCGGGGCACGCCTCGACCCGGACACCGTGGCCGTGCACCCCTCCGAGCGCGGGCAGATCAAGCAGACGCTGCTGAAGCTGGGCTGGCCCGCCGAGGACCTCGCCGGGTACGTCGACGGCGAGGCGCACCCCATCGAGCTCGACCAGGACGGCTGGGCGCTGCGCCCGTACCAGAGGCAGGCCGTCGAGGGCTTCTGGCACGGCGGCTCCGGTGTCGTCGTCCTCCCCTGCGGTGCCGGGAAGACGCTGGTCGGCGCGGGCGCGATGGCGGAGGCCAAGGCGACCACGCTGATCCTGGTCACCAACACCGTCTCGGCCAGGCAGTGGAAGCACGAGCTGGTGAAGCGGACCTCGCTGACCGAGGACGAGATCGGCGAGTACAGCGGTACGCGCAAGGAGATCCGGCCGGTCACCATCGCCACGTACCAGGTGCTGACGACCCGCCGCAAGGGCGTCTACCCGCACCTGGAGCTGTTCGACTCCCGGGACTGGGGTCTGGTCATCTACGACGAGGTGCACCTGCTGCCCGCCCCCGTCTTCAAGTTCACCGCCGACCTCCAGGCCCGGCGGCGCCTCGGACTCACCGCCACCCTGGTGCGCGAGGACGGACGCGAGTCGGACGTCTTCTCCCTCATCGGTCCCAAGCGGTTCGACGCGCCGTGGAAGGAGATCGAGGCGCAGGGCTACATCGCGCCCGCCGACTGCGTCGAGGTCCGCGTCAATCTGACGGACTCGGAACGGCTGGCGTACGCGACGGCGGAGGCCGAGGAGAAGTACCGGTTCTGCGCGACGACCGCGACGAAGCGCAAGGTCACCGAGGCGCTCGTCCGCAAGCACCAGGGTGAGCAGACCCTCGTCATCGGGCAGTACATCGACCAGCTCGACGAACTCGGTGAGCACCTGGACGCCCCGGTGATCAAGGGCGAGACCAGCAACGCGCAGCGCGAGAAGCTGTTCGGCGCGTTCCGTGAGGGCGAGATCAGCGTGCTGGTCGTGTCGAAGGTGGCGAACTTCTCGATCGACCTGCCGGAGGCGACGGTCGCCATCCAGGTGTCGGGAACGTTCGGCTCGCGCCAGGAGGAGGCGCAGCGGCTCGGCCGGGTGCTGCGGCCGAAGGCCGACGGGCACGAGGCGCGGTTCTACTCGGTGGTCGCCCGCGACACGATCGACCAGGACTTCGCCGCCCACCGCCAGCGGTTCCTGGCCGAGCAGGGGTACGCGTACCGGATCGTCGACGCGGACGAGCTGCTGGCGGACAGCTGACCCGGAGGCTGCCGGACGGCCTCGGCCGCCCGGCCGGTGTTCGTCGGACGGCCTCAGCGGTGCCGGCGGACGATGCCCGCCTCCTCGGCGTACTCACCGAGGACGGCCACTCCGAAAGCGGTGCGCGCGAAGACGCCGACGGCGCGCACCGCGTCGCCGAGGCGGTGGCTGCGGGGGTGACCGGTGGCCGCGGTCGCGCCGTGCGCCGGGCCGGTCCTGCGCGGATTCAGATGGACGGTGCTCATACGTCCATGGTGCGCCGCCCCGGCCCGTGGCGGCGTCGCCCTGCGGACGGAAGCGCGCGGGGGCCCGGGTAGCTCCCAGGTCGCACCCCGTCCCCTACGGGACGTACACACACCGCCCTTATTCGTTCGACGCCGCGCACCGCGGTCGATACAATCGCCGGTCTGCCCGCCTCCCGCACCGTGGTACCGGTCCGCCTCCCTGAGCGGCCGGCAGCCGGGGGAGCGCCGCCGACCGGACGGAAACCGGCCGACAACAGCCGTACGCACCCGTCCGCGTGCGCGCCTGTGAACGTCCCTGAGCGGACCGGGCCCCCCGTGGGCCGGTCCGCCGTCCTGCGTCGAAAAGCCGGAGGCAACACCGTGCCCGCGCACGAAGAGACAAGCGAAGACACCAGCGGAGCGACGAGCGGTCCACTGGCCGGGGAACGCGCCCACCTCGCCGGTTCCCGCGCCGCGCTGCGCGCCATGCGTGAGGACGTGCAGGCCCTCGACATCCGCGACGTCACGGCGAACTGGGTCAACGCCGCCGTCCTGCAGGCCCAGATCGACGACCGCATCAAGGCGCTCGCCGACCTCTCCCACACCCCGCTGTTCTTCGGCCGCCTGGACTACCGGCACCCGGTCGGCGCGCGGGAGGCGGAGGGGGCCGAGGGCGAGCAGTTCTACATCGGGCGTCGCCATGTCCACGATGCCCACGGCGATCCGATGGTCATCGACTGGCGTGCCCCGGTCTCCCAGCCGTTCTACCAGGCGTCCAGGAACAACCCGCTGGGCGTCGACCGGCGCCGTCGCTTCGGCTACACCGGCGGCGAGCTGACCGCGTACGAGGACGAGCACCTCACCGACCCGGCGGAGACCGACCGGACGAGCAAGCTCCTCCAGGCGGAGATCGAGCGGCCCCGCGTCGGTCCGATGCGCGACATCGTGGCCACGATCCAGCCGGAGCAGGACGAGATCGTCCGCAGCGGTCTCGGCGGAACGGTCTGCGTGCAGGGAGGCCCCGGCACGGGAAAGACGGCCGTGGGCCTGCACCGTGTCGCCTACCTCCTGTACGCGCACCGCGAGCGGCTCGCCCGCACGGGCACCCTCGTCATCGGCCCCAACCGGTCGTTCCTGCACTACATCGAGCAGGTCCTGCCCGCGCTGGGCGAGCTGGAGGTGAAACAGGCCACGGTCGAGGACCTGGTGACGGCGCGGGTGGAGGTGCGCGCCGCGGACGAGGCCGCCGCCGCCGTGATCAAGGGCGACGCCCGGATGGCCGAGGTCCTGCGGCGCGCGCTCCGCTCGCACGTGACCCCGCCGACGGAGGGGGTCGTGGTGGTGCGCGGCTCGCGGCGCTGGCGGGTACCGGTGTACGAGATCGAGGAGATGGTGGACGAGCTGCTGGCCCGCGACATGCGTTACGGCGCCGCCCACGAGGCGCTCCCGCAGCGCATCGCGCACGCCGTCCTCGTACGGATGGAGGAGGCGGGCGAGGCTCCGGACGACCGCGTGCAGAACGCGGTGGCGCGCACTCCCGCGGTGAAGGCGGCCGTGAAGGCGGTCTGGCCTGCGGTGGACCCGGCGAAGCTGGTGCTGCGGCTCCTCTGCGACCCCGGCTTCCTGGCGGTGCACGCTGAGGGGATCCTCAGCGAGGACGAACAGAAGCGGATCGTCATGGCCAGGCCGGCCCGCAGCGTGAGGTCGGCGAAGTGGTCGGCGGCGGACGCCGTCCTGATCGACGAGGCGTGCGACCTGGTGGCCCGTACGCAGTCGCTGGGCCACGTCGTCATCGACGAGGCCCAGGACCTGTCCCCCATGCAGTACCGGGCGGTGGGCCGCCGCTGTTCGACGGGTTCGGCGACGGTGCTCGGCGACCTGGCCCAGGGCACGACACCGTGGTCGACGGAGAGCTGGGCGCAGGCGTTGTTCCACCTCGGCAAGGCGGACGCGGTGGTGGAGGAGCTGACCGCCGGCTTCCGTGTGCCGCGCGAGGTGATCGCGTACGCGTCCCGGCTGCTCCCCGCGATCTCGCCCGGTCTGGCCCCCGTGGAGTCCGTACGTGAGACGCCCGGCTCGCTGGCCGTACGGGCGGTGGCCGGCCCGGACGCGCTGGACGCGGCGGTGGTCGCGGCGTGCGAGGAGTCGCTGGCCCATGAGGGTTCGATCGGCCTGATCGCCGCCGACGCCCGTGTCCCGGCGCTGGCCGGCGCGCTGACGGCGGCCGGCCACGCCTTTCTCTCCCCCGGCGAGGAGACGACGGCCGCCTCGCGCCTGACGCTGGTCCCGGCGTCGCTGGCCAAGGGCCTGGAGTACGACTACGTGGTGCTGGACGAACCGGCCGCCGTCGTCGACGGCGAACCCGACGAACGCACGGGGCTGCGCCGGCTGTACGTGGCCCTGACCCGAGCGGTCTCGGGCCTGGTGGTCCTGCACGCGGCTCCGCTGCCGGAGGCGCTCGGGTAGGTTGCGGCCCGGGGTCACCCGCCGGTCCGGGCTCCCGGCGTCCTCAGCCGTCGAGCGCCGCGCGCCACTCCCGTACGGCGGCGGCGTCCACCGGGCCCGTCCAGCCCGCCGGACGGGCGGCGCCACCGATGTGGAAGGCGTCGATGCCGCCGGCCACCAGGCGGGGCAGGTGTTCCAGGCGGAGCCCGCCGCCCACCAGGATCCGCGGCTCGTAGCCGGGCTGTCCGCAGGCCGCGCGGGCCGCTTCGGCCAGCAGGACCGGGATGCCCTCGTCGACGCCCTTCGCCGAGCCCGCCGTCAGGTACGTGTCCAGGCCGGGCAGTTCCGCGAGGTGCTTGCGCAGGGCCTCGCGGTCCGCGGCGCGGTCGATCGCCCGGTGGAAGGTCCACCGGCAGCCGTCCAGCTCGGCGACGAGGCGCTCGACGGCCACCAGATCGACGTGCCCTTCCCCGTCGAGGAAGCCGAGCACGAATTCCTCGGCCCCTTCCGCCCGCATCTCGCGCGCCTTCTCCACCAGCTCGTCGATGTCGCCGACCGCGAACCCGTCCGCGATCCGGAGCATCACGCGCAGGGGGATGTCCACGGCGGACCTGATCTCCGCGACGGTCTTCGGGGAGGGGGTCAGGCCGTCCGCGGCCATGTCGGTGACCACTTCGAGGCGGTCCGCACCACCCGCCCGGGCCGCGACCGCGTCCTCCGCGTCGAGAGCGATCACCTCCAGGACTGCACGGTTGCTCATGAGGTTCCATTCCTTCGGAGCGGCTACAGGTCTAGTCCAATAACCAGCCTACGGGTCAGCTCCGGAAGGCGCAGCACCCTGTGCGGACGCGAGGGTGTGAAAGACCCGCGAGGCCGTCGGCGCGTCCATGGAACGGACGCGGCGACTGCCTCGGGCGGGCGGGCGGCCCGGTCAGGGCTGGAGGGGCATCGACCAGCAGTTGGAGGTGACGGCCCGGCCCGCCAGACGGTCCGTCAGCCAGGACACGGCGCTGCCCTGGTCGGTGAGGAACGGGGCGAGGTGATTGGTGAGGAGCTTGTCGCCGAGGTCGGGCAGGACGACGGCCTCGTAGGTGACGTTGCCGCCCTTGCGGCACCAGTCCACGGCCAGCTGCCGGGCCTGCGCGTGCCCGACTATGTCGTCCTGGACGCCGGTGGCCAGACGGACCGGGCCGGCCGGCTTCAGCGTGCCGATGCGCTGCGCCGCGAGAACGGCCTGCAGCTTCGGCTCGGCCGCGATGAGATCGGCGAGGGGCCTGCCGTCGGCGGTCCACTTCCTGCTGTTCGTGAAGCCGTACCTGAGGATCGCGTCACCGACGCACATGGTGGACGTGTCGGCGAGCGCGGCCTTCCCCGCGGCGTTGGTGCGGGCGTCGACGACGGCCCGGAGGGACGGGTCGTTCTGGACGAAGCCGTTGATCGACCAGCCGAGAGCTCCGGCCAGGGCGCTGCCGTCGATGCCCTTCATGACCTCGGCCAGGTCGGCGGGCGGCGCACCGGCGTAGGTGCCGGCCAGCTTGACGTCGGGGGCGTACGAGGGCTGCAGTTCGGCGGCGGCGGCGCTGGCGCCGCCGCCCTGGCTGTAGCCGTACAGGCCGACGCGCGACTCGGTGGTGACCGATGCGCCGGACACGTCCTGTGCCGCACGGGCCGCGTCGAGCAGGGCGTGGCCCTCGTCGACACGGTTGACGTAGGTGTGGAGCCGGTCGGTCGCGCCGAGGCCCGCGTAGTCGGTGACGACCACCGCCGCGCCGGTGGCCAGGAAGCGGTAGACCGCCAGGTTGTCGTAGCCGATGGACAGGGTGCCGTCGCCCACGGTCAGCGGGTGCTCCAGCGCCAGCGAGGGTGCGCACTGGTCGCCCTGGCCCATGGTCCCCGAGGCGAGCGCCACCAGCGGACGGGGGCCGCCGCCCTTCCAGGCCGCCGCGGGTTCGATGTAGGCGCCGGTGACCGCGACGGGCAGGCCGTTGGCGTCGGTGGACTTGTACATCAGCCGCGTCGCCGTGCCCGGCAGCGGGCGGCCGTCCAGACCGGGGAGGCTCAGGCCGAGGGGCAGCGGCTGCGTGCGGACGAGGGCGCCGTCGGCGGAGGGGAGCTCCGCGGGCGGGTCGTAGAAGGCGGGGATGGTCACGCCCCGGGACACCACCGGCTCCGAGCCTGTGGCGACGGGTGAGGCGTGGGCGGGTACGGCGCAGGCGGCGACACAGGCCGCGGCGGCGACCGCGGCGGCCGCCAGCCGTCCGGCCCCGCGCACTGCCGGGCGGTGGGGGGTGGGGGGACTGCTCACGGTCGAGCTGGAACGGACGGTCCTGCAGGAACTCACGGCTCACTCCCACGCTCTGCTCAGGTGAAGGTGAGCGAAAGCTAGCACCGAGCGGTTACCCGAGGTAACTCACCGGTAAGTTACGCTTCGGTAACGTCAGTGGGGGCCGCCGCCCGGTGCTCGGCCGCCCGCTCCCCCTGGTGAGCGCCCAGGCCGCCACGAACCGTACGGGCGTCCCGGGGACCGCCTGCGCCGCCGCTGCCAGCGCCGCCTCGGCGACCACACCGACGACCGGGTAACCGCCCGTCGTCGGATGGTCGTTGAGGAACACCACGGGCCGCCCGTCCGGCGGCACCTGGACGGCACCCAGCACGATTCCCTCGCTGGGCAGTTCCCCGTCCCGGGAGCGTCGCAGCGCCGGTCCCTCCGTACGCAGTCCGATGCGGTTGCTCCGCTCCGAGACCCGGTACACGGCGGTCGTGAGCGTACGCAGGGCGGCGGGCGTGAACCAGGTGTGGCGGGGGCCCGGGTACAGGGGCAGGACCAGCTCGGCGGGGGCGCCCGGCCAGGGCACGGCGCCGGCGGGCGGGCAGGGGCTCCCGGGCCCGACCGGGAGGACGTCGCCGTCGCGCAGCACCGGCGGGCCGAGCCCCGAGAGCAGGTCGGCGGACCGGCTGCCCAGCACCGGCTCCGGCACCAGTCCGCCGCCGAAGGCCAGATAGCTGCGGAGCCCGTGCACCGCGGGCCCCGCCTCCAGCACCGCTCCGGCCGGTACGCGCACGGGGGCGCCCCAGGCCACCGGCCGCCCGTCCACCGTGACCCGGCAGCCCGCCCCGCCGACGACGGCGGTCACGGACCGGGCGCCGGACAGGCGGACCGCGCAGCCCGTGAGCGTGGTCTCCAGCACCGCCGCGCCGGGCGCGTTGCCGACGAGCCGGTTGGCCAGCCGCCGCGCGGGCCCGTCCAGCGCCCCGGCCCGCGGCACCCCGAGATGCGCCCAGCCGGTCCGTCCCCCGTCCTGCACCGTGGTCAGCGCCCCCGCCCGGACGACGTGGAGCCCGGGGCTCACCCGTCCACCCCCGCCACCACGAAGCGCACCCGGGCACCGGGCCCGAGCAGCGCCGCCGGTTCGCGTCCCGGGTCCCACAGGGCGGCCGGCTCCGGCATCCGGCCGACGATCTGCCAGCCACCGGGCGACGCGCGCGGATAGACCCCCGTGTACGGCCCGGCGAGGGCCAGCGCACCGGCGGGCACCCGGGTCCGCGGAGTGGCACGGCGCGGTACGTGCAGGTGGCCGGGCAACCCCGTGAGGTAGCCGAACCCGGGCGCGAATCCGCAGAAGGCCACCCGGAACTCCGTAGCGGCGTGGAGGCGCGGCACGTCGGCGACCGTGACTCCCCACATCGCGGCGACCTCGGCGAGATCCGGGCCGTCGTAGACGACGGGGATCTCGACGGCCTCGCCGGCGCCCCGGCGCAGCGGCGGGATCTCCCAGGTCAGCAGCCGCTCGGCCAGCGAGCGGTCCTCGACCCCGTCCAGCAGCACCGTCCGGGCACCGGGGACGATCTCGCGGACGGCGGGCAGGCCACCGTCCGCACGGCGGCGCAGCAGCTCCGCGTGGAAGGCCTCCGCGTCCTCGCCGGAGGGCAGCTCCACCAGCAGGGCCCGGGGGCCGGCCGGCAGGACCCGTACCGCGCTCACGCGAACGCCCGCACGGACACGCCCGCGTCCTCCAGTGCCGTCCGGATCCGCCGGGCGAGCGCCGCGGCCCCGGGGGTGTCCCCGTGGACACACAGCGACCGCGCGGCGACCGGTATCCGGCTCCCGTCCACGCCGGTCACCGTCCGCCCGACGGACATGCCGACGCTGCGGCGTACGACCTCGTCCGCGTCGTGCAGCACCGCGCCCGCCTCGCCGCGCGGCACGAGCGTGCCCTGCGGGGTGTACGCGCGGTCGGCGAACGCCTCCGTCACCGCCGTCAGGCCCGCCGCCTCCGCATGGGCCAGCAGTCGCGACCCCGGCAGTCCGAGGACCGCCGGACGGCCGCCCGCGAGCAGGACGCCCTCGACGACGGCGGCGGCCTGGCCGTCGTCCCACACGACGCGGTTGTACAGGGCGCCGTGCGGTTTCACGTACGAGACGGTGGAACCCGCCGCCTCGGCGAAGACCCGCAGCGCACCGATCTGGTACGCGGTCTCGGCAGCGAGCTCGCCGGCCGGGACGTCCATGGCCCGGCGCCCGAACCCCGCCAGGTCGCGGTAGGAGACCTGCGCCCCGATCCGCACGTCCCGGGCCGCCGCCAGGTCGCAGACCCGGCGCATCACGGAGGCGTCCCCCGCGTGGAAGCCACAGGCCACGTTGGCGCTCGTGACACAGGTCAGCAGCGCCTCGTCCTCGGTGAGGGTCCAGCGTCCGAACCCTTCGCCGAGGTCCGCGTTGAGGTCCATCGGGTACATCGGGTCCGTGTCCGTCACGGCCGCACGCTAACCACCGGCGGCCCCGCACGACAAGGCCGGGCACGTTCTACAGTCGCCTCATGACCGACGCCCTCACGCTCCGTACCCGCTGGCAGGACGCCCTCGTCGCCGCCCGGGGCGGGGCCCCCGGCCCCGACCCGGCGCCGTACGCCGACAACCTCCTGGCACGCTGGGCGGAACCGCAGCGGCGCTACCACACCACCGCCCATCTGACGCAGGTCCTGGACCACGTCGACCTCCTCGCCGGTCATGCCGGTCATGCCGGTCATGCCGGTCACCCGGATCTGGTGCGCCTCGCCGTCTGGTTCCACGACGCGGTCTACCGTCCCGACCGCACCGAGAACGAGGAGCGCAGCGCCGCCCTCGCCGAGCGGGCCCTGCCGGAGGCCGGTGTCCCCGACGCCGGCGTGGCCGAGGTGGCCCGGCTGGTCCGGCTCACCGTCACCCATGACCCGGCGGCCGGCGACACCGACGGGGAGGTGCTGTGCGACGCGGACCTGGCGGTCCTCGCCGCGGGCCCCAAGGAGTACGCGGCGTACGCGGCGCAGGTGCGGGAGGAGTACGGCTTCGTCCCGGACGACGCCTTCCGTGAGGGCCGGGCGGCCGTCCTGCGGCAGCTGCTGGGCCTGCCCCGGCTGTTCCGTACGCCCCACGGGGCCGCGGAGTGGGAGCCGCGGGCCCGGCAGAACCTGACGACGGAGCTGGAGCTGCTCACCCGCTGAGCCGGGGGAGCGCCCCCAGGCGCCGGGGAATGCCGGGGATGGGGACGCTGTTGGTCAGAGTCATGCCCGACTCCGCTCCCGGCCGCCCCCGTATGCCCTTGGCCGTATACATCCTCGGCCTTTCGGTCTTCGCTCTCGGTACCAGCGAGTTCATGCTGTCCGGGCTGCTGCCACCGATCGCCGACGACATGCAGGTGTCGATTCCGCAGGCCGGACTGCTCATATCCGCCTTCGCGATCGGCATGGTGATCGGTGCCCCGCTGCTGGCCGTGGCAACGCTCCGGCTGCCACGCCGCACGACGCTCATCGCGCTCATCTCCGTCTTCGGCCTGGGCCAGATCGCGGGTGCGCTGGCTCCGACGTACGAGGTGCTCTTCGTCTCCCGGGTGGTGAGCGCCCTCGCGTGCGCGGGCTTCTGGGCGGTGGGCGCGGCGGTCGCCATCGCGATGGTGCCGGTGAACGCCCGGGCCAGGGCGATGGCCGTGATGATCGGCGGACTGTCGATCGCCAACGTGCTGGGTGTACCGCTGGGCGCGTTCCTCGGGGAGAGCTTCGGCTGGCGCTCGGCGTTCTGGGCGGTGGGCGCGGCGTCCGCCGTGGCCCTGGTCGGGGTCGCCACCCGCATTCCGCGTATCGCGCTGCCCGAGGAGAAGCCGCGGCTCAAGCGGGAGGTCGCGATCTACCGCGACCGCCAGGTGTGGCTGTCGATCGTGATCACGGCACTCGCGGCGGGCGGTGTCTTCTGCGCGTTCAGCTATCTCGCGCCGCTGCTGACGGATGTCGCCGGGCTGAGCTCGGGCTGGGTGCCGTGGGTGCTCGCGCTGTTCGGGGTCGGTGCGGTGATCGGGACGACGATCGGCGGGCGGGTCGCGGACGCGCACCTCTTCGGGGTGCTGCTGAGCGGCATCGCCGCGTCGACGGTCTTCCTGGTGGCGCTGGCCCTGTTCGCCTCGAACCAGGTCGCCGTGATCGTCCTGGCGTTCCTGCTCGGACTGTCCGCGTTCTACACGGCCCCGGCGCTCAACGCCCGGATGTTCAACGTCGCGGGCATGGCCCCGACGCTGGCCGGTGCGACGACGACGGCCGCGTTCAACCTGGGCAACACGAGCGGCCCGTGGCTGGGCGGCACGGTCATCGACGCGGACTTCGGCTTCCGGGCGACGGCCTGGGCGGGCGCCGCCATGATGGTGGTCGGCCTGGCGGCGGTGGCGCTGTCGATGCGGCTGGGCGGCGGCGGTGCGCCGTCCCGGCGGATCGCGGGCGCGATCGCGAGGAGTGCGGGCACCGAGGCCCGGGCGGGCGCCGGTGCGCCCGCGCAGGTCACCGCGGACCGAGCGGGGCAGGCCGCCCCTTCGGGCGCCGTAGCCCCGCGGCGGTGAGCCGGCGCACGATCTCCTTCGATCCGACCTCCTGGGCCCCTGCGCGCACCGCGTCCGCGTAGTGCGCCTCGGGTACGTCGTAGTGGTCGCGCTCGAACGCGCGCGGCGGGCAGCCGATCGCGGCGGCGAAGGCGTGCAGCTCCTCGAACGACACATCGCTGACCAGGTGCGACCACAGGCGGCCGTGCCCCGGCCAGGTGGGCGGGTCGATGTAGACGGTCATCGGCCGGGCACCCCGGCGAGCGCCCCCACGGGCGCGACGGACACCGTCGCCTTCGTGCAGACCCAGTGCGGGTCGGGGCCGAGCTCCGGCTCGACCTCCAGGGCGTGCGGGCCGTCCTGCGTACACACCGGGCACAGCGGCCAGCGGCCGTAGCGCTCCAGCAGCGCGTCCTGCACGTCCTGGGCTATCAGTCCGGTGACGAAGGACGCACCCTCGGGCCACTGCTCGACCCACCAGCGCCGGTGGGTCACCGCGTCCTCGACCAGCGACACGATCTCGGCCTCGGCCACATCGCCCGCGACGAGGTCGGCCATCACGAGCGCACGGGCGGTGTGCAGCTCCTGCTCCAGGGTGTTCGGCTCCATGGCCCCATTGTCACCCGGGCGTACGGACCCCGAGCTCGATCCTCCGGCGGCGGGGACCGATGGGGGGTTGACGGGCCTCCGTCGTGAAAATATCTTTCAAATGTGACCAATGACGTGAAGGAAAGTTTCAGCACTGATTCCCCGCCCGCGCCGGCGGCACTCGCTGCCAAGGTGCGGACCCTCGCCCCGTCCATGACCCGCTCCATGCAGCGGGTCGCCGAAGCCGTCGCGGGGGACCCCGCCGGGTGCGCCGCCCTCACCGTCACCGGTCTCGCCGAGCTCACCGGCACCAGCGAGGCCACCGTCGTCCGCACCGCCCGCCTCCTCGGCTACCCCGGCTACCGGGACCTGCGTCTGGCACTGGCCGGGCTCGCCGCGCACCAGCTGTCCGGCCGGGCACCGGCCGTCACCGCCGACATCGCGGTCGACGACCCGATCGCCGACGTCGTGACGAAGCTCGCCTACGACGAGCAGCAGACCCTCGCCGACACCGCCGCGGGCCTCGACACCGTCCAGCTCGGCGCCGCGGTCGCCGCCGCGTCGACCGCCCGCCGCATCGACATCTACGGCGTCGGCGCCTCCTCCCTCGTCGGCCAGGACCTGGCGCAGAAGCTGCTCCGCATCGGTCTGATCGCGCACGCCCACATGGACCCGCACCTCGCCGTGACGAACGCCGTGCAGCTCCGCTCCGGCGACGTGGCCATCGCGATCACCCACTCCGGCTCCACCGGTGACGTCATAGAGCCGCTCCGCGTCGCCTTCGACCGCGGCGCGACGACGATCGCGATCACCGGACGCCCGGACGGACCGGTCTCGCAGTACGCCGACCACGTCCTGACCACGTCCACCGCCCGCGAGAGCGAGCTGCGGCCCGCCGCCATGTCGAGCCGTACGAGCCAGCTCCTCGTCGTCGACTGCCTGTTCATAGGCGTCGCCCAGCGCACGTACGAAACGGCCGCTCCCGCCCTGGCCGCCTCGTACGAGGCACTCGCCCACCGCCACAGCCCGCGCAGCCGCTGACCGCACGGCCGCCCTCGCCCGTATCCGCCCCGCACCCGCCCCCGCAGAACCGCACGAGACCGAGAAGGCAGAGCAGCTGTGTCCATGACCCCCACCGACGCCGGCGACGAGGCCGCGACCCCCGACGGATACGGCGAGCTGCGCGCGCAGCTCGCCACCCTCACCACCGAGGCGTTCCGCCCGGAGCTCGCCGAGATCGACCGGCTCTCCACGCAGGAGATAGCCCGGATCATGAACGGCGAGGACGCGACCGTCCACGCCGCCGTCGCCGAGAGGCTGCCGCAGATCTCCGCCGCGATCGACGCCACCGCCGAGCGCATGGCGCGCGGCGGCCGGCTGATCTACGCGGGCGCCGGCACGGCCGGCCGCCTGGGCGTGCTCGACGCCAGCGAGTGCCCGCCCACCTTCAACACCGACCCGTCCGAGGTCATCGGCCTGATCGCGGGCGGCCCGTCCGCGATGGTCAAGGCCGTCGAGGGCGCCGAGGACAGCAAGGAGCTGGCCGCCGCCGACCTGGACCGGCTGGGCCTCACCGCCGACGACACGGTGGTCGGCATCTCCGCCTCCGGCCGTACGCCGTACGCCATCGGGGCCGTCGAGCACGCCCGCGCCAAGGGCGCGCTCACCCTCGGCCTCTCCTGCAACGCCGGCTCCGCACTCGCCGCGGCCGCCGAGCACGGCCTGGAGATCGTCGTCGGCCCCGAGCTGCTCACCGGCTCCACCCGCCTGAAGGCGGGGACGGCCCAGAAGCTCGTCCTGAACATGCTCTCGACGATCACGATGATCCGGCTCGGCAAGACGTACGGGAATCTGATGGTCGACGTGCGCGCCTCCAACGAGAAGCTGCGCGCCCGCTCCCGCCGGATCGTCTCCCTGGCCACCGGCGCCGGTGACGAGGAGATCGAGGCGGCGCTCGCCGCCACCGACGGCGAGGTGAAGAACGCCATCCTCACGATCCTGGGCGAGGTCGACGGCCCCACCGCCGCCTCGCTCCTGGCCGACTCCCACGGCCACCTCCGCGCCGCCCTCGCGGCCGTACGCACCACCTGACGCACCGCCTGCACCACTCCCCGCACAGCAAGGCACCACTCACATGGCTACTGAAGACAAGAACCGCGCCACGGCCGCCGCGATCCTTCCGCTCGTCGGTGGCGCGGCGAACGTCGGCTCGATCGCCCACTGCATGACCCGGCTCCGGCTGGGCCTGCACGACCGCTCCCTCGTCGACGAGGAGGCCCTCAAGGCCGTCCCCGCCGTGCTGGGCGTGGTCGAGGACGACACGTACCAGATCGTCCTCGGCCCCGGTACGGTCGCCCGGGTCACCCCGGAGTTCGAGCGGCTGGTCGAGGAGGAGCGCGCCCTGGCGCCCCCCGCCGTCCACACGTCCGGGGAGCTGGCGGCGCAGGGCGCGGCGATCAGGGCGCAGCAGAAGGCGCGGAACGCCACCCCGCTCAAGCTGTTCCTGCGGCGGATCGCGAACATCTTCGTCCCGCTGATCCCGGCGCTCATCGGCTGCGGCATCATCGCCGGCCTCAACGGCCTGCTGGTCAACCTCGGCCGGCTGACCTCGGTCACGCCCGCCCTGGCGGCGATGGCCTCCGGCTTCATGGCGCTGATCGCGGTCTTCGTGGGCTACAACACGGCGAAGGAGTTCGGCGGTACGCCGATCCTGGGCGGCGCGGTCGCGGCGATCATCGTCTTCCCGGGTGTCGCGAACATCGACGCCTTCGGCCAGACCCTCTCCCCCGGCCAGGGCGGCGTCCTCGGCGCGCTGGGGGCCGCGGTCCTCGCGGTGTACGTGGAGAAGTGGTGCCGCCGCTGGGTGCCCGAGGCCCTGGACGTCCTGGTCACCCCGACCCTGACGGTCCTGATCTCCGGCCTGGTCACGATCTTCGGCCTGATGTACGTGGCCGGTGAGGTCTCCTCCGCCATCGGTACGTTCGCCGACTGGCTGCTCTCCACGGGCGGCGCGGGCGCCGGCTTCCTGCTCGGCGGCTTCTTCCTGCCCCTGGTGATGCTGGGCCTGCACCAGGCGCTGATCCCGATCCACACGACCCTGATCGAGCAGCAGGGCTTCACGGTCCTGCTCCCGATCCTCGCCATGGCCGGCGCGGGCCAGGTCGGCGCGGCAGCCGCGGTGTACCTGCGTCTGCCGCGTAACGAGTCGATCCGCAGGACCATCAGGTCCGCCCTCCCGGCCGGTCTCCTGGGCGTCGGCGAGCCCCTGATCTACGGCGTCTCGCTCCCGCTCGGCCGCCCGTTCGTCACGGCCTGTGTCGGCGGCGCGTTCGGCGGCGGCTTCGTGGGCCTGTTCAACCAGCTCGGCGACTCGGTCGGCTCCACGGCCATCGGCCCGTCCGGCTGGGCCCTGTTCCCGCTCCTGGACGGCAACCACGGCCTCGGCCCGACGATCGCGGTCTACGCGGGCGGTCTGCTGGTCGGGTACGTCGCCGGGTTCGTCGCCACGTACTTCTTCGGCTTCAGCAAGGCCCTGCTGGACGAGTTCGACGTCCCGCGGGAGCCGGCCCCGTCGACGGTCGCCGCGCCCGGCACCGCGACCCCGGGCCGGACGCCCGACGACCCGGCGCCGGGCGACTCCCCGACGAGACAACCCGCGGGGGTCTGAGCCCTCTCGCCCCGCCGGGCCACCACCGGCGGCAGGACGGAGGCGGGGGTCAGCCCCCGGGCAGACCCCCGCCGTTCGGCCGCCGGGCGGCTCACGGCCCGGCACGCGCGACGGCTCAGGCGGGGAAGTCCGCCGTGGGCAGCGCGACGCCGAAAGGCGCGGGAAGCGCGAGGGGCTTACCGAACGGCACAGGGTCCGAGTGCTTGTACGTCCCGTCCTCGTTCGGCTCGGTGAACAGGGTGGCCATCGCCCCCCGTGTGTCGAACCGGTCGATCAGCAGGTACATCGGCACCCCCGCCCGCGCGTAGGCCCGGTACTTCTTCGTCCTGTCCTCCCGGGCGTTCCCCTTCGACGTGATCTCGACGATCAGCAGCGCCTCCGCCGCGTCCATCGGGTCGCTGCTCTCCGGGTCGGCGGCCGCGATCAGCTCCGTCGGCATCACGACGAGGCCAGGGACGTAGAGCTTGTCGAGCGGCGCGACGTGCACACCCAGGGTCTGGTAGATCTCCAGCTCCACGGGAAGGTTCGTGTAGAGCCTGCGCCGCACCTTCGCGGCGATGCCGTTGTGGTGCGCATGAGGCGGCGGTACCAGGACGATCTGCCCTTCGTCGATCTCGGCGCGCCACCCCTCGGGCACGTCCAGTTCCTGCCAGGTCCGCAGCAGGTAGTCCCACGGGCGGCCTTCAGAGCCCTGATCGTTATCGATCATCGCGGCGGTCATCGCGGGTCCCTTCTCCGGTGGCCTGACAGGGGAGCGTAGATCGACGTGCGTGCGGCGGTCCGCCGCTCCCACCAGCGTCCCACGACCGGGTGAGGCACGCACCGATCCCACGGCAGGTGTCCCGCATGGCGCCGCGGCGACCGCCCCCTTCCTGCCCGGCTCCCGCAAGGGCGGCGCCCCCATCACGCCGGGAGCCCCCGGGCCGCGCGGCCGATGCCCCACCTTCGGCCAGAATCACGGGACTTCGCACATCCGACGGCGATGAGGGGAAGAATGGGGGTGCTTACTGGCGACGGGGGTTGCGCATGGGTGAAGCAGACAGAAGTGAACCGATGCGCTGGGACGAACAGGCCCGTGGCGGCGCGGGGGGATGGGTCCGTGGCGCGGAGGAATCACCACGCCCGGACGCCGACGTGCCGGGGCCGCGGGTGCCGACGAAGCTCGTCCTCATGGCCGTCGGTGGTGGCGTGGCCGTAGCGGCCCTGGTCCTGGCCGCCTCCTTCCTCTTCGCCTCCTCCGACACCGACGACTCCGCTCCGGCCTCCGGCGCGTCCTCACCCCCGGCGCCCGCCGCCACGGGCTCCGTGGCGGGACAGGCCCCGGAGCGGACGGAGGCACCCGCCACCGGCGAGGATCAGGCCGCGGCCGTGGACGCGCTGCTGGAGAAGAGCAAGAGCGATCGCAGCACGGTGCTCGCGGCCGTGGGGAAGGTGGAGGCCTGTGCCTCCGCCGCGTCCGTCGTGAGCGCGGGCGAGGCCCTGGAGGCAGCCGCCGCCCGCCGCGACGACCTGATCGCCCGCCTCGACGGACTCGCCCTGGACGAGATCTCGTCGGGCCAGGAAGCCGCTCACAGTCTGCGGGTGGCCTGGAAGCACTCGGCGGACGCGGACCGGGCCTTCGCCGCCTGGGCCGACGACGCCGCCGGGTGCACTCCCGGCCGGGTCGCCCGCGGCCCCTCGCACACCCGCGCCGCGGACAGCAGCGCGCTCGCCACCGCCGCCAAGGAGGAGTTCCTCCTCGTGTGGGCCGGCATCGCCGGGCGCTACGGACTGCCGACGCGCGACGCCACCCAGATCTGACAGCCCGTCCGGCTCCACGTGTCATCCCCTTGTCCGTCCCGACGGAAGGCCGACTCCTTTGACGACCCAGCCGAACGGTCCCGAGCCCGGCCCCGTGCCCGGTCCGCGCGCGGACCCGCTGCCACCGGTCGTGCCGCTGCTCGATCCCCGGAGCAGGCTCGGCATGCTCATCCGGTCGCAGGCCGGCAACCCGCCGGGTGATGCCACCGCCTACCTGCTCGGGGCCGCCCACACCGACCGGTCCTTCCGCAACGCGGTGATCACGGAGCTGGCCGAACACCCACACCGCATCCCACCGCCGTCGTACGGGGTGGACCTGGCCGCCGTCCTCAGGGAGTGCTTCCTCGCACGACGGCAGGCGGCGATCCGCGGGGCCTTCCTGCTCGGCCTCCCCGTGCTCCTGGCACCCCTCGACGTGGCGGGGGCGCTCATCACGGTGGCGCTCGTCCTCTACATCCGCTTCTTCCTGTACGTCGTCCGAGGGCTCGCCGGCTTTCTCACACCCCGCACGGAGCCGGGGAACGCCCGGCCCGCCGGAGCGGGCCGCGTCATCAGGGCACTCCTCTTCCTGTTCGTCAGCGTGTACATCGCCGGACAGGTGGTGACCTCCGTGGCGGCCCTGTTCGCCGAAGGGCTGTTCATCAGCAAGTCCGTGTGCCGGTACGACGAGGCCGGCGAATACTCCTGCGTCAGCGAGTCCGAGCTGAACCTCACCCTTGTCGCCGCCGTGCTGGTCCTGGTGGGCTGGCTCGTGGTGGCATCGGTCTTCCACCACCGCAGCACCCGGCTTCTGCACCAGTTCGCCACGGGCCGTACTCCGGTGCGCCCGGATCCCGCCGCGCACGCCGCCCGACTGGCCGAGCTGCGGCAGCAGCAGGCCGACCCCGACATCGTCTTCAGCGACTACGCCCCGTTCGTCGGCGCGGGGATCGAGCTGGACCACTGGTCGTTCGCCATCGAGCTCACTCCCGACGTGGACCACAAGGCGGACGGCACGGCTCCCGGCCGGCCGGCCGGCTTCACCGTGCCCGACATCCACGCGCGGATACGGAGCGAACTGCTGCGGCTCGGCGAGGGCGACGCGTACCCGGGTGACCGGATGCACGACATCCGTGTGGACGACTACATCGTGAAGAGCGGACTGCGCCTGGGCCCGTCGACGGACTGGAGCGGCACGGGCCCCGGTTCGGCGTTCCTGGAGCTGGCGCCGGAGGCCCGGCGTGAGGCCGTCGCACAGCTCGGCGGGGCGCCCGACGCCCCCGCTCCCGCGACCTGGTGGCCGGACAGTCTCGATCTCGCGGCGCAGGAGCGCCTGCGTCACTACCTGACGGTCCGGGTGGGCAGCTGGGGGAACGAGGTCGTCCTCACCGTCTTCAGCAGGGTGCAGGTGCAGGGCGGCCTGCTGTTCCTGGAGTCCCGCGCGTTCCTGCTGCCTCCGATCGCCCGCGCCTTCCACTCCCTCGACGAAGTGACGCCTCCCGACAGCGTGTGGGACTGGTTCGAGCTGGTGCAACGCGCGTCGGCGTCGGTGTTCACCCTCGTGTCCGACGCCCCGAACGACCTCTTGCGCATCTCCCGGACCGCCGGTCGGATCGGTCGCTCCCGCGTCTGGTACGAGCACATGTGCGCGACCGACCAGGTGGTCGATCACGGCCCGAAGTGCTCGGTGCGCGAGCTGGCCGCGGAACCCACCTTCCAGCAGCTGTTCCAGGAGATGGACATCCAGCGCTTCCTGAAGAGCATCCAGGCGAGAACGCTGACCGCGGTACGCGGGAGTCTGCGCGACGCGGGATACGCGACCGGCGAGTACAACGCCCGGGCCAACATCGTCTTCGACCACTCGGTGCACGTCAGCGGGACGGTCAACGGCACCGTCCAGTCGGGCAACAACGCGCGGGCGAACCACCAGACGATCACCACACCACAGCCGCACGTCGGTCCGAGGCCCGACAGCGGTTCCACACAAGGGAGCTGAACGAATGACGATTCCGCAGGACGGCAGCACGCGCAGCGTCAACGTCTCCGGTGGCACGGTCAACGGCATCATCCAGACCGGCGACAACAGCCAGGCGGACATGGTCCAGCACGTCGGCGTCCGGGCGACGGAGACTCCCGAGCTCGCACAGCTGCGGCAGGCCGTCGAGGAGCTCCGCCTCCAGCTCCGGGCCTTCGCTCCCGGGGAGCTGCCTCCCGGAGCCGCGGCGGACGCCGAGTCGGCACTGGCCGAGATGGAGGAAGCCCTCCCCTCCTCCGGCGAGGCCGATGAGCCCGCGCGGGGCCGCGTCCGGCGGGCGTTCTACGCGGTCTCCGGCGCCCTCGCCTCCGTGGCAGCGCTGACCGAGGCCGTCGAGACCCTGCGCAGGGCATCGGCTCCCTGGTTCTGAACACGGTGAAAGAACCTCGCAACCACCTGGTGTAGGGAAATGATTCAGGGGCACCAGAGGCTTCGGAGGTTGATAACAATGGTTCCCCTGCTTCTCGTTCTTCTGCTCGCCCTGATCCTCTTCGGTGCCGGATTCGCACTCAAGGCACTCTGGTGGATCGCAGTAATCGTTCTCGTGGTCTGGCTGCTCGGATTCATCGTCCGCCCGACCGCGAGCGGTGGCCGACGTGGCCGGTGGTACCGCTGGTAGAACACCTTCACCAGCACTGATGATGCGGGTGGACCCGGAGCGACATATCCGGGCCCACCCGCATTCTTTTCCCGCCGATCCATATGCGTGCACCTCCGAAACGGGGGCACACGATCTGCACAACACGCATTACCGTCGCGAAAGGAGCCAATGATGACTGACCATCTTTGGGGCTACCGGCCGACGAGCGGTCACACCGCCGGCGCCGATCTGACCGGTTATTCGGTCGAGGCGACGGACGGCAGTGTCGGAAAGGTCGACAAGCATTCCGACGAGGTGGGCGCGGCCTACCTGGTCGTCGACACCGGTGTCTGGATCTTCGGCAAGGACGTCCTGCTGCCTGCGGGCACGGTCAAGGCCATCGACATCGAACACCGGAAGATCTTCGTCGACCTGACCAAGGACCAGATCAAGGACTCGCCCGAGTTCAACCGGCACCGGCATACGGACGACCCGGGCTACCACGCCCAGCTCGACAGCTACTACACCAGCTACCGCCTGATGTAGCGCCACCCGCGCCGCCGGCCGGAGGCGGGGACCGGCCCGGACACACGGGCGGGTCCCCGCCATTCAGCTGTCCCGCGGACACCCGGGGCCGCGCACCTCGAGGTCACGGCCGGCGTACCGCCCCTCACCGCGGCAGCTGCCCTTCCCGGTTGATCTCCGTCACCCGGGCCCGGAGCACGAGCCCCGGCGGAGCCGGCCGGACGGCCTCGGGCGGGCAGTCCCACTCCGCACCGCCCCCCGGCGGACGCAGCTGCACGTACGGCCCGACGTGCCCCATCACCCGGCCCACCCGACCGTCCCGGACGTCCATCGCGAACGAACCGGGCTCCGGCCTGCACGGCTCAAGTCCTTCAACTGTCATGAGCAGCCGCCGCTTCCCGCGTCTTGTCCTCCAGCGCCGCACTCAGCCGCAGCGCCACGTCGATCGTGCACCGGCCGAGGTCGACCAGCGGGGCCGGCTCGTCGCGCGCACACGACACCGGATCGATCCGCAGTGACGGCAGCTTCACGCCGACCCCGGCGAGACCGGCCCGCAGCCGCGCCACCGCATCCTCCGCCGCCCGCACTCTGCCCGCTGCTTCTCTGCGCCGTTCCGTAGCCGTCATCATGATCTTCCCCATTTCCACGCTGAGTAGTTGCTATGCCTACCCAGCGTGGCCAATTCGTCGCTACCGTGGAAGAGGTGCAGTTCCAACACCCGCACGTGTGTCACAGGGAGTCGCCATGCCCGGGCCGAAGAAGCTCGATCCCTCGTCCTCCCCGCGCGCCCTGCTCGGCGCCGAACTCCGCCACAGGCGGGAAGCCGCGGGCCTCTCCCAGGAGGAGCTGGGCATACCGCTGTTCGTCAGCGGCTCCTTCATCGGCCAACTGGAGGCGGGCACGCGCCGGATGCAGGCGGACCAGGCCCAGAAGCTGGACGAGGTGCTGGCCGCGGACGGGTTCTTCGCGCGGAACTGCGCCGCGCTGAAGCAGTCGAAGTACCCGGACCACT
This sequence comes from Streptomyces sp. NPDC025273, assembly GCF_040638585.1. NCBI lineage: Bacteria > Bacillati > Actinomycetota > Actinomycetes > Kitasatosporales > Streptomycetaceae > Streptomyces > Streptomyces sp. NPDC025273. The sequence continues at coordinate 289,466 of NZ_JBEZYP010000005.1, forward strand.
TCGCGGAGGCCGCAGAGGCGGAGGCGGTCGCGGAGACCATCCGGGAGTACGCACCCCAGCTGATTCCCGGGTTGATGCAGACGGAGGCGTACGCACGGGCGGTGTTCCGCGCCTACCAGCCGACGGCCACGGAGGACGTGATCGACTGTCTGGTGGCGTCTCGACTCGACAGAGCCAAGCTCCTGGCCGACCCGACAACGCCCATGTTGTGGGCGGTTCTGGATGAGGCGGTCTTGCGCCGGAAGTCGGGCGGAGCTGCGGTGATGACCGGGGCCCTGGGACACGTGGCGGCGCTGGCCCGCCAGCACCGAGTGATCGTCCAGGTGCTTCCCTTCTCCGCTGGAGCGCATATGGCCCTCGCAGGCCAGCTGAAGCTGATGTCGTTCCCCGACGCACCTCCGCTCGCCTACCTCCAGGGCCTCAGCACCGGACACTTGCAGGATGATCCGGCAACCGTCCGGCACTACGAGCTGACCTACGACCTGGTAGCGGCCAGCGCGTTGTCCCCGGAAGCGTCCCTGGCCCTGATCGAGTCGGTGGCGGAGGATTACGCACATGAAGATGAGCAGCTCTGACTACGACCTGTCCACAGCGATCTGGCACAAGTCCTCGTACAGCGGCGGAGACGGCGGCGACTGCCTCGAAATCGCCACCTGGCGGAAGTCCTCGTACAGCGGAGGGAGCGGCGGCGACTGCCTCGAAGTCGCGGACGGCCACCCCGGCGTCGTCCCCGTCCGCGACTCCAAGATGACCGACGGTCCGGCGCTGCTGTTCCGGACCGACGCGTGGGCCGCCTTCGTCAGCGGCCTCAAGCGGTAGGTTCCGCGACTTTCGTCGTCGGCCGCCGCGACCAATGGCCACAGCGGCGTCCGGCCGGGGGTCTCTACCGTGGGCGCGTGACTCGTGTCGAATCCATGGCCCCAGCGACCCCGACCCCCCGGAGCCCGGCGGTGAGGGCGCTGCGGGCGTTCCGGCCGACCGTGCCGGGGCGGGCCCTCTTCGCGCCCGGAATGTGGCCCGTCGGGCGCATCGTGGGCGAAGTGCTCCTGAGCGTGACGCTCGCGATGCTCGGGGCGGGCGCCGGGCTCCTGGACGACCAGGGCGCCGTGCAGACCGTCTGCGTCGGGCTCGGGGCCGGGTTGTTGTCGCCCCTGCGTCGGGTGCTCCCCGCGTCGGTGCTGCTGGCGACCGCCGTCGGCTCCATCCCGTTCGCCGGTCTCGCGCCGCTCTTCCTCGTCGTCTCCTGGTCGGCCGGACGGCGGATCGAAGGACTCGGCAGGGCAGCCGGTGTCTTCGCCCTCGCCTACGGTCTCACCCTCGGCATGACCGCCCTGTGGGAGCCGCACCTCTCGCTGCCGCTCCTGGTCTTCAGCGGACTGTTCCTGCTGGTGGCGCTCATCGTGCCGGGTCTCGCCGGGCGTTACTGGTCACAGCGCCGCACGTTGACCGACACACTCCGCGAGTACAACGCGCAACTCCTGCGCGAGCGCGCGATGATCGCCGGGCACGCCCGGATACGGGAGCGTCAGCGCATCGCGCAGGACATGCACGACAGCCTCGGCCACCAGCTCGCGCTGATCGCCGTGCACACGGGCGCGCTGGAGGTGGACCGGGAGCTGACCGGCCGGCAGCGCGAGGCCGTCGGGGTGCTGCGCGAGGCGTCGGTGGCCGCGATGCACGAACTGCGCGACGTGGTGGGCGTGCTGCGGGACGGCGCCGACGCACCCCGCGCCGGGGGAGCCCCGCAGGCCGCCCACCCGGACGACGAGGATCCGGGGACACCGTCCCGCGGGGTGGCCGGCATCGACACCCTGGCCGAGTCGTCCCGGAAGGCGGGGGCGGCCGTGGACGTGCGGCGCTCGGGCGGGGTGCGGCCGCTCGCCCCGACCGCCGACCACGCGGCGTTCCGCGTGGTCCAGGAGGGCCTGACCAATGCGCACAAGCACGCTCCCGGGGCGCCGATCACCATCGGGTTGCGGTACGAGCCGGACTCACTGGTCGTGGAGGTCGCCAACGGTCCGGCGGTGGAGCCGGTGAGCGGCAGTGTGGCGAGCGGCTGCCAGGGGCTGACCGGGCTGGAGGAACGAGCCCGGCTCGTCGGTGGCATGGTGCACGCGGCCCCCACGGCGGACGGCGGCTTCCGGCTGGCGGCCGTCCTGCCCTACACCTCGCCCGGTGACGGTTTCCCCAGCCCGCCGCCCGGTGAAGCCATGGCGACGTTCGTCGCGCCCGCGGACGACTTTCGGGCGCAGAGTTCCGCGGGCTCCGGCGGAGAGAGTGATCCGGTCACCGACTGGAACGGTTTCCCGAAGGAGTTGGCCAGGACCATGAGCAGGACCAAGAGGGGCAGCGGCATAGTCATCGGCTGCGGGGTGGCGGCACTCGTCGTCGTGCTGCTGGTGATCGCGATGGTCGTCGGGGGGATCTTCCTCGTACGGGAGGCGGACACGGCCATGATCGAGCCCAAGCAGTACGACGCCGTGAAGGTCGGACAGTCCGAGGCGGAGGTACGCGGTCAACTGCCGAGCGGCGACTCGTTCCTGAACAGCGGCGCGGGCAGGGGAGCGCCGCCCGAGCCGGAGGGGGCGACGTGCCTGACGCTCCTGTCCACGGAGTTCGGGAGCAGCTGGGACGCGGAGCCAATGTTCCGCTTCTGCTTCGCGGGCGGCAGGCTGATCGAGAAGAAGTCCTTCGAGACGAGCTGAGGACACCTGCCCGGGTGCCCGGGCCGGGCGCGGGATCGGGGATGATGGGCCGGTGCGCGCAGGTGTGACCGCTCAGGACCGTTCGGGAGAGTCGTGATCAGGGTTCTTGTGACGGACGACGAGCCGCTCATTCGCGCGGGCATCAGGATGATCCTCTCCTCGGCCGACGACATCGACGTCGTCGCGGAGGCGGCGAACGGCCGTGAGGCGGTCGAGCTCGCCCGGGCCCGGCGCGTGGACGTGGCCCTGCTCGACCTCCAGATGCCGGTCATGGACGGGCTGACGGCCCTGGCCGAGCTGCGTCGGGCCGCGCCCGAGGTGCGGGTGCTGATACTGACGACGTTCGGGGAACGGCACAACGTGCTGCGTGCCCTGACCGAGGGCAGCGCGGGCTTCCTCCTGAAGGACTCCGCGCCCGCGGAGCTCATGCGCGCGGTACGGGCGGCGGCGGCCGGAGAGGCGTACCTGTCGCCCGGCGCCACCCGGCACGTCGTGGACTCGCTGGCGTCCGGCGGCACCGCCCACCGCGCGGAACAGGCCCGCCGCCGGCTGGAGAAGCTGACGGAACGCGAACGGGACGTCCTGGCCCTGCTGGGCGAGGGCCTGTCCAACGCGGACGCCGGTCAGCGGATCCACATGAGCGAGGCCACCGTCAAGGCGTACGTGAGCCGCATCCTCGCCAAACTGGAGTGTGAGAACAGGGTGCAGGCCGCACTCCTGGCCCGGGACGCGGGCCTGGGCGCGTAGGCCGGGCCCGGTCCGTCCGGTGTCCGTCCCGCTGCTTGAGGGTGCCGCCGCCCTCAAGGAGCGGACCGGCGGGCGAGGCGTGTCCGCGTACGTCGGGGCCCTCGTCCGGCGCCGGTCGGAACGCGAGGTCCTGCGCGGACTCATCGACGACGCCGAGGCCGATCAGGGCCACGCGGACCGGGCGGGAGTCGAGGTGAGGCGGGCGCCTGCGCGAGGCAGCACGACAGACCCGGCGGACGCCTCGTGACGGGGACGGTGCCCTCCACAGGGCGGATCGCGCCGCTCTTCGCGTACCGCGCGGGCCTTGTCCCTCGGCGCCGTCCGGCCGGCCCCCGGGGGAAGGACCGGCCGGACGGACAAGGACGGGTTGCCTCGCGCGTGCCGGGTCAGAGCCCCGACACGTAGTACGGGGAGACGTTCATCCAGCCGTTCGCCGCCGCGCCGTTGCGGGTGCCGCTGGAGGTCTTGGCCAGGGTGTACCAGGAGTCGACGTAGTCCGGGTCGTCGGTCCACCAGGAGGTGGGAATGGCGTCCATGAGCGCGTCGACGAGCGGAATGTACACGCCCTGGTCGGTGATCGTGAGGAGGATCGCGGCGATGCTCTTGGCGAGCGCCTGGTAGTTGGTGTCGCCGTCGTCCTCCATCATGACCGCGTCGGCCATGTTGTATTTGTAGTTCGACCAGTTCACGAGGACCTGGTTCGGGTAGTACGTGGTGCCGCCCTCGTTCAGGTACGGCATCTCGACGGTGTCGACACGCGCCTTGCCGTCCTGGCCGAAGCCGGTGACGAGGGTGAAGATCTCGGCGTCACCCTTGATCCACGGCTCCTGCACGTCGGAGATCCGCACCGAGTTGATCAGGGTGGTGTCGATGCCCGCCACGGCCGTCGAGGCGAGGGTGTTCACCTCCGCGGCCGGGGCCGGGACCTCGAGCCCCTTCGCCGCCAGGGCTTCGCGGAGGACCTCGAGCCCCGCGGTGACCGCCTTGGCGCCGTCGATGTCGACGAGGTAGACGGGCTGCTCGGGGATGGTGTCGACGGCCAGCTCACGGGCGGTGCCCGCGCTGTCGTACGCGGTGAACGTCGCGGTGTCGTCGGACGGGGCGGCGGCCACCAGCGGGGTCTCGCCCCCGGCGAGCCGGGCCTCCATCGACGGGTGCGCCAGCCCGACGCGCAGCAGCGAGCCGGTGTCGCCGCCCAGGCCCTTCGCGGTGGCGACGCCCCGGTCCGCCGTGGCGATCGACGCGGCGAGACTCTTGCCCCTGGCCGTGGTGGAACGGCTGGTCAGGGCCCGCAGGTCCACCGAGTCGGCGGCCAGCGCGGCCGACCGGACCTGTCTGTTCCAGGCCGGATCGGCGAGGGAGGCGGCGAGGGTGCGCGCGGTCGCGTCCTCGATGCCGGCGACCGACGCCGCCGGTACGACGGCGGACCGGGCCGCGTCGTCCTGCGCTGCCAGCGCGGTGCCCTGCAGGGGTACCAGGGCCGTAGCGGCCAGCACGGCCCCGATCAGGGTGGTGCGCAGCGGCATGGATGTACTCAAGGCTGTCTCCTGATGACTGGGTGGAGCACAACGGGGGTGAGCGGGTCCGGTCATCTATGCGGGTAGACCCGCCTGAATAGATGTACATGCCTACACCCGTCCAAACCGCGCCGGTCGAAGATTTTGTCTTTCAATTACCCATCGGTACACGCCCGTTGGCGTTTCGATGAGGACGCGTGACGCCCGGGTGCGGGGTCCGCCGTGAGGCGGCCCGCACCCGGGCGTGACCGTGCGTCCCGGGTGGATCAGCTCGTCGCGCAGGAAAGGCCGTTGAGCTTGAAGGTGCGGGGGTCGGACGCCGTACCGGAAGCCGTGGTGTTGAAGCCGAAGTCGACCGTGGCACCGGGTGCGATCTCCCGGTTCCAGGACAGCGGCCGGGCGCTGAGCGTCCTGCCGTGCTGGTCGAATTGGGCGCTCCACGTGTGGCTGACGGCCTGCTCGCCGGGCATGAGCCAGGTCAGCTGCCAGGGCGAGACCGGCTCCGAGCCGGTGTTCCTCAGCTTCACCGTGACCGTCGAGCCGCTGGTCCAGGGGTGCGAGGTGTACGAGACCTCGCACGTGCGCGACGCGGGCCGGCGTCCGTCGCCCGCGTCGTCCAGATACGAGGCGATGAAGGCCAGGGGCGCGTTCCAGTTGATGGTGACCTCGTTGGTGGCCCAGGAGCCGATGTCGTCGAGATAGCACATCGCGGGTGCGCAGCCGCCCAGCTTCTCCACGGCGACCGGGTCACCGGCGGCGACGGCCGTGAGGTTGGGGCCGCCCGCGATCGAGCCGGCCGGCGGGTGGGGCAGGTCCGGGTCGCTCTGGTGCGCCCAGAAGCGGTGGTGCTGGTTGCGGGAGTCCCGCTCGCCGTAGCCGGTGACGTACGACTGGTTGAGGGGATTGCGGCCGAGGAGGTAGTCGGCACCGCGCAGCACCGCGTCCTGGTACGCGGCCCTGCCGGTGAGGTCGTGGGCCGTGGCCAGCACGATCATGTTGTTCAGGACCTGGCTGTTGGAACCCCAGACGTAGTCCTCGTCCTTCGGGGCGTACGGGAGCCCGTACACCTGTGCGCGGGACTGCGCGGCGTATCGGTCGGCGGCCTCGGTGACCACGGAGCGGACCTCACCGAGCTGGTCCGCCGTCAGGCCGTTCGGCACGGTGGCCAGCGTGAGCACGCCCAGTCCGCCGGTGGAGCCCCACGAGATGCCGCCGCCGGCGGGGAAGACCGCGTCGGTGTCGCCGTGCAGGGCGGAGGAGAGCACGGCCTGGCGGAACGCGGCCTCGCCCGTCGTGGTGAACAGCTCCGCGGCGGCCCAGTAGAACTCGTCCGAGACGTCGCCGTCGCTGTACGCGCCGCCGCCCGTGCCGTCGTTCGGGTCGGCGAGGACGTCCGGGTGCGCCTCGGCCGCCGCCCAGGCGGTCCGGGCGGCTTCCAGGCAGCGGGCCGCGAAGGCCGCGTCGTACGGGGCGTAGAGCCGGGCGCACTGGGCGGCCGCGGCGGCCAGGTTGAGCGTGGCCGCCGTCGAGGGCGGGTGCAGCTCACGCTGCTGGGGGTCGAGGTGCGGGGCCAGCGGCAGTCCCGTCCATGCGGCGTCGTGCATCTTGTGGTGGGCCATCCCGGCCAGCGGCTCACCGGCCGGCACCTGCATCCGCATCAGGAACTCCAGCTCCCAGCGCGCCTCGTCGAGGATGTCCGGCACGGCGTTGCCCTGCTCGGGCACCCGCAGCGCGCCGTCCCCGAGCTCCGCGGACTCGGCGTCGTCGGCGGTCAGGGTGCGCTCGTACGTGGCCATGAGCTGGGCCACCGAGATCCCGCCGTTGACCACGTACTTCCCGTGGTCACCCGCGTCGTACCAGCCGCCCGACACATCCAGCCGGTAGTCACAGACACCGGGCTGGCAAGGGACGTCCCTGTCGCCCTTGTTGGGCGCCACACCGATGTGTCCGGCCGGCCGCGCGTAGGCGTCGCCGACGAGGTCCGCGTCGATGGGGATGCCGCTGCGGTTGTGGTAGAAGTACGCCAGCGCGTCGGAGCGCAGACTGTCGTACAGGTCGGCCCGCAGGGAGAACGGCTCACTGGCCCGGCCGTCGATCTCGACGGTGTAGCCGTCGCCGACGGTGGTGAGGGCGCTGAAGTCGAACGTGTGAACCTGCTGGCGGGAGCTCGGGTCCTCCCCCCGCGGGACGGTCGTGCCGGTGGCGGCCGTCGTACCGTCGGCGGTCTTCACGGACCAGGGAAGCGGTTGGCCGGCGTCGGTGACCACCGTCCCGTTCTTGGGGCCGTGGGGCAGGTACCCGACCTGGTTGACGCGGACCGGCGACCCGGTGTCCGGCTCGTACACGGGCGGCTCGGCCCCGCCGCGCAGCGACACGTCGTCCAGGCAGAAGGTGGTCGCGCGGTCGCCGCCCCCGATCTGCAGGGCGAGCTGGGCGCCCGGACGGTCGGCCGCGGCGGTGAAGACATGGGTGACGGTCACGGCGTCCGGTCCGACCGGGTCGGCGGTGGCCAGCTCCGTGGCGTACGGCGCGGTGGCCTCCTGGACCCGGGTCTGGACGGTGAGGGGCTGGGTCGACGTGGCCGTGTAGCTGAGCGTGTAGGCCTCACCCGCGACGATCGGGATGTCGTTCTGGCCGATGATGACGTCCCACGGGTCGGCCGTCCCGGCCGGGACCGCTGCACAGAGCCGGCCCTCGGTCACGGCGCCGGAGGTGTTGGCCGTCCACCACCAGGGAGCGGTACCGGCGGCGAAGTCACCGTTGGATATCTGTTCGGGGCCGGGTTCCGCCTCCTGGGCACCGGCCGTGCCGGGCACCGCCAGCGCAGCCGCGAACAGTAAGGCGGCGGCTGACATCCCGAACACGCGTCGCCCGGGCCTGGGGCGGACGCGCACGGGCCGTGCGGAGAGTGGTGAGGCATTCACCGGTAGGGCCTTTCGTCGACAGGGCGCGGATGGCATGGGAGCCGGGAGCGGAGCGCCCCGAACGATGGGAGCGCTCCCATTCGCATTGTGGAGGGGGATCGCTTGTTCCGCCAGGGTCATGACAGAGAATGTCCGGGAGCGGCGCCGTCCGGCCCGGGCGAGCCTTCCGCGCCTTGATCGCAAGCGCGACGGGACGCGACGGGAGGCGCCGTTGGAAGCGCTCTCAGCCCTGTGACGGACCCCGGCGTTACGCTGTACGCGATCCCGGCGGTGTCCCCTCTGTCCCGTGCCGCCGCCCAGCCATGAGGAGCGCACGCCGTGCCTGAGCAGCACCCCGGGTCCCGGCCCACCCTGGAAGCCGTCGCGGCGCGGGCGGGGGTGTCGCGAGCCACCGCGTCCCGGGTCGTCAACGGGGGTGACGGGGTGCGCAAGCCGCTGGTGGACAAGGTGCGCCGGGCGGTCGAGGAGCTCCAGTACATCCCGAACCACGCCGCCCGGACGCTGGTCACCCGGCGGACCGGGGCGGTGGCCGTGGTCATCGCGGAGCCGGAGATCCGGATCTTCTCGGACCCGTTCTTCTCCCAGCAGCTCCGGGGCATCAGCAAGGAGCTGGCGGCCCATGACACCCAGCTGGTGCTGCTGATCGTGGAGGGGCCCGCGGACTTCGACCGGATCGCGCGCTACCTGTCCGGCGGCCATGTCGACGGAGCCCTGGCCTTCTCCCTGCACACCGACGACCCGCTGCCCGCGATCACCCGGCGGGCCGGGGTGCCCACCGTGTACGGGGGCCGGCCGAGCTGGACCGCGGGCCCCGGGGAACAGGCCGTGCAGTACGTGGACGCCGACAACCGGGGCGGGGCGCGGGCGGCCGTGCAGTATCTGCGGGGGCTCGGGCGGGAGCGGATCGCGTACATCGGAGGGCCACCCGACCAGACCTCGGCCATGGACCGGCTCGACGGCTACCGGGACATCCTGCTGGAGACGGACCCGACGCTCGTCGCCGAGGGGGCGTTCACCGTGGAGAGCGGGGCGCGGGCGATGTCGGAACTGCTGGAGCGGCGGCCCGATCTGGACGCGGTGTTCGCGGCCAACGACCTGATGGCCTCGGGGGCCCTGCGGGTGCTGCGCGAGCGCGGGATCGCGGTGCCCGAACAGGTCGCCATGGTCGGATTCGACGACATGGACTCGGTGGCCGAGGCCACCGACCCGCCCCTGACCACCGTCCGCCAGGACATCGAGGGCATGGGCCGGCTGATGGCCCGGCTGCTGCTGCGCGGCCTGGACAGGGACCGTACGGGGGCCGACCGCCCCGACTCGGTGATCACCCCGACCACACTGGTGCGGCGGGCCTCGGCCTGAGAGGCCGGGACCCGCCGCACCGGGACCCTCAGACGTACGGGATCTTCACGACCGCCGCGTCCGTGCCGGTCTGCACCTGGGACGTGCCGTTGCCCAGCGCGTTCCAGATCTCCAGGCGGACCGTTCCGCCCTTGAGGTTGCCCAGGCTTCCGGTCACCGCCGTGGTGCCCACCGCCTGGGTGTACTCCTCCCACCCCGCGACCGGGTCGGTCGCGAAGTAGCGGAAGGTCTCGGCCCGGTCGAAGGTGCCGTCGCCGGTCAGGTCGTAACTGACCCTGACCTGCGGGGCGAGACCCACCTTCGTACCCGCGTCGACCCGCAGGCGGAATGCGGTGGACGCGCCCGCCGCGAGTGTCCCGTCGACGTTCTTGATCTCGTAGACCGTCGGCTTGTACGGCGTGCCGTCCCGGTTGACGCCGTCGGCCGAGGCCAGCGTGTCGGCTCCCGCCGCGCCGTCCGTGGCGGTGGTGAGGATGCCGCCGGACTTCAGCCGGAAGGTGTTGCCCGTGGACGGGCCCGGCTCCTCGGGATCCGGGTCCGGGTCGCCGCCGCCGGTACCCGTGCCGGTGGCCGTGGAGCGGGCCGGCACCGAGAGGGTCGCACCGTCGGAGAAGGTGACCGTGCGGGCGGTGGAGCCGTGGTTGTGGGCGGTGTAGGTGCGGACGCCGTTCCTGGTGAAGACGGCCGACGTCGGGATGTTCCCGCTGACGGTCAGGTCGGGGGCGCCCACGCTGTCGAGCGTGGTGATCCAGTGGTACGTGTGCGCCTTGGACTCACCCTGCTCCGGGGTGTAGCCCGCGTTGCCCGCGTCCCACTTGGCCTTGGCCGCCGCCGGATCGGCCAGCGACTCGAACTCCCACAGGAGGTCGCGCCACTCGACGGCCGGGCCGCCGTTCTCCCGCTCCATCTCGGCGATGTTGCGCTTGATGGCGGCCTTCTCGCGGGCCAGGTGCAGCGAACCGCCCGTGACGGGCAGGACGTTGATGCCGTGGATCTCCTCCGGGTTCGCGGTCCACCAGGTGGAGTACGCGCCACCGCTGCCCCAGACCATGCCGACCGTGTCGTGCCCGAAGGAGCCCGGGAAGACCTGCTGGTCGGCGTCGAACCAGTACTGCGTGATCGCTTCCGACTCGGTGGTCAGCAGGTAGCTGCCGAGGTCGCGCAGCCCGGTGTCACCCGTCGCGGCGCCCCACAGGACGAGTCCCGCGCTGAGGTTGACCGACTCCGACGAGGACTCCTGGTTGTTGCCCGCCGCGAAGCCCTGGTGGCCGGAGGCCCAGCTGTGGCCCGCGTACACGTCGAAACCGCGCAGGAACGGGTACGCGGCGTCCGTGCGGCTGGGGTTGGCGGCGTCCCGCACCAGCGTCTTGACCATGGCGCCCCATGCGGAGTCGGCGGCCCACGCCTGGTCGTACTGGGCGACGATCGCCGCCGCGTACACGTAGTAGCTGTAGTGGAAGTGGTGGTCGTTCAGCTCGGTGTCGCTGCCGTACGAGGCCGGGTAGCCGGTCAGCGTCTTCCAGTCCTTGTCGTAGCTGAACTCGCTCGCACCGCCCGCCGTGAACCACTCCTGGAGGCGGCCCTTCATCAGGCCGAGCAGCTTGTCCCGGATGCCCGGCTGGCCGATCTGGTCGGCGACGGGCACCAGCTGGGCGAGGCGGCCGAGCGCCTTGCCGGTCCAGTAGGTGTCACTGGCCCCGGAGAACGGGTCGGAGGCGTTCGCCACCTCGTTCAGATAGCCGGTCAGCCGGGCCTTGTCGACGCCGCTCGACGCGGGCAGGGCGGGCAGCACACCGGAGTTCTTCTGGCTGGTGCTGAAGGAGGCGGACTCCCGCACCTTCATGGTGCCGCGCGGGGAGACGTACGTGTACGGCGTGAGCGCGTCGGAGGTGTGCAGCCACTGGTGGCGGTACAACGCCTGGAGCGTGCCGCGTTCGGTGCCCTCCTTGGCCTCCGTGGTCAGGCTGTACGTCGCCTTGACCGTGCCGCCGGTGGACTCCCAGGCCACCTTGGACCCGGTGACGAAGCTGAAGGCGTACTTCCGGTAGGTCGCGAGCGCGTCCGTGGACGGCAGCACGGCGAGCGAGAAGTAGTCCTTGCCGCCGAGGCCCGCGGTGATCGTGGAGCCGGAGACCGCCCAGTCGCTGCCGGTCGGGGCGAACAGGGCGTAGTGGTGGCCGGCGACCGTGATGCCGAGGACGTTGCCGCTGTCCGCGAAGACGGTGGGTGTGCCGGCCGTGGTGATCCGGGCGTCGCCGCCGGAGCCCTTGGCGTACACGAAGGGCATGCCGTGCCCGATGGTCGTGCGCAGCGTACGGGTGCCGTCCGACCAGTACGGGGTGACCGTCCAGTCGGACCAGGCGTCGGCCTTGGTGTCCGGGGAGTTCAGGCCGTTGAGGCCGACGGTCAGGTCGGCCTTGTGGGCGTACTCGTACTGGCGGCCCCCACCGACGACCGCCGGGGTGGTCGGGTAGCCGACCTCCAGCCCGCCGGAGGTGGCCTGGTAGGTCAGCGGGTGTCCGTACATCGGGGTGGAGTACGGGTTGTCGCCGTAACGCTGGTAGGCGAGGGAGGACCACCAGTCGTTGGTCGGGACCGGCTTGTCCTTGGCCGCCGCCGTGAGCTTGGGCGTGACGGGGGCGCCGGTGTTGGTGGTGGGACCGGAGGTACCGGCGGGGCGGCTGTCGCTATAGCTGCCGGAACCTGCGGGGATCGTGGCGGCTGCCGCCGGGGACGCGGCAGGGCCCAGGCCCACGGCGGCCAGGGCGATGGCAAGAACCGTCGCCGCTGCTGGTCTGGAGAGGGAGGCTCGCACAGGAAGCACCTCGTCATGGGGGGTCGGGAGCGCATTCGAGAGCGCTCTCAAGTGCCAAGGAACGTAAAACTTCTGAAACCCGAGTGTCAAGAGAACTGACACAGAACGTAGTTGGAAGCAACACGAAGCCGTTATGCGTTCGAGTCTTGACGGGGAGAGAGGCCTGGGGGACGCTCCAGACGCAGGTTTTGAGAGCGCTCTCAGGCGCTCGGTTCATCCCGGAGCCAGGGAGGCTTCCCATGCCCATCGCCCGAGCCGCCAAGAGAGCCACCGTCCGCGTCGGCGCGGTCGTCCTCGCCGGAACGCTCCTCGCCGCCTGTGGGTCCGGTACCTCGGACTCCTCCGGCAGCGCGAACGGGGACGTGACGCTGACCGTCGACCTCTTCGGATCGTTCGGCTACAAGGAGGCCGGGCTGTACGCGGAGTACGAGAAGCTCAACCCCGGCGTCACGATCAAGCAGACCGACACCGAGGACGAGGCCGACTACTGGAAGTCGCTCCAGACCCGGCTGGCCGGCGGCGGCGGGCTCGCCGACGTGCAGGGCGTCGAGGTGGGCCGGATCGCGTCGGTGACCCAGCAGCAGGCCGACAAGTTCCAGGACCTGAAGGAGTTCGGCGCGGACGGGCTCAAGGACCAGTTCGCCGACGCCAAGTGGTCGGCTGCGACCACGAAGGACGGCAAGGTCCTCGGCCTCGGCACCGACGTCGGGCCGGAGGCGATGTGCTACCGCACCGATCTGTTCGAGCAGGCCGGACTGCCCACCGACCGCGAGGAGCTCGCCCAGAAGTGGTCCACCTGGGACGGCTACCTGGAGCTCGGCAAGCAGTACAAGAAGAAGGCCCCCGCCAGGAGCGCCTGGCTGGACAGCATCGGCAGCCTCTACTCGATCATGATCGGCCAGCAGGAGGAGCGGTACTACGACGCCTCCGGCGAGCTGATCTACGAGAACAACCCGGCGGTCAAGGAAGCCTGGGACACCTCGGTCGAGGCCTCCCGGGCCGGGCTGAGCGCCAAGCTCGACCAGTGGTCGCCGCAGTGGAACCAGGCCTTCTCCGCCGGTTCCTTCGCCACCATCCCGTGCCCCGCCTGGATGCTCGGCTACGTCAAGGGACAGGCCGGTGACGCGGGCAAGGGCAAGTGGGACATCGCCAAGCTGCCCGGCGGCGCGGGCAACTGGGGCGGCTCGTACCTCTCGGTCCCGCGCGCGGCCGAGCACAAGAAGGAGGCGTACGAGCTGATCAAGTGGCTCACCGCCCCCGAGCAGCAGGCCAAGCTCTTCCGGAAGCAGGGCAACTTCCCGTCCTCGACGGGCGCCATCGAGCAGGTCTCCGACGCCACGGACCCGTACTTCTCCGACGCGCCGATCGGCCGGATATTCGGTGACGCGGCCAAGGCGTCCCCGGTCCAGGTGCTCGGTGTGCACGACCAGAACGTCGCCCAGCAGCTGACGAACGCGCTGAGCGAGGTGGAGCGCAAGGGCACGTCGTCGGACAAGGCGTGGGAGACGGCGAAGAAGGGCGTGGCCAACGTGATCGGCTGACGCCCGGTCAGCACAGCTCCGGGACCACGGCTCTCCGTCACCGCGCCGGGGCCGGTCCGCCGCACCACCACGGCGGACCGGCCCCCGGCCCCGTGACCGCCTCCCCCGGCCCGACTCCCCCGACTTCCCGCCCGTAACTCCCCGAAGGGCCGCACCGTGTCCCTCACCGCCACCGCGAAGGCGCCGCCCCGGGCGCCCGGAAACGGCTCCGACGACGGTCGGGCCGCCTCCCTCCGGAGCACCTGGCGCAGGCTCTCCCCGTACGCCTACATCGCGCCGTTCTTCACCCTCTTCGCCGCCTTCGGGCTCTTCCCGCTGCTCTACACGGCGTTCGTCTCGCTCTACCGGGTCGAACTCCAGACGAGCGGCGACATGGAGTGGCGCGGCATCGCCAACTACACGGCACTGTTCACCGACGAGTACTTCTGGACCTCGCTGCGCAACACGTTCACCATCGGCGTGCTGTCCACCGTCCCCCAGCTCGCCATGGCCCTCGGCCTCGCACACCTGCTCAACTACAAGCTGCGCGGGCGCACCTTCATCCGTACGGCCATCCTGCTCCCGTACGCCACCTCGGTGGCCGCCGCGACGCTGGTGTTCGCCCAGCTCTTCGGGCGTGACTTCGGGCTGATCAACTACGCGCTGGGGCTGGTCGGGTTCGGCCCCGTGGACTGGCAGACCGGCACGGTCGCCTCGCAGATCGCCGTCTCCACCATCGTCGTCTGGCGCTGGACCGGCTACAACGCGCTGATCTACCTGGCGGGCATGCAGTCCATCCCGGGTGAGCTCTACGAGGCCGCGGAGATGGACGGGGCTTCCCGCTGGCGCCAGTTCGTCCATGTCACGCTGCCCGGTCTGCGGCCCACGATCGTCTTCACGGTGATCGTGTCGACGATCGGCGCCACCCAGCTCTTCGGGGAGCCCCTGCTCTTCGAGGGGTCCGTCTCCGGCGGAATCTCGCACCAGTACCAGACCCTCGGCCTGTACATGTACGAGCAGGGCTGGGGCTTCTTCCACCTGGGCCGGGCCGCCGCCATCGCCTGGGTGATGTTCGTCCTGATCGTGGTGCTCGTCGGGGCCAACGCCCTCCTCGTGCGCCGCCGTGCCCGTAAGGAGGCCGGCCGATGACCACGCTCGCCGCACAGCCGACCACGCCCGAGACCCTGCCGCCCACGCCCCCGGCCGGCCGGCGCGCGAAGCCGCGGGGAGCACGGGGCATGCACGGCGGCTGGCTCTCCTACCTGATCCTCGGCTTCGCGCTGCTGATCTCGGCCTTCCCCTTCTACTGGACGATCGTCGCGGCCAGCCGCTCCAACGCGGACCTCGCGAAGGTGCCGCCCTCCCTGCTGCCCGGCCCGAACCTCATCAGGAACTTCGAGGCGGTGCTGGAGGAGGCCGCGATCGGCAAGGCGCTGCTGAACTCGTTCATCGTGTCCGGCTCCATCACGGTCGGCACCGTGCTGTGCTGCACCCTGGCCGGATTCGCCTTCGCCAAGCTGCGCTTCAAGGGCCGCGGCGCGTTGCTCACCCTGACCATCGGGACGATGATGATCCCACCGCAGCTCGGCGTCATCCCGCTGTTCATGCTGATCGCGGAACTGCAGTGGGTGAACCAGCTCCAGGCCGTGATCCTGCCCGGACTCGTGTCGGCCTTCGGGGTGTTCTTCATGCGCCAGTACCTGGTGCAGTCGCTGCCCGACGAGCTGATCGAGGCGGCCCGTGTCGACGGCGCGTCGACCGCGCGCATCTTCTGGTCCATCGTCATCCCGGTCGCCCGGCCCGGCATGGCGGTGCTCGGCATGCTCACCTTCATGACCGCGTGGAACGACTTCTTCTGGCCGATCATCGCGCTGTCCTCGCAGGAGCCGACCGTGCAGGTCGCCCTGCGGCAGCTCGGCGGCGGCTACGTCCACGACCAGTCGGTCATCATGGCCGGCACGCTGCTCGGCACCCTCCCGGTCCTGCTGGTCTTCGGCCTCCTCGGCCGCCAGATCGTCGGCGGCATCATGCAGGGAGCCGTCAAGGGCTGAGCCCTCCTCCCCACCACCCCACCTCACCTCCTGGAGTGCCTGTCCATGACCGCTGTTGATGCCCGCCCCGACACCGTGACGGGGCTGCGGTTCCCCACCGGATTCCGCTGGGGGACGGCCACCGCCGCCTATCAGATCGAGGGAGCGGCCACCGAGGGCGGCCGCACCGAGTCCATCTGGGACACCTTCAGCCGTACCCCCGGCAAGGTCCGCAACGGCGACACCGGCGACATCGCCGCCGACCACCTGCACCGGATGCCGCAGGACGTGGCGCTGATGAAGGAGCTCGGCGTCACCGACTACCGCTTCTCGGTGTCCTGGCCCAGGGTCCAGCCGACCGGCCGGGGCCCCGCCGTCGAGTACGGCCTCGACTTCTACCGGCAGCTCGTCGACGAGCTCCTGGACGCCGGCATCCGGCCCGTCGCGACGCTCTACCACTGGGACCTGCCGCAGGAGCTGGAGGACGCGGGCGGCTGGCCCGAGCGCGACACGGCGCACCGGTTCGCCGAGTACGCCGGGCTCGTGGCCCGCGCCCTCGGCGACCGGGTGGCCACCTGGACGACGCTCAACGAGCCCTGGTGCGCGGCCTTCCTCGGATACGGGAACGGG
This sequence comes from Streptomyces sp. NPDC025273, assembly GCF_040638585.1. NCBI lineage: Bacteria > Bacillati > Actinomycetota > Actinomycetes > Kitasatosporales > Streptomycetaceae > Streptomyces > Streptomyces sp. NPDC025273. The sequence goes on from NZ_JBEZYP010000005.1 coordinate 305,713, forward strand.
GTCCACGCCCCCGGCCGTACGAGCGACCTCGCGGCCCTGCGCGCGGCCCACCACCTCAACCTGGCGCACGGCAGCGCCACCGGCGTGCTGCGGAGCCTGCTGCCGTCCTCCTCCGAGGTCTCGCTGACCCTGAACCTGCACGCCCTGCGCCCGCTGACCGGCACTCCGGCGGACCACGACGCCGTCCGCCGGATCGACGCCGTCGCCAACCGGATCTTCCTGGACCCCGTCTTCCACGGGCGGCTGCCGCAGGACCTGGTCGAGGACACCGCGCCGGTGACCGACTGGTCCTTCGTCCGGGACGGCGACCTGGAGGTGATCTCCGCGCCACTCGACTCCCTCGGCATCAACTACTACTCCCCCAGCGTCGTCTCCGCCGGTGTGTCCGAGTCCCCGTCCCCGTGGGCCGGCGCCGAGCAGCACGTGACGTTCACCCCCGCGGACGGGCCCCGCACCGCGATGGACTGGCCGGTGGACGCGGACGGCCTGTACGAGCTCCTGTCCCGGCTCCGCGAGGAACTCCCCGGCCTGCCGCTGATGGTCACCGAGAACGGCGCCGCGTACGAGGACTACGCCGACCCGTCGGGCCAGGTCCACGACCCGGAACGGGTGGCGTACCTGGACGCGCACCTGTCGGCCGTACACCGTGCGATCGGCGACGGCGCGGACGTACGCGGGTACTTCCTGTGGTCGCTGCTGGACAACTTCGAGTGGGCGTACGGCTACAGCAAGCGGTTCGGCATCGTCCACGTCGACTTCGCGACCCAGCGCCGCACCCCGAAGGACAGCGCCCGCTGGTACGCGGGCGTCATCGCGCGCGGCGGTCTCGACCGCCGCTGAGGTCCCCGCCACCCCTAGGGCGGGCCGGTGACGCGGCACCGCTGTGGCCCGCGGCCCTCGTCAGGGGGTGCGGGCCACACTGGGGACGCGCGGCGGCCCGGATCCCGGAGCCTCAGGCCCCCACGGTCCCGTCGACGCCCTCGCGCAGGAAGTCCGCGTGCCCGTTGTGGCGGCCGTACTCCAGGAGCACGTGCACCATCGCCATCCGCAGCGACACCTCCTTCTGCCAGCGGGGCTGGAAGCCCAGCAGATCCAGGGACCCGGCGTCCCGCTCGACGCGGCGCGAGTTCTCCACCTCTGCCTCCCAGGCGCCGAACGCCTCCTGCCTGGTCGAGGCGCTCGCGTCGTACGCGGCCTGGAAGTCGATCCGGTCGGACCAGAGCATCGGCGCCTCGTTGTCCTCGAACACGCGGCGGAACCAGGCCCGTTCGACCTCGGCCATGTGCCGCACCAGCCCGAGCAGCGAGAGCCTGGACGGGGGCATCGACCGCTGCCGCAGTTCCTCGTCGTCCAGTCCTTCGCACTTCATGGCCAGGGTGGCGCGGTGGTAGTCGAGAAAAGCCCGCAGAGTCTCGCGCTCGCTGCCGGAGCTGGGCGGCCCTGTCCGGGAGTCGGTCGTCACCGGTGCGCGCTCCTTCTGGGTGGGTGCACGGGGCCATCAGTATCCGGTACCGCCCCGGCCGGGGAACGACGCCGGCCCCCGGGACGGATCCCGGGGGCCGGCGTCGAACAGGTACTGCGTGGAGCCGCTGATCCCGAGGGATCAGAAGTCCATGTCACCGCCCGGCATGCCGCCCGGAGCGGCCGCGGAGGCCTTCTCCGGCTTGTCGGCGATGACGGCCTCGGTGGTGAGGAAGAGCGCGGCGATGGACGCGGCGTTCTGCAGGGCGGAGCGCGTGACCTTCGCCGGGTCGATGATGCCCTCGGCGATCATGTCCACGTACTCGCCGGTCGCGGCGTTGAGGCCGTGACCGATCGGCAGGTTGCGGACCTTCTCGACGATGACGCCACCCTCGAGACCACCGTTGACGGCGATCTGCTTGAGCGGGGCCTCCAGCGCGAGCTTGACGGCGTTGGCACCGGTGGCCTCGTCGCCCGTCAGGTCGAGCTTGTCGAAGACGGCCGAGGCCTGGAGCAGAGCCACGCCACCACCGGCGACGATGCCCTCCTCGACGGCGGCCTTGGCGTTGCGCACCGCGTCCTCGATGCGGTGCTTGCGCTCCTTGAGCTCCACCTCGGTGGCGGCGCCGGCCTTGATGACGGCCACGCCGCCGGCCAGCTTCGCGAGGCGCTCCTGGAGCTTCTCGCGGTCGTAGTCCGAGTCGGAGTTCTCGATCTCGGCACGGATCTGCTTGACGCGACCCTGCACCTGGTCGCTGTCGCCGCCACCGTCGACGATCGTCGTCTCGTCCTTGGTGATGACGACCTTGCGGGCGGTGCCCAGCAGGTCCAGGCCGGCGTTCTCCAGCTTGAGACCGACCTCCTCGGAGATGACGGTGCCACCGGTGAGGATGGCGATGTCGCCGAGCATGGCCTTGCGGCGGTCACCGAAGCCCGGAGCCTTGACGGCGACGGACTTGAAGGTGCCACGGATCTTGTTGACGACCAGGGTCGACAGGGCCTCGCCCTCGACGTCCTCCGCGATGATCAGCAGGGGCTTGCCCGACTGCATGACCTTCTCCAGCAGCGGAAGGAGGTCCTTCACGTTGCTGATCTTGGAGTTGACGATCAGGATGTACGGGTCGTCGAACGACGCCTCCATACGCTCCATGTCGGTGGCGAAGTACGCCGAGATGTAGCCCTTGTCGAAGCGCATACCCTCGGTGAGCTCGAGCTCCAGACCGAAGGTCTGGGACTCCTCGACGGTGATGACGCCTTCCTTGCCGACCTTGTCCATCGCCTCGGCGATCTTGGCGCCGATCTCGGTGTCGGCGGCGGAGATGGAGGCCGTCGAAGCGATCTGCTCCTTGGTCTCCACGTCCTTCGCCTGCTCCAGCAGAGCGGCGGAGACGGCCTCGACGGCCTTCTCGATGCCACGCTTGAGAGCCATCGGGTTGGCACCCGCGGCGACGTTGCGCAGGCCCTCACGGACGAGCGCCTGGGCGAGAACGGTGGCGGTGGTCGTACCGTCGCCGGCGACGTCGTCCGTCTTCTTGGCGACCTCCTTGACCAGCTCCGCACCGATCTTCTCGTACGGGTCCTCGAGCTCGATCTCCTTGGCGATGGAAACACCATCGTTGGTGATCGTGGGCGCGCCCCACTTCTTCTCGAGGACGACGTTTCGGCCCTTGGGGCCGAGGGTGACCTTGACGGCGTCGGCGAGCTGGTTCATCCCGCGCTCGAGACCGCGCCGTGCCTCCTCGTCGAACGCGATGATCTTGGCCATGTGAAGTGGTCCTCCCGGACAGGGGTGGATTTCTCCGGACCGAGAGGCGCCCGCGACGGACGGCCAGCGTGCTCTGTGGTTCCTTGCCCCACAGAGCCTGCGGGCCTCACCGGCCCGGTCCAAGTTCTGTCACTCTCACCTGGAGAGTGCTAACGCCAATGATTAGCACTCGACCCCTGCGAGTGCAAGCGTCACCCCCGTCCGTGGACAGCGGCGAGGGGGCACACGGACGCACGCAGGGCCCGTACCCCCCTCTTCGGAGGTACGGACCCTGCGTGCGTGAGTAGTGTCGTTGGCCGACCGCGCCGAGCTCAGCCGACGGCGAGCTTGACCATGTCCGCCTGCGGCCCCTTCTGGCCCTGCGAGATCTCGAATTCAACTCGCTGACCCTCTTCGAGGGTGCGGTACCCGTCCATCTGGATCGCGCTGTAGTGGACGAAAACATCCGCACCACCGTCGACCGCGATGAAGCCGTACCCCTTCTCCGCGTTGAACCACTTGACGGTGCCCTGAGCCATGCCTAACTCCCCTATTACTGGCCCTTGCGCAGGTCCGCACTTCGCGGGCCCGGGTCAGAACTCACCCTCCGACAGGAGAGGGTGGCGTGCGCCGGAACGCGTCGACCGCGGCTGAATGTATCTGCCCAACTGCCCTCTGCAACAGGTCAATCGGACGAGAATTCTGGGCACGCCTGAACACCCGGATGGGGAGGACCCGTGATGTTCCTGGGCAAGTCGGGCCGGGCAAAGGCCACTTATGCCGCAAAGAGTTCACGTACTTTGGCTGCTTCTTGTCGCGACCGGGCGCATTCTCATATGCGGGCGGCACGGGCAGCTGAGGGGGCTTCCCCAACTGTACCGTGCTCAACCCTGCAGAATTGCCCCCTCCGCTTCTCTCGCGGAGGGGGCAATGATGTTCACCACGCGGTCGGGCGGAACCCTCGGGCCCCGCGCGCCGCGTCCGGGGGTCAGCCTCCGGCGACGGCGGGAATGATCGAGATGCCGGCGCCGTCCGGGGTGGCCGCCTCCAGGCCGCCCTCGAACCGCACGTCGTCGTCGTTGACGTACACGTTCACGAAGCGGCGCAGCTTGCCCTGGTCGTCCAGGACGCGGGCCGCGATGCCCGGGTGGTTCTTCTCCAGGGACGCGATGACCTCGGAGAGGACCGCTCCCTCCGCCGGGACCTCGGCCTGACCGCCCGTGTAGGTGCGGAGGATGGTGGGGATGCGGACCTTGACGCTCATGTGGATGCCTTCCTTCGGTCTCGGGTGGTCAGTTGGCGGCGGCGAGGCCCGCGGCGCGGAACGCCTCCAGGCTGGGCCGGATCGTGGCCGCCAGGCCGGTCGTCGGGGCGACGGCGTCCAGCGTCTTCAGCCCGTCACCGGTGTTCAGGACGACGGTGGTCAGGGTCGGGTCGAGCAGGCCGGCCTCGATCAGCTTCTTCGTCACACCGACCGTCACACCGCCCGCGGTCTCCGCGAAGATGCCCTCGGTGCGGGCCAGCAGCTTGATCGCGTCGACGACCTGCTCGTCGTCGACGTCCTCCACGGCGCCGCCGGTGCGCCGGGCGATGTCCAGGACGTAGGGGCCGTCGGCCGGGTTCCCGATGGCCAGGGACTTGGCGATCGTGTTCGGCTTCTGCGGCCGCACGACGTCGTGGCCGGCCTTGAACGCGGTGGAGACCGGGGAGCAGCCCTCGGCCTGGGCACCGAAGATCTTGTACGGCCTGTCCTCGACCAGGCCGAGCCTGATCAGCTCCTGGAGACCCTTGTCGATCTTCGTGAGCTGTGATCCGGACGCGATCGGGATGACGAGCTGGTCGGGCAGCCGCCAGCCGAGCTGCTCGCAGATCTCGTACGCCAGGGTCTTGGAGCCCTCGCCGTAGTACGGCCGCAGGTTGACGTTGACGAAGCCCCAGCCCTCACCGAGCGGGTCCCCGATGAGCTCCGAGCAGAAGCGGTTGACGTCGTCGTAATTGCCCTCGATGCCGACCAGTTCACCGCCGTACACCGCGGCCATGACGACCTTGCCCTGCTCCAGGTCGTGCGGGATGAACACGCAGGAGCGGAAGCCGGCGCGAGCCGCGGCGGCACCCACGGCACCGGCGAGGTTGCCGGTGGAGGAGCAGGACAGAGTGGTGAATCCGAAGGCACGGGCGGCCTCGACGGCGATCGCGACGACGCGGTCCTTGAAGGAGTGCGTCGGGTTGCCGGAGTCGTCCTTGACGTACAGGCCACCGGTGACGCCCAGCTCACGGGCGAGGTTGTCGGCCTTGACCAGCTTCGTGAAGCCGGGGTTGATGTTGGGCTTGTCCGCGACGTCGGAGGGAACCGGCAGCAGCGGCGCGTAGCGCCAGATGTTGTCCGGGCCTTCGGCGATGCGCTTCTTCAGCTCTTCGGGGGAGCCGCTCGGCAGGTCGTACGCCACTTCGAGCGGCCCGAAACAGGACGCACAGGCGAAGATGGGACCGAGCTCGAAACGCTCGCCGCATTCGCGGCAGGAAAGCGCTACGGCGGGACCGAGGTCCACGGCGGAAGAATTGTTGTTCGTTGCAACTGTCTGCACGGCCATGATGGCGGAGGCCCTTTCTCCTCATCTTCCTCGCGACGTATTTCGCCACAAGACGGAATTGGCACCTTCCCCACCGTGACCTCGCGGTCGGCAGGAGGGTTGCCGGGACTTCAACGGGCCGTTCCCTCAGTCCCTCTGGATGAGCGCTATGGCACCGGACCATCGATCCGGGCATTTATTCGCGGACCGACCCCGACATGCGAGGGCCATCCGCGTTGTTCAAGACTGTAACCGAAGCCCCGGGCGAGGGAGAGAGTCGTCCGAACCGCGAGATGGATCACAGACAGGGAGTACCGACCGTGCTGGAAGAGGTGGAACGCTGGCTGACCAGGCGTTCCTGGTCGGTCGCCGACCGCCCGGTCGAACGGCTCACGGCCGCGCGGGCGAGGGATCCGCACCGTGCCGGTGTGAGTGTCGTGCTGCCCGCGCTGAACGAGGAGGCGACGGTCGGCGCGATCGTCGCGGAGATCCGGCGCGAGCTCATGGAGAAGGTCCGGCTCGTCGACGAGCTGGTCGTGATCGACTCCGGTTCCACCGACGCCACCGCCGAGGTCGCCCGGCGGGCGGGCGCCCGCGTCGTGCACCGGGACGCGATACTCCCGTCCCTGCCCGCCGTCCCGGGCAAGGGCGAAGTGCTGTGGCGGTCACTGCTGGTGACCAGCGGGGAGATCGTCTGCTTCATCGACGCGGACCTGAGGGACTTCTCGGCGGACTTCGTCTCCGGGATCGTCGGCCCCCTGCTGACCGACCCCGAGGTGGAGTTCGTCAAGGCCATGTACGACCGGCCGTTGGGAGACACCGCAGGCCAGGGAGGCCGGGTCACCGAGCTCGTGGCGCGCCCGCTGCTCAATCTGCACTGGCCGCAACTGGCCGGATTCGTCCAGCCGCTCGGCGGCGAGTACGCGGCACGCCGCTCCCTGCTGGAACGGCTCCCCTTCCCCGTCGGTTACGGGGTCGAGCTGGGCCTGCTCGTGGACGCACTGCACACGGTGGGCCTGGACGCGCTGGCGCAGGTCGACGTCGGCGTACGCAAACACCGGCACCAGGACGGCCAGGCGCTCGGCAGGATGGCCGCGGCGATCTACCGCACCGCGCAGCTGCGGCTCTCCCGTGGGCATCTGGTGCGGCCCTCGATCACCCAGTTCGAGCGGGGCGCGGACGGCTTCGTACCGCGCACCCACGCGGTGGACACGCAGGAGCGGCCGCCGATGCGGGAGATCGCGGAGTACGCGTCCCGCCACGCGGCGTAGCGGTCGGGGCGGCCGCACGTTTGGCGGCTCCCCGAACGGGCTAGATTCGGGTACATGGTCTCCGAGCACGCTGCCCAGGTCCTCGTCGCGTCCAACCGCGGCCCGGTGTCGTACGCGCTGCGTGCGGACGGCACGCTCGACTCGAAGCGCGGCGGGGGCGGTCTCGTCTCCGGCCTCAGCGCCGTCGAGGACAAGATGTGGGTGTGCGCCGCCCTGGGCGACGGCGACCGCGAGGCGACCCGGCGGGGCGTCTGCGAGCCCGGTGTCCGGATGCTCGACATCGACGCCGGAGTCCATGCCGACGCGTACAACGGCATCGCGAACTCCGTGCTGTGGTTCGTCCACCACATGATCTACGACACGCCGGTGGAGCCCGTCTTCGACGCGGAGTTCCGCCGGCAGTGGGCCTCCTTCGAGGCGTACAACCGGGCCTTCGCCGAGGCGCTCGCCGAGGAGGCGGGCGTCGGCGCGGAGGTCCTGGTGCAGGACTACCACCTCTCGCTGGTGCCCGGCATGCTCCGCGAGCTCCGCCCCGACCTGCGGATCGGTCACTTCTCCCACACCCCGTGGGCACCCGTGGACTACTTCCGGCTGCTGCCCGACGACATCGGCGAGCAGCTGCTGCGCGGCATCCTGGGCGCCGACCGGGCCGCGTTCCTGACCCGCCGCTGGGCGGACGCGTTCATCAGCTGCTGTACGGAGATCCTCGGCGGCACCGGCCGCACCCGGATCGGGGTGCACGGGCTGGGCGCCGACGCGGACTTCCTGCGCCGCCGCTCCCACGAGGCGGACGTGGACGAGCGGATGGCGACGCTGCGGCGGCAGGTGGGCGCCGGGCGGAAGACGATCGTTCGGGTGGACCGCACGGAGCTCTCCAAGAACATCGTGCGCGGCCTGCACGCCTACCGGGCCCTGCTGGAGGAGCGCCCCGAGTGGCGCGAGCGGGTGGTGCACGTGGCGTTCGCCTACCCCTCCCGGCAGGACCTCTCGGTGTACCGCGACTACACGGCGGAGGTCCAGCGGGTCGCCGACGGGATCAACGAGCAGTACGGCACCCCGGACTGGACCCCGGTCCTGCTCCAGGTCGACGACGACTTCGCGCGCTCGCTGGCGGCGTACCGGCTGGCGGACGTGGCCCTGGTCAACCCCATCCGCGACGGCATGAACCTGGTCGCCAAGGAGGTCCCGGTCGTCTCCGACGACGGCTGCGCGCTGGTCCTCTCCCGGGAGGCGGGGGCGTACGAGGAGCTGGGCGAGGACGCGATCGTGGTCAATCCGTACGACGTGTCCGCCACGGCGGCGGCCCTGCACGAGGGGCTGACGATGGACGGCGACGAGCGGGTCGCCCGCACGAAGCGCCTCGCCGCTGCGGCGACTTCGCTGCCGCCGCAGCAGTGGTTCCTGGACCAGCTGGACGCGCTGCGGGGTTAGGCCTCCCGGCCGGACCGGGCCGGGTCCTCGCGGTCCCGGCCCGGTCCGGCCGGGTGCCCTAGGACCTCTCCAGGTGCTGGGCGAGGGCCGCGAGCAGGCCCACCACCGCTGCCGGGCCCGGCAGCGACAGGTCGGCGCGCCGGGCGAGTTCGGGGACCTCGGTGCCGCTGCAGACCAGCAGGCCGGCGGTGCCCGCGGTGCGGAGCTCCTCCACCGCGGCGTACGCGGCGAGGTCACCGAGGTCGTCGCCCGCGTACAGGACGGACTCGGCGCCGGTCTCCCGTACGTACTCCGCGAGCGCGACGCCCTTGTCCACGCCCGGCGGGCGCAACTCCAGGACGAGGCGGCCCGGTTCGACGATCAGGCCGTGCCGGGCGGCGAGGCTGCCGAGCGGGCCGCGCAGGGCGTCGAAGGCGGCCTGCGGTGCGGAGGCCCGGCGGGTGTGGACGGCGACCGCCCGCCCCTTCTCCTCGATCCAGGTGCCGCTCCCGGCCCCGGTCCGCTCCAGCACCGCGGGCAGCTCCGCCAGGGCGGCCGCGACGCCGGGGTGCGGGTCGGGGGCGTGCACGGTGGCGGTGACGGCGTCCCAGCGTTCGGCGCCGTAGTGCCCGAGGACGACGAGGTGGTCCAGGCCCGGCACCCCGGCGAAGCCGCCGTAGCGGACCGCGACGTCGGCCGGGCGGCCGGTGATCACGGCGACGGAGGCGACCCGGGGTGCGAGCGCGGAGAGAGCCGGGACCGCGCCCGGGTGGGCGCGGGACCGCTCCGGGTCGGGGACGATGTCGGCGAGTGTGCCGTCGAAGTCGAGCGCGACGACGGCCCGGCCGGGCCGGGCGAGGAGTGCGGCGAGGCCTTCACGGCCGGCCTGGGTGGACGGGGTCGGCAGGGGGTGGTCCGGATTGCCCATGCCCCGAGCGTATCGGGAGGCCTCTTCGGCGGTCCGGAGCCGGAGGTCCGGACCACGCCCTGGTGTGCGGGACTCCGTGCGGGCGGGCGCCTCAGCGCCGGCCCCGCCTCGCGTCCCGGACCCGCCGCAGGCGGTTCACCGTCACCGGGTCCTCCTCCAGCGCGCGGCGGTCGTCGAGGAGGGCGTTGAGGAGCTGGTAGTAGCGGACCGGCGACATGCCGAGCTGCTCGCGTACAGCCCGCTCCTTCGCACCGGGGCCGGACCAGGAGCGCCGCTCCACGGCCAGGACCGCGCGTTCCTGGTCGGAGAGCGGGGCGGCGGGGTCGGCGGTCATATCAACCAACCTACTCCGCGCTCTCCACCTGCCGCGCCAGCCCCGAGATGTCCCCGAGCACGCTCTCCGGGTTGCCGTTCGGCTCGACCGCGGTGCCGATCTTCTCCTTGATCGACTCGCTGGTCTGCGCCCAGGAGGTCTTGCCGAACGGGTACAGCGTGGAGTTCGGCAGCGCCGCCAGGAACGCGTGCAGCGCCTCGTGCTTCCCGTCGGACTCCATCGCCAGGGACGCGCTGCCGGTGACCGGGAGCAGGTCGTACCGGTCGGCGAAGGCCATCACGTTGTCGTCCGTGTACACGAAGTCGAGGAACGTGCCGATCTCCTCGCGGTGCTCGTTCTGCTTGAAGCCCATCATCCAGTCGGCGACGCCCATGGAGCCCTCGGTCGGCCCGTCGCGCCCGGGCAGCGGCACCATGCCGACGTCGATGCCCTTCTTCTCGGCCTCCTGCATCAGCGTCGGGTGGCCGTTGAGCATGCCCACCTCGCCCTTCGCGAACGCCTCGAACGCCTTCGCCCGGTCGAGCTCCCCGGGGGCGACGGGCCCGGTGAGGCCCTTGCCCACGAGGTTGTTCTTCAGCCAGTTGAAGGTCTCGACGTTGGCCGGGGAGTCGATGGCGTAGTTGCCGACGTCGTCCGTGTAACCGCCGCCCCCGCTGAGCATCCACATCAGGGTCTCGGCCTGGGACTCCTCGGGGCCGAGCGGCAGGGCGAAGGGGTACGTCACGCCGCGCTGCTTGAGCGCGGCGGCATCGCTCCGGATGTCGTCCCAGGTCTGCGGGGCGTCGATGCCCGCCTTGGAGAACAGTCCCTTGTTGTAGAAGAGCAGCCGGGTGCTGGCCACGAACGGCAGTCCGTAGAGGCTGCCGTCGACCTTGCCCGCGTCGCTGAGCGAGGGCAGGAAGTTCGACTCGGTACGGATCGCGAGCATCTCGTCGGAGGTGTAGAGCTTGCCCGCCTTGGCGTAGTCGGCGTACGCCCCGATCTGCGCGATGTCGGGGGCCTCGCCGGCCTTCACCATGGCGGCGACCTCGCGGTCGACGTCCTTCCAGGAGTGGACCTCTACATCGACCTTGATGCCGGGGTTGGCCTTCTCGAACTTCCCCGCGACATCGCTCCAGTACTTCTCGGAGCTGCTCGCGGCGTCGGTCCCGTAGTCGGCCGCGACCAGCTTCAGGGTGACCTCCCCCGAGCCGCTCCCCGTTCCGCAGCCCGACAACGTTGCCGTCATGCCGAGTGCGGCTATCGCCGCGGTCAGACCCACAAAGCGCCGCTGCACAGCCCTGTCCATCCCTACATCGGTTCCTGCCGGTCACGTCCGTCGGTGACCGGCGATCCTGCCTCACGACCGCACGGAGGTCTACACCACCGCCGTATCGATTCGGCAATCTAGCAGGGTCATTTTGTATGCATGCTCAACAAACCACGATAGTGGACTAGACCTTTTAGGGGTGACGGGCGAAACTGTCCCCGTGAGACACGTCATCGCCCTCGATGTGGGCGGCACAGGAATGAAGGCCGCACTGGTCGGGGCCGACGGCACCCTGCTCCACGAGGCGCGCCGGGCCACCGGCAGGGAGCGCGGCCCGGAAGCCGTCGTGGAGACCGTCCTCGGCTTCGCCGCGGATCTCCAGGCGCACGGCAGGGACCGGTTCGGCGAGGGCTGCGTGGCCGCCGGGGTGGCCGTGCCCGGGATCATCGACGCGGAGCGCGGGATCGCGGTCTACGCCGCCAACCTGGGCTGGCGGGACGTGCCCCTGCGGACACTCGTCGGCGAGCGGCTCGGCGGCATACCCGTGGCGCTCGGCCACGACGTCAGGACCGGCGGCCTCGCCGAAGGGCGGATCGGCGCCGGCAAGGGAGCCGACCGCTTCCTGTTCGTGCCGCTGGGCACCGGAATCGCCGGCGCCATCGGCATCGCGGGCGGCATCGAGGCAGGAGCCCACGGGTACGCGGGCGAGATCGGCCACGTCGTGGTCCGGCCGGACGGCCCGGACTGCGGATGCGGTCAGCGCGGCTGCCTGGAGACCCTCGCCTCCGCGTCCGCGGTGTCCCGGGCCTGGGCCGCCGCCTCCGGGGACCCGGACGCCGATGCCGCCGACTGCGCGAAGGCCGTGGCGTCGGGCGACCCCGCGGCACTGCGCGTGTGGGAGGACGCCGTCGACGCGCTCGCCGCCGGACTGGTCACCGCGCTCACCCTGCTGGACCCCGGCACGCTCATCATCGGTGGCGGTCTGGCCGAGGCGGGGGAAACGTTGTTCACACCACTGCGTGCGGCCGTCGAGGAACGGGTCACGTTCCAGAAGCTGCCCCACATCGTCCCGGCGGCCCTCGGGGACACCGCCGGATGCCTGGGCGCAGGGCTGCTCGCCTGGGATCTTCTCTCCACGGAGGTATCCGACTGATGGCCGGACGCGCAGACAGCACAGTTCTCGCAGGTGCCCGGGTGGTGCTTCCCACCGGGACCGTCGAGGACGGCCGGGTGATCGTCGAGGGCACCCGGATCGCCGGCAGTACGCCGGAGGGCGCCCGGACCGTCGATCTCTCGGGCCACTGGGTGGTCCCCGGTTTCGTCGACATGCACAACCACGGCGGCGGCGGCGCCTCCTTCGCCACCGGCACCGCCGAGGACGTCCTCACCGGCGCCCGGGTGCACCGCGAGCACGGCACCACGACCGTCGTCGCCTCCACCGTCACCGGCGACATGGACTTCCTGGCCCGGCAGGCCGGGATGCTCTCCGAGCTGGTGGAGCAGGGCGAGATCGCCGGCGTCCACTTCGAAGGGCCCTTCATCGCCCCCTGCCGCAAGGGCGCCCACAGCGAGGAACTGCTCCGCCACCCCGACCCCGCCGAGGTCCGCAAGCTGCTCGACGCGGCACGGGGTACGGCGAAGATGGTCACCCTCGCCACCGAACTGCCGGGCGGCATCGAGTCCGTGCGGCTGCTCGCCGAGCACGGGGTCATCGCCGCCGTGGGGCACACGGACGCGACGTACGAGCAGACCATCGAGGCCATCGAGGCGGGCGCCACGGTCGCCACGCACCTCTTCAACGCGATGCCCGCGCTCGGTCACCGCGCACCCGGTCCGGTCGCGGCCCTCCTGGAGGACGAGCGGATCACCGTCGAGCTGATCAACGACGGCACGCATCTGCATCCCGCCGCCCTGGAGATGGCCTACCACCACGCGGGCGCCGACCGGGTCGCGCTGATCACCGACGCCATGGACGCGGCCGGCGTCGGCGACGGCCGCTACCAGCTCGGCCCGCTCGCCGTCGACGTCACGAACGGGGTCGCACGCCTGGTCGAGGGCGGCTCCATCGCGGGCTCCACCCTCACCCTGGACACCGCGTTCCGCAGGGCCGTGACGATCGACCGCATCCCCGTCGACGACGTCGTACGGTCCATCTCCGCCAACCCGGCCCGGCTGCTCGGCCTGTACGACAGGGTCGGCTCGCTGGACCCGGGCAAGGACGCCGACCTGGTGGTCCTGGACGCCGACTTCGCGCTCAGGGGCGTCATGCGCCGGGGCGAGTGGATCGTCGAGCCGTCCCTCGCGCGGACCGGATGAAGGCGTCCTCCCGTTGACAGGGCGCTGAACACGTAACGAAGAGACGGCGGTTGTCCCGGAGGGCTGGGACGGCCGCCGCCTCTTTGGCATGATCACCCGGGCGGCGCCGCGGAGGAGACGGCGCACAGGACGAACGACCAGGGAACCGGAGGCCGGTGCGGGTGATACTGACCGTCACGCTGAACACGGCACTCGACCTGACGTACGCCGTCCCCGCCCTCGTCCCGCACACCAGCCACCGGATCAGCGAGATGTCCGAACGCCCCGGCGGCAAGGGCGTCAACGTGGCCCGGGTGCTCTCCGCGCTGGGGCACGCCACCGTGGTCACCGGCTTCGCCGGAGGCACCACCGGAGCCGTCCTGCGCGACCTGCTCGGGAACCTCCCCCGCCACGCCACCGACGCACCGCTCACCGAAGCCCTCGTCACCGTCGCCGGGAACACCCGCCGCACCACCGCCGTCGTGGACCGCGCCACCGGCGACACCACCCAGCTCAACGAACCCGGACCGCACATCGGCGCCGACGAGTGGGCCGCGTTCCTGAGGACGTACGGCGAACTGCTCCCCGGAGCCGACGCGGTCGCCCTCTGCGGAAGCCTGCCGCCCGGCATACACGTCGGCGCGTACGCGGAGCTGATCCGCCTCGCCCGCGCGGCCGGCGTCCCGGCGCTCCTGGACACCGGCGGCGAACCGCTGCGCCGCGGCATCGCCGCCCGCCCCGACCTCGTCAAGCCGAACGCCGACGAGCTCGCCCGGCTCACCGGCGCCCGTGAACCCCTGCGCGCCACCCTCGACGCCCGCCGCCGGGGCGCCCACAGCGTCGTGGCCTCCCTGGGGGCGGAGGGGCTGCTCGCCGCCACGCCGGACGGCATCTGGCGGGCCGCGCCGCCGTCCGCCCTGCGGGGCAACCCGACCGGCGCGGGCGACTCCGCCGTCGCCGGGCTGCTGTCCGGGCTCGTGGACCGGCTGGACTGGCCGGACCGGCTGGCCCGCGCGGTGGCCCTCTCGACGGCGACCGTACTGGCTCCGGCGGCCGGTGAGTTCGACCGCGCGGCCTACGCGGACCTGCTGCCCCGCGTCACCGTCGAACAGCACGCGTCCGCGGCCTGAGCGTCCCCGGGCGGGCAGGAAACACCACGTCCCGGCTCGCACGGGGCGAAGACCGGGACGGTGGTGGCGTTCCGCTCGATCAGCTCTACTTGACGTGACCCGACTTCAGCGACAGCTGGTCCAGGTTGGCGTCGCACTGGTCGCCCTCGCGGCACGACAGCATGAGCGTGTTCGACCCCTTGTCGAGCTGCACGTACGCGAACGTGGTCGTCCAGCCCTTCTCCAGATCGCCCTCCGCGGCGTGCGCGAAGTTCTTCATGTTGATGGAGCGGGGCTCCTCGTCGTTGACCGTGAGGGACGTCTTGGCGTCCTTGCCGGGCACGCCGTACGTCACGTAGAGCGTGTACGGGCCGCTCTCGGGCACGTCGACCGTCCAGGCCGCCGAACGGCCGACCTGGTTGAGGTTGATGTACTGGCCGTTGGCGCTCTTCGCGCCCTTGACCGAGTTGTCCAGGGCGGCCGAGCCGCCGAGCGTCAGCGTCGCCGCGTCCTGCTCGGGGAGCTCGACGGGCTCCTTGGACGGCTCGGTGGACTTCTCGGGCTCCGGTGACTCCTTGACCTCACCCGCCGGACCGGACGACGTCGAGGCCTCGTCCTTCTTCTTGTCGGCGGAGTCGTCGTCCGTCATCAGGGCAGCCCCGATGCCGATGAGCACGACCGCGACCACGGCGACCGCCGCGATCAGCAGCGCCTTGGTGTTGGGACCGCCCCGGCCGGAGCCCGCGCCCCTGCCGCCGCCGTGCGGCGGCACCGGGCCGGTGGGCGCGCCGCCGGGGTAGGTCTCGGGCGCCGCGTACTGCGGGTTCGGCCGGCCGTTCTGCCCGTGCTGCGGCGGCGGGGACTGCTGGCCGTACACCTGCTGCTGCGGGACCTGCCCGTACTGGCGCTCGCCGACGGTCCGCACCTGGTTGTACGAGGTTCTGGGCACGCCGGGCTGCGCGACGGGGCCGGGGTAGCCGTAGCCGCCCTGGCCGGGCGGCTGGGCACCTGCCGCCCGCCCGTCCTCGTACAGGTAGCCGAACGGATCGTCGTCCTCGGGCTTGCTCGCGCCGTTGTTTCCGGCCGTCATCCCTGGGTCACTCCTCACCATGTCGCCAGCCGTCGCCGACCGGCCGAGCCTACCCCGAACGGAGCACGCGACGAATTGCCGTCGACCCACCCGGAAGCCGGGCGGGCCACGGGGACAGCCGGGGCGTGAACGTCAGCCGGCCCGGCGGTGAACCTTCGACCGGGACCGCTTTTCCACGTACATCCGCTGGTCGGCGGAGCGCAGGATCTCTTCCACGGTCATCCCGCACTCGGCCCAGCCGATACCGAAACTCGCCCCGACCCTGACGGCCCGGCCGTCCACCCGGATGGGCGGAATGATGGCATTACGCAAGCGTACGGCCAGATCTGCGGCATCTGCCGCCCCCAGACCGTCCGCGAGGACGACGAATTCGTCACCGCCGAGCCGCGCGACGGTGTCCCCGTCGCGCACACAGGTGGTGAGCCGCCGGGCGACCTCGATGAGAACCGCGTCACCGGTGTGATGTCCGAAACGGTCGTTGATGGACTTGAAGCCGTCCAGGTCGCAGAAGAGCACCGCCAGCCCCTTGGCCCCGTCGTCCCGCTCCATGTCGGGCGCCACGACGTGCACGTGGTGGTCGTACGGACCGATGTCCGGGACCGCTTCCGCCTCGTAGCCGTCCGCGCGGTAGCCGTGCCCGGCCGGCGCCTCGTCCCCGTACGCCGCGTCCAGCGCCTCTATCGCGGTGGTGGCGACCGAGTGAGGCCTCTCACACAGCCGGTCACTGAGGCGGGAACGCAGCTCGGCACTGTTGGGGAGGCCGGTGAGCGCGTCGTGCGAGGCACGGTGCGCGAGATTGAGCTCGTTGCGCTTGCGCTCCTCGATGTCCTCGACGTGGGTGAGCAGGAAGCGCGGACCGTCGGCCGTGTCGGCGACGACGGAGTTGCGCAGCGAGACCCAGAGGTACGTACTGTCCCTGCGCCCCAGCCGCAGCTCCGCCCGGCCGCCTTCCGCGGAGGTGCGGAGCAGGGTGCCGATGTCCTCGGGGTGGACGAGATCGGCGAAGGAATAGCGGCGCAGCACGGAGGCGGGACGGCCCAGGAGACGGCAGAGCGCGTCGTTGGTGCGCAGCAGTCTGCCGTGCTGGTCGCCGCCCATCTCGGCGGCGATGGCCATGCCGCTGGGGGCGTACTCGAACGCCTGACGGAAGGATTCCTCACTGGCCCGCAGCGCCTGCTGCTCTCGCTCGAGTCTGACCAGGGCGCGCTGCATATTTGCTCGGAGCCGTGCGTTACTGATCGCAATGGCTGCCTGGGAGGCGTACATCTGCAGGGCTTCCCGGCCCCAGGCGCCGGGCCGGCGGCCGTTGCGCGGCCGGTCGACGGAGAGGACACCCAGGAGGTCCAGACCTCCCCCGGAGGCGTACATGGGGGCGTAGAGACGGTCCAGGGGGTGCCACTCGTCCTCGAAGCGCGGCTCGGGGCCCTCGGTGTGCCACTGCGGCACGTCGTCGTCGAGCAGGACCCAGCCCTCGGTGTGCGGTATGAACCGGAGGCCGTCCCAGGCCTCACCCATGGACAGCCGGCGCTCCCAGGAGTCGCGGGAGCCGACTCGACCGGTGATCAGGGCCTCCGCCGCGGAGTTTCCCGCGAGGGCGGCGACGACGAGGTCGCCGTCGGGGCGGACCAGATTCACACAGCCCAGTTCGTAGCCGAGGCCGGTGACGATGCCGTCGGCCACGGTCTGCAGCGTGTCCGCCAGACTGCGCGCCGTATTGAGGTCAGCGACGGCCTGGTGCAACTGCCGCATGGTCGCAAGGCGGACATACGGCTCCGACTCGGCCTCCATCGCTCGCACTCCCCGAGACCTCGACAGCAACTCCAGGCTTCATATCGACGTACGTAATTGCAGTGTCACACTCACTGAATCACAGTGAGCTTCGCACCCGGTACACAGGGTCAACAAATAATGCGCTCTGTGATTCAAGTCACAACAGGCGGTAAAGGAGGCGCAGTTGTCCCGTGTGGCCCGCCATCCCTTCCTGTTCGCAAATCCACTCCGCCGGGACCCGCCGCCGGGACCCTGGTCCGGGAGTCCTAGGACCCGGCTGGTCCTCCGGCCTGATGCGACGGCGCGGCGTCCGGCGCTAGCGTGCCCGGTGTGCTGCACAGGACTCCCCCCACCCCGCGACCGGAAGCCGTCCCCCATGCTGAGGGGGTGAGCAACGACGAATTCCGCGCCGCCCTGGCCCGCCTGGCCGCGGGCGTGGTGCTGATCACCGCCCAGGAACCGCCGCTCGACGAGCACGGGCGGGGCGAGGACGTCGGAATGACGGCGACCGCCTTCGTCTCGGTCTCCCTGGACCCGCCGCTGGTCATGGTGAGCCTGCGCAACGGCTCACGGATGGACGACCTGCTGGCAGAACAACCGCTGTGGACGGTGTCCGTACTCGCGGAGAGCCAGCGGCACATCGCGGGACGCTTCGCCATGAAGGGCCGGATCAGCGACCGGCTGCTGTTCGAGGACGTCCCCTACATCCGTGGAGAGGTGACGGGCGCGCCCCTCGTGGGCGGGGCACTCGCCACCCTGGAGTGCCGCACCGAGCAGCGGGTCCTGGCCGGCGACCACACGCTGGTGATCGGCCGCGTACTGACCGCCTCGCTGCCGAGCGCGGACGGCGAACCACTGGCGTACTTCAAGGGCCGCTACCGCAGGCTGGGCTGAGGAGGCGTACGGCCCGAGAGGCCGTCACCGACCTCATCCACATGCTCTCTCCGAGGGACCCCACCGCGACCTGGTCCTCACCCAGGGGCTCTCCACCCTTGCCGCCCGGAGTACCGGAGGCTGACCCAGGCGTGGATGCCGCGCAGCCGGCGCCTCCTCGAACGACACTTCGACGCCGCCACGGCCCGGCAACTGGACGCGCTCATCGAGAGGCTGACCCTGCACCGCGCCCGGGACGACACACCTCACGACCGTGAGCTGACGCGCCTGGCCGTCGCCCGGCTCACCACCGCGGCCTGACCGGCTCACCCTCGCGGCACGGCCGCCTCGGAGCGGCCCATGGGGCGCGGACCTGACACCACGCCCCGCGGGCCTCGGCGTGCGGGCGGATTCCTCGGTCAGGTCCCCGGATCGCCGGTCGCGGCCGCGATACGGGAGGGGTCAACCGGTCCGGTCGGACGGAGGACGGGAGGGGTCAACCCGTCCGGTCGCGCGGAACCCGGGGGATCTACCAGTCGCGGCCGGAGCGGCCGCGCTTCGTGTCGCCGCGCTGCTTCTTCTCCCGCAGCCGGCGCTCGTTGATGCCCCGCGGGATCTTCTTCTTGAGGCGCGGCTTCGGCGGCGGCGCCGTGGCCTCCGCCAGAAGCGCGGCCAGCCGCACGGCGGCCGTCTCGCGGTTGCGCCACTGGGAGCGGTGCTCCGAGGCGCGTACCGCCAGGACCCCACCCACCAGCCGGCCCGCAAGACGCTCCAGCGCCCGTGCCTTCCAGACCTCTGGCAGTGCCTCGGTCGCCGCCAGGTCGAAGCGGAGCTCCACCTGGGAGTCGCTGGTGTTGACGTGCTGCCCACCGGGCCCGGAGGACCTCGAGAAACGCCACATGAGCTCGGCCTCCGGCAGGGAGACCGAACCGCGGATGACGTAGGGCCCGGACATGACACCCATGTTCCCTGCCCCGCAGCCCGTTCGTCACCTTGTTTTGCGAGCATTCGGTCAGAAGTTCGGTAAAGAAAGTAAAGCGGGCAGGAACCTCGTGGCCCACTGCCTGCGTTAGGACGGGTGACGGTAGCTTTCGTGATGGCACGAAGCCCGCACACGACGAGGAAAGGGACTTCCCATGGCAGTAAGCCTGTCCAAGGGCGGCAACGTCTCGCTCACCAAGGAGGCCCCGGGCCTGACCGCCGTCACGGTCGGCCTCGGCTGGGACGTCCGCACCACCACCGGAACCGACTTCGACCTCGACGCCTCGGCGATCGCCGTCAACACGGCCGGCAAGGTCTACTCCGACGGCCACTTCGTCTTCTTCAACAACAAGGCGACGCCGGACCAGACCATCGTCCACACCGGTGACAACGTCACGGGCCAGGGCGAGGGCGACGACGAGCAGATCAACGTCAACCTGTCCGGCCTCCCGGCGGACATCGACAAGATCGTCTTCCCGGTCTCCATCTACGACGCCGAGACCCGCAGCCAGAACTTCGGCCAGGTGCGCAACGCGTTCATCCGCATCATCAACCAGGCCGGCGGCACCGAGCTCGCCCGCTACGACCTGAGCGAGGACGCCGCCACCGAGACCGCCATGGTCTTCGGCGAGCTCTACCGCAACGGTGCCGAGTGGAAGTTCCGCGCGGTCGGCCAGGGCTATGCCTCGGGCCTGCGCGGCATCGCGCAGGACTTCGGCGTCAACCTCTGACGTAGCCGCTGATCCACGGGATCCCCCGGCCTGTCCTCGCGTCCTGGTGATCGTCGCAACAACCCCGGTCAAGGGGCGTCGACGGACGGCGGGATGCGCAGGAACAGAGGCCGGGGGACGGCAGGCTCGCCCGGGAGCGGCATGCGTGCTCCCCGCTCATGGAGCAGGGCTGCGGCACCCGGGAAGCGGCCGGGATCGTCGGCGTCGACGAGCGCGCCGGTGAGCGGTGACGCGACGGCCGGACTCGACGTGGAGCAGCCCGTACGGAACGGAAGCCGGTCAGCCCCGGGCGGGCCGGCTCCTGCCGTTGAGCCAGGTGTCCCACAGCTCCGTCAGATCCAGACCGGATTCCCGCTCCGCGTATGCGGTGAAGTCGTCCGTCGACGCGTTGCCGTGCCGGTGGGCCTCCAGCCAGCCCCTGACGAGGCCGAAGAAGGCCTCGTCGTCGTCCATCTCCTCCCGGACCCGGTGGACGACCATCGCCCCGCGCCCGTACACCGGAGGCCGGGACAGGTCCGCGGCACCGGGCGGACGGCCCGCCGGGAAAGCCCAGTTCGCCTCGTCCTCGTACGCCTCGTCGAAGTGCTCCCGCACCGCCGCGCCCCCGTGGCCCTCGCTCCAGAGCCATTCCGCGTAGGTCGCGAAGCCCTCGTTGAGCCACATGTCCTGCCAGCTCGCGGGCGTGACGGAATTGCCGAACCACTGGTGGGCCAGCTCGTGGACGAGCAGGCCGGCATCGGGCGGCCCGGGGAAGAAGGGCCGGTTCTGCGTCTCCAGGGCGTATTCCGCGTCCTCGTCCAGGCCGACGATCGCCCCGGTCGACGCGAAGGGGTACGGCCCGAACGTCCGCACCCCCCACTCCATGACCTCCGGAATGCGGGCCAGCACGGCGGCACTCGGCCCGGCGGCCTCCGGATGCACGGCGGTGACCACGGGCAGGCCGTCCGGAGTGACGTCGTGCCTCAGCGTGTACCGGCCAACCGCGACGGTCGCGAGGTAGCTCGCCATGGGTTCGCGGGTGCGCCAGTGGAACACCGTGCGCCCGCCGGCCGTGCGACGGGACGTCAGTTCCCCGTTGGAGACGGCGGTCTGCCCGTCGGGGACGGAGATCCGGACGTCGTACGAGGCCTTGTCGCCCGGGTGGTGGTTGCCCGGGAACCACGCCGGGGAACCGGCGGGCTCCCCGAGCGCGACCGCCCCGTGCTCCGTCCTGAGCCAGCCCTCCCGGGACCCGTCCGCATCGGTGACGGTCCGGGGGGCACCGGAGTAGCGGACGACGGCGCGGAAGGTCCGGCCCGTGCGGAGGCGGTCCTCCACATCGTCGTCCGGCCGCAGCGTCAGCTCGCCGCCCGCCCGGTTCACGGAGGCCGGCCGCCCCTCGACGGTGGCCGACCGGACGTCGAGCCCGGTGAGATCCAGGTTGAACGCGCTGAGGTCCTGGGTGGCCCGGGCGGTGATCACCGCCGTGCCGCTCAGCTGCTCCGACGCGGTGTCGACGTCGAGGGCCAGGTCGTAGTGCGTGACGTCGTAGCCGCCGTTGCCGAGCCGGGGGAAGTACGGATCGCGCAGCCCGGCGGCACCCGGAGTGCCCACGACCCCGCCCCGGCCCGCCGTGCAGGTGGTGGCGAGGGTGATCACGGCGAGCAGCAGGGCTGCGCCGGGCACGGTGCGGCGTGCCGCTGTTCGCTGATCCACACCGGTGATCCTATGCAGGCGAGCGGAGCGCCGGCCTCCGCCGCGGCCCACCGCGGACGGCCTCGCCTTCGAGCGGGGACCCGGACGGCACGGGGACGAGCACCGCGGCCTCCTCCCCCGAGACCGGCGTGGGCGACGGCGTCACCGAGGCTGTGCGCAGCGCACTCGGCTGCGGCCGAACGGACCGGGCCGCCCGCCCGGCGCGGGTCGCTCACCGGGCATGACACCATCGAACCGTGCTCGACATCGGCTACTCCCTCTCCCGGCGCTTCCCGGACCCCCCGCAGACCGACTACCGCCGCGCGGACGTCCACGCCCTGCGGCACGATCTGTTCTCCGGCGACGTCTACCTCGCCGATACCAAGGCGGACCGCGAAGTATCCACAGCCTGGGGATGGGTGCCCGTCCTCGACTTCGCCTGGGCACTCTGCGACATCGTCGAACAGATCGACCGGGACCCCCGTGGCAACCGCTCGCACCGCCAGCAGTACGCCGAGCTGGACTTCACCGAATCCTCCGACCGCATGCTCTTCGAACGCCGCTTCGGCTGGGTGGACGTCGAAGCCGACTGGATGCCCGGCGACGAGCCCCCGCTCACCTTCAGCCACTCCCTCCTGCGCCGCGAGGCCCGTGACTTCCTGCACGACCTGATCGCCGACCTGGCCGACATGCACGAGGGCCTGGCCGACAACCCCGTCGTCTGGGACCTCCAGGCCCGCTTCCCCCGCCTCTGAGACCCGGCACCCGTCCGGGGACAGCCCTTAGGCCTCCACCCGCACCCCGATCTGCGCGGCGAACGCCGGAGCCAGCTCCATCAGCTGGGACGGACTGATGACCGCCCCCGCGAGCCGCTCCACCCCCCGCGCGATATCGAGCTCGGCCACCGTCCGCAGATCGACCGACTCCATCCGGACGGCGCTGAAGTCGGCCCGCTTCAGCACGCAGTCACGGAACTCCACCCGCACCAGCCGCGCGTCACCGAAGTCCGGCTCCGACAGCACACAGCTCTCGAACACGACGTCCGTCAGCCGCGCCTTGCGCAGATTCAGGTAGTCGATCTTCCCGCCGCGGACGAGCACCCGCTCCAGCACCGCCCCGTGCAGCTGCACCCCGCCCAGCCGCGCGTCCACCACCTCCACATCCCGCAGCGACGCCCCCGCGAGATCCGTGCCCACGCCCCGTACGCCCGTCAGCACCGAGTCGATGAACCGGGCCCGCACCAGCTCCGTACGGTCCAGGGCACACCCCCGCAGCTCACAGTCCATGAAGCGCGCACCGGGACCCGACGCGTCCGTGAGGTCCGTCTCCTCGAAGCACACGCCGTCGTAATCCCCGTCCGGCTCCAGCCCCTGCCCGTCGTACGCGACGAGCGGGGGCAGCCGGACCTCCGGCCGACGGACCTCCGCCACCTCGTCCTCCGCACCCCTGCCGCCCGTGTTGCCTCTGCCCGCCATGCCCCCCATGGTGACGCACACCACTGACAACACCAGGACCCGATGTCACAGAACCACCCCGGCCGGCCGTCCCCTGCACACAAGCGCCCACCGCGAGGAGACACAGCCATGCAGCGCATCCACATCATCGGCGGCGGCCTCGCCGGACTGGCCGCGGCCATCACCGCCGCGGAGTCACGGGCACCCGTCACCCTGTACGAGGCCCACCACACCCTCGGCGGCCGGGCCAGGACCGCGGAAGGCCCTTACCGCACCAACGAGGGACCCCACGCCCTGTACCGCCGCGGACCCCACTGGACCTGGCTCGAACGGCGCGGCCTCCTCGGGCCGATCGCCTCCGTACCGCCCCTCGAAGGCACCCGCTTCCTCTTCCACCGCAACGGAGCACTGCGCAGGACCCCGCCCCTCGCCCTGCTCCGCCTCGCCCGCCGCAGCACCCGCCGCGCCCCCGTCGACACCGACTTCCACAGCTGGGCCGCCGCACGGGCAGGCGAGGAAGGCGCCCGCTCGGCCGCCCACTACATGGGCGTGGCGCTCTTCCACCACGACCCCGGATCGCTCTCCGCCGCCTTCGTCCAGGAACGGCTCCGCCGCGCCACGGCCCTGCCGCCCGAAGCCCGCTACCCCGCCGGCGGCTGGACCGAGATCGTCGAACGGATGGCCACCCGCGCCTGGAACCTCGGCGTACGCATCGAAACGGCCGAGCGCGTCGGCACCAGCACCCTGCGGGACCTCGCACGCAGCGGCCCGGTGATCGTCGCCACCCACCTCGCCGCCGCCCGCACCCTGCTCGACGACCCCACCCTGACCTGGGAGAGCGGCCGGACGGCTCTGATCGACCTCGCCGTACGCACCCGGCGCGGCGACCCGTTCGTCCTCTCCGACCTCGACGCCCCGGGCTGGATCGAACGGTTCACCGCCCAGGACCCCACCCTCGCTCCCCGGGGCGAACAGCTCGTCCAGGGCCAGATCCCCCTCGCCCCGGACACCCCGCGCGCCGATGCCCTCCACCGCGCCGGACAGCTCCTCGACCTCGGCTTCCCCGGCTGGCGCGACCGCACCACCTGGCGCCGCGACTCCCTCGCGTCCGGCCGCACCGGCGCCGTCGACAAACCCGGCACCACCTGGCGCGACCGCCCCGCCGTCGACCGCGGCAACGGAATCCTCCTCGCCGGTGACCAGGTCGCCGCACCCGGGCTGCTCAGCGAGGTCTCGTTCCACAGCGGCATCGAAGCAGCCACCCTGGCCCTGGCCCAGCTCGGGAAGGCGGCACGGCCCACGAACCCGGGACGTGACCTCCAGCGCCCCTGAGTCCCGGCCCCGGCTCAGCGCCCCCCGAGCCCGGCCAGCGCCCCGTCCGTCAGCCGGTACACCGTCCACCCGTCCTGAGGGCGCGCACCCAGCGACTCGTAGAACGCGATGGACGGGGCGTTCCAGTCCAGCACCGACCACTCCAGACGGCCGTACCCCCGCTCCACACAGATCCGCGCCAGCTCCGCGAGCAACGCCTTGCCGTGCCCACCACCACGCCGCTCCGGACGCACGTACAGATCCTCCAGGTACACCCCGTGCACCCCGCGCCACGTCGAGAAGTTCAGGAACCACAGAGCGAACCCGACCACCTCACCGTCCTCGTCCGACACCGCGATGTGCGCATACGCCGCGGGCCGCTCCCCGAACAGCGCCTCACGCAGCTGTTCCTCCGTGGCGTTGGCCTCGTCCAGGGCCTTCTCGTACTCGGCCAGCTCACGGACCATGGCGTGGATGGCGGGGACATCAGCGGCAGTAGCTCGACGAATCATGAGGGCAGCGTAGACACACGGCCCCCGGGTGACCCACGCGTCACCCACGCCCCAGCAGCTGCCGGGCGATCTCCGCATGATCCGGCGGCAACCGCCGCCCCCCGCCGCGGATCCACAGCCCGTTCTGCAGCACCCGCCCCAGCGTCCAGGCCCTCGCCCGCTCCCGGTCCAGCCCCAGCACCCCTGTCAGCACATCGAACCGCCACAGCACGTCCGAGGCGTCGAACCGGTTGTCCAGCGCCGGAAACAGCTCGAACCCCGGGTCCCCCGCCACCGGCTTCGGGTCCAGCGCGACCCACTCCCCCGCCCGGCCCTCCTCCGCGCGTCCGGCCAGGATGTTGTCGTAGTGCAGATCCCAGTGCAGCAACCGGCCCCCCGGCTCCCCCGCCACCTCCCGCACCGCCGCCGCACAGTCCAGCAGCAGCCGCCGCTCCCCCTCGTCCGCCAGTACCCGGGAAGCCTCCGGCGCCGCCTCCAGCATCCGCGCGGCCATGTCCCCCAACCGCCGCACCCCCTCCGGCGCCGGTACGGCCACCAGCCGGGCGGACAGCTCCGCCAGCACCCGCACCGCCTCCCGCACATCCGCCACCCCGGTCAACGGGCGCCGTTCGTCCAGCCGCTCCAGCAGCATCGCCCCGGTGGTCTCGTCGTGCGCCAGCAGCCCCACCACGCCGGCGCCCGCCGCACCCCAGGCCCGCAGCGCGACGGGCTCACCCACCGTCTCCTCGTTCACCTCCTGCAACTTCAACGCCGCGCGCCGACCGTCCGCCACCCGCACCACGGGAAGCACCAGCGCGCACATCCCGTGCAGCGCGGGACCGTCCCGCCGCAGCCCCCACTCCTCCAGGAACCGCCCGGCCAGCCCCGGCAGCGTGGCGACGAACGCCCGCCCGGCCGCACCCCTCAACTCCGACTGCGCAGCGACAAGACCCTCAGGAACCTCGATCACACCCCGAGCCTAGGAGCAGACCGCACGACGAAACCCCCGGTCGCGCAGTAACGTCCCCTCAGCGACTCGGCTGCACAAGGACAAGCAGGGGACACATGAGCACCGTCAGCACCGTCAACGGCGGCATATCGTTCTGGTACGCGGACGAGGGCACCCCCGCCCCCCGCGAGCCCCTGCCCGGCGACACCACCGCCGACGTCTGCATCGTCGGCGGCGGCTACACCGGACTCTGGACGGCGTACTACCTCAAGAAGGCGGTCCCCTTCCTCAACATCACCGTCCTCGAAGCCAAGTTCTGCGGCTACGGCGCCTCCGGCCGCAACGGTGGCTGGCTCTACAACGGCATCGCGGGCCGCTCCCGTTACGCGAAACTCCACGGCCATGAGGCCGCCGTCCGCCTCCAGCGGGCCATGAACGACACCGTCGGCGAAGTCATCCGCACCGCAGCGGACGAGGGCATCGACGCCGACATCCACCACGGTGGCGTCCTCGAGATCGCCCGCACCCCCGCCCAGCTGGCCCGCCTCAAGGACCTCCACTGCGTCGAGATCGCCTTCGGCGAGACCGACCGCGTCCTGCGCGGGGCCCGCGAGACGGCCGAACGCGTCCGCGTCACCGGTGCCGTCGGCTCCACCTGGACCCCGCACGGCGCCCGCCTGCACCCCGCCAGACTCGTCAAGGGCCTCGCGGACACCGTCGAAGCCCTCGGCGTCACCCTCCACGAGTCCACACCCGTCACCGAGATCAGGCCCAAGCACGCCATCACCCCCTACGGCACGGTCCGCGCCCCCTACGTCCTGCGCTGCACCGAGGGCTTCACCGCGGGCCTCAAGGGCCACAGACGCACCTGGCTCCCCATGAACTCCTCCATGATCGTCACCGAGCCCCTCCCCCAGGCCCTCTGGGACACCATCGGCTGGGACGGCCGCGAAACCCTCGGCGACACGGCCCACGCCTACATGTACGCCCAACGCACCGCCGACGACCGCATCGCCCTCGGCGGCCGGGGCGTCCCCTACCGCTACGGCTCGGCCACCGACAACGACGGCCGCACCCGGCCCGCCACCGTCGAAGCTCTCCGCGACCTCCTCGTCCGCTTCTTCCCCACCACCGCGGGCACCCGGATCGACCACGCGTGGTCAGGCGTACTCGGCGTCCCCCGCGACTGGTGCGCCACCGTCACCCTGGACCGCTCGACCGGCCTCGGCTGGGCCGGCGGCTACGTCGGCTCCGGCGTCGCCACCGCCAACCTCGCCGCCCGCACCCTCCGCGACCTCATCCAGCAGGACTCGGGCCAGGCTGGCCCCACCGACCTGACCACCCTCCCCTGGGTCGGCCACAAGGTCCGCCGCTGGGAACCGGAACCCCTCCGCTGGCTCGGCGTCCACGCCCTCTACGCGGCCTACCGCACAGCCGACCGCCGCGAAGCGACCTCCCCGCACACCGGGACGGACCGCATCGCGAAGGCGGCGGACCGGATCTCGGGGCGGCACTGACCACAGGGCCACGAAAATGCCCGGTCCGGCTGGGCTCTCGCCAACCGCCGGACCGGGCAGGTGAGCCCCCTGTCGGATTCGAACCGACGACCTACGCATTACAAGTGCGTTGCTCTGGCCGGACTGAGCTAAGGAGGCATGCGGAAGCAGTGTAACCAACACCGCGACCGCATCCCGCGCAATATCCGGGACCCCGGATCTACTGACAGATCCGGAAACGCCAGGTAGCGTCACGTCAGGCCCACTCAAGTGGACCAGACCACTCCCTTACTCGGATCGTCCGGCACGTTCCTGCCGGTGAAGGAGAAGATTCAGCATGGCCAGTGTCACGTTCGACAAGGCGTCCCGCGTCTACCCCGGCTCCACGAAGCCGGCCGTGGACCAGCTCGAGATCGACATCGAAGACGGTGAGTTCCTCGTCCTCGTCGGTCCTTCCGGCTGTGGCAAGTCGACCTCCCTGCGCATGCTCGCGGGTCTCGAGGACGTCAACGGCGGCGCGATCCGCATCGGCGACCGCGACGTCACGCACCTGCCGCCCAAGGACCGGGACATCGCCATGGTGTTCCAGAACTACGCGCTCTACCCGCACATGTCCGTCGCGGACAACATGGGCTTCGCGCTGAAGATCGCCGGGATCAACAAGACGGAGATCCGGGCGAAGGTCGAAGAGGCCGCCAAGATGCTGGACCTCACCGACTACCTGGACCGGAAGCCGAAGGCGCTCTCCGGCGGCCAGCGTCAGCGTGTCGCGATGGGCCGCGCCATCGTGCGTGAGCCGCAGGTGTTCCTCATGGACGAGCCCCTGTCGAACCTCGACGCCAAGCTCCGTGTGTCGACGCGTACGCAGATCGCTTCGCTGCAGCGCCGCCTCGGCATCACCACCGTGTACGTCACCCACGACCAGGTCGAGGCCCTCACCATGGGTGACCGCGTCGCGGTCCTCAAGGACGGTCTCCTCCAGCAGGTCGACTCGCCGCGCAACATGTACGACCGCCCGGCGAACCTCTTCGTCGCCGGCTTCATCGGCTCCCCGGCGATGAACCTCGTCGAGGTCCCGATCACCGACGGTGGCGTGAAGTTCGGCAACAGCGTCGTCCCGGTCTCCCGTGCGGCGCTCTCCGCCGCCGCCGACCGCGGTGACCGTACGGTCACGGTCGGCATCCGTCCCGAGCACTTCGACATCGTCGAGCACGGCGGCGCCGCCGCGCAGACCCTCACCAAGGGTTCGGCCGACGCCCCGGCCGGTCTCGCCGTCTCCGTCAACGTCGTCGAGGAGCTCGGCGCCGACGGTTTCGTCTACGGTGCCGCGCAGGTCGGTGGCGAGCACAAGGACCTGGTCGTCCGCGTCGGCGGCCGCGCCGTGCCGGAGAAGGGCACCGAGCTGCACGTCGTGCCTCGCCCGGAGGAGCTGCACGTCTTCGCGACGTCGACCGGTGAGCGCCTCACCGACTGACGACGCCGTCCCCGCTGCACGGCGGCCCCCGCTCCTCGACGCAGGTCGGAGCGGGGGCCGTTCGCGTGGTGGGCGGCGGGGACGGGTTTCGGACCGGCGGACGCCACATACCCCGGCACTTCGGTCAATTCACTCCGGCTCGTCAACCCGCGATTCGAAAGGACCCCTCGAACCATCCCCCGTGAGAGTGACTGAATGTCGCCCATTCATCACTGAACGCTACGCTCGCCTGCGTGACCCACACCGCGCGCCGAATCGGCCGAACCCTCGCTCTCGTACTGCCCGTCGTCATGGTCCTCTCCGGGACCCTCGCGGTCACCCGCGTGTCGTGGTCGGCGCACAACACCGAGTCGCAGCTGCTGACCGCTGCCTCCGAAACCACCCTGTCCAAGCGCGCCAGGACGCCGCGCGCGCCGCAGGACGTCCTGCGCGACAAGCTCCTCGTGGAGATGCGGGAGAAGGACCCGGGCGTCGCGCTCACCGAGCTGCAGCGCGCCGTCGAGGCACGTCCGTCGATGGCCAGGCACTGCATGTCGATCGCGAAGGCGCTGGGCAAGGCAGCCGTCGACCAGTACGGGCCGACGCGCGCGCACCGTTTCTCCCGTCCGGTCTGTGACACCTCGTTCGCCTCGGGCGTGGCACAGTTCAGCTGATCCCCCATGAGGCACGGCATATCGTGCCTGGCATGCATACGTATCCGACGCAGGCCGTGATCCTGGCGGGTGGCCAGGGCTCGCGGCTGCGCCCGTACACCGATGACCGTCCCAAGCCGATGGTCGAGATCCCGGGAACCGGGACCCCGATCATCGGCCATCAGCTTGCCTGGCTGGCCGCCGAGGGTGTCACCGACGCCGTGATCTCGTGCGGCCATCTCGCCTATGTGCTGCAGGAATGGCTGGACTCGGCCGATCTTCCGTTGCACGTCACGACCGTCGTCGAGACCGAGCCGCTGGGCCGGGGCGGCGGTCTGAAGTACGCCGCGGCACGGCTGCCCGAGCCGTCGGAGCCCTGGTACGCGACCAACGGCGACATCTGGACGCGTTTCTCGCTCCGGGAGATGGCCGCGTTCCACGCCGAGCGGGACGCCACGGCGACGCTCGCGCTGGCCCGTCCGCGGATCCCGTGGGGTGCGGTGGAGACGGACGCGTTCGGACACATCACCGACTTCATCGAGTCGCCGCCTTCGCCGTACCTGATCAACGCGGGGGTGTACGTCTTCGCGCCCGGGTTCACCGCGTTGCTGCCGGACATCGGGGACCATGAGCGGACGACGTTCCCGCGGCTGGCCCGGGAACGCAGGCTGGCGGGGTTCCCTCTGCCGCACGGCGCGTACTGGCGGGCGATCGACACCGCGAAGGACCTCACGGAGGCGGCCAGGGAGCTGGGCGCCCCGCAGAGCGGCTGAGGGGCACTCCACACGGCGAGGGGCGGCCACCGGATGCCGGTGGCCGCCCCTCGCTGTCCGGGGGGTCGGTCAGCCGAGCAGTCCGCCGATGGGGTTCTGGCCCGCGCCGCCGGTCGAACCGCCGTCGGTGGATCCGCCGTCCGAGCCGCCGGTGCCGCCACCGGAGCTGGTGCCTCCGGAGGAGGTGGGGCCCGAGCTGCTGGTCGGAGGCTCCTGCGGGGTCGTCTCCTGCGCAGGCTGCCGGCCGGTGCCCTGGGTCTGGCTGGGCTGCCCGGTGCTCGCCCCGGTCGCCTGGCCGGATTCACGGACGGAGTCGGAACCCGGGGCGGATTCCCCGGCCGACGGCGCGCTCGCGGTACTGGACGGGGTCGCTTCCGGGCGGCGCTGCTCAGGGGTGCGGGACGGCTTGCCCTGGTCGGTGTTCTCGTCGTCGGGGAGCGGGGAGCCCGGCAGCTGGTTGGTGGGGTTGCTGTCGGGGCCGGGCACGGTGACGACCTCGGTGGACCGGACGGCGCCGCCGATCATGGCGCCGACCAGCAGGGTCAGCCCGACGACGACGGTGGCCACGACCGCTCCGCGGCGCAGGACGCGGCGGCGGAGGTCCCAGATCGCGGAGCGCGGGCCGAGCCTGCGCCAGGCCTCTCCGGCGAGGCGCCCGTCGACGGAGTAGACGGGGGCGCCGGCGATGACGAGCGGGCTCCAGGCCGCCAGGAAGATGATGTCGGGCGCGTCGTACGCGGCGACGCTTCGCCAGCTGACCGTGACGAGGAGAGCGGCGCAGAGCAGTGCGCCGAAGGCGGCGGCGACGCGCTGCCAGAGGCCGAGGACCGTGAGGACACCGACGACGACCTGGAGGAAGGCGACGGAGAGTCCGGTGCCCACGGGGTGGGTGAGAGCGAAGTCGCGGAATGGTTCGGCGAAGGTCCAGGGGTGCAGCGAGGTCAGCCACTTGACCATGGAGCCGCGGTCCCCGCCGTCGAAGTAGACGGGGTCGGAGAGCTTGCCCATGCCGGCGTAGATGGAGAGGAAGCCGAGGAAGACGCGCAGCGGGAGGAGGACGACGCCGAGGTTCATGCGGCGGCCGGGGAAATAGGCGTGCCGCACGTCGTCGTTGGCGTGGCGCCGTTCCCCGGCGGTGGTGTCGTCGGGGCTCTCGTCGTCGTACGTGGCGTGAGGTGCCCGCGGGTCGTTCTCGACGGGGTCGTAGGCGCCGACGGCCCGCCGCATGGGGGGCAGCAGCGGACCGCTCCGGCCGGGTCCGGAGCGGGGGGAGACGACCACGGGGTTGGGCTGGGTCTCGTCGAGGAGCGGGATGACCTGCGTGCCGCCGCCCGTGCCGTCACCGTGGCCGCCGCCGGGGCGTACGTCGAGGTGGCCCGCGGTGGAGTTCCGTACGGCCTGCAGGAGTCCGGTCGCGCCGGGATCGCCCGGCTCCGACCTGCCGCTCCACACGACGGGCGCCCGCCTGCGGCCGCCCGCGCCACTCATGGCGGGGATCCTGACCGGTCCGGCGGAGGCCACTGACCGCAGACGTGTGCGCTGGCCCGGGGCGAGCTGCACCCGGAAGCTGGCGTGGCTGACGATGACCTGCGCGGGGTCGCTGTCCACCTTCGTCATGCTCAGGGCGGGTTGGTCGTCGAACCGAGGCGTTCTGGTGTCCACACTCATCTAACCGAGTGATGTGTGATTAGGACACTGCCTTGACACGTCCGAAGTGTCCGAGACCCGTCAATAGTCTGTGACGGCGTGCGGCTGCCCGTGGTTCGGGGGCTCCGTCGGGACCGTGACGCGTGGACGGGGCGCGTACTCCGTCCGGCCCGGCGCTGTGCTCCCGGGCCGGACGTGGCGGGTCACGCGCGGCGGCGTGCGACCTCGTACAGGACGATGCCCGCGGCGACACCGGCGTTCAGGGATTCGGCGCCACCGGGCATGGAGATGCGGACCCGGTAGTCGCAGGTCTCCCCGACGAGGCGGCCGAGGCCCTTGCCTTCGCTGCCGATGACGATGACGACGGGCCCGGCGAGGGCTTCGAGGTCCTCGACTGTGTGTTCGCCGTCGGCGGCGAGGCCGACGACGGTGAGGCCCGCCTTCTGGTAGCCCTCCAGGGCCCGGGTCAGGTTGGTGACGCGGGAGACCGGGGTGCGGGCGGCGGTGCCGGCGGAGGACTTCCAGGCTCCGGCCGTCATGCCGGCCGCGCGGCGCTCGGGTACGACCACGCCGTGGCCGCCGAAGGCGGAGACGGAGCGGACGATGGCGCCGAGGTTCCGCGGGTCGGTGACGCCGTCGAGGGCGACGATCAGCGGGTCCTCGTTGTTGTCGTACGCGGCGGCGGTGAGGTCCTCCGGGTGCGCGTACTCGTACGGCGGGACCTGGAGGACGAGGCCCTGGTGGTTCAGGCCGTTCGTCATCCGGTCGAGCTCGGGGCGCGGGGCCTCCATGAGGTTGATGTTGCCGCGCTCGCCGGCGAGCTGGAGGGCCTCGCGGACCCGCTCGTCGTTGTCGATGTACTGCTGGACGTAGAGGGTGGTCGCGGGGACGCCGTCGCGCAGCGCCTCGAAGACCGGGTTGCGGCCGACGACCATTTCCGATGTGCCCTTGGCGCCACCACGGCGGGGGGCTGGGCGGCGGGCCGCGGCCTGCTTGGCCTGGGCGTTCGCCACCCGGTTCTTCTTGTGTCCCTTGCGGACGGAGGCGGGCGGCGTCGGTCCCTTGCCTTCGAGACCACGGCGCCGCTGGCCACCGCTGCCGACCTGCATGCCCTTCTTGTTGGACGTGCGGCGGTTCCTGCGCTGGCTGTTCCCGGCCATGACCTACCTGTTTCGTTGCTTCAGAAAGACGTGTCTCAAGTGAAAGTGTGCCGCCCGGACGGCCGGGCGGCACAGTGCGCTGCTCACGCGGGGTGCGAGGGGGATCCGCTCAGCGCGGGCCGAGGGTCCACCGGGCTCCGCCGGGGCTGTCCTCGATGACGAGGCCGGACTGGTTGAGCTGGTCGCGGATGGCGTCGGCGGCGGGCCAGTCCTTGCGCTCGCGTGCCGACTGGCGCTGGTCCAGGACGAGCCGTACAAGGCTGTCGACGACACCGTGCAGGTCCTCGCCGTGGTCGGTATCGCCCGCCCAGTGGGCGTGGAGGGGGTCCAGGCCGAGGACGCCGAGCATGGCGCGCACCTCGGCGAGGCGCGCGACGGCGGCTTCCTTGTCGTCGGCGGCGAGGGCGGAGTTGCCCTGCCGGACGGTGGTGTGGACGACCGCGAGTGCCTGGGGGACGCCGAGGTCGTCGTCCATGGCCTCGGCGAACGCGGGCGGCACCTCGGAGGCGGGGGCGACCTCGCCGCCCGCCTTCTCGATGACGCGCTGGACGAAGCCCTCGATCCGTGCGAACGCGGACTCGGCCTCGCGCAGTGCTTCCTCGCTGTACTCGATCATGGAGCGGTAGTGCGGGGTGCCCAGGTAGTAGCGCAGCACGATGGGCCGCCACTGCTTGACCATCTCGCTGACCAGCACGGAGTTGCCGAGGGACTTCGACATCTTCTCGCCGGCCAGGGTGACCCAGCCGTTGTGCACCCAGTACGTCGCGAACTCGTCGCCGAAGGCCTTGGCCTGGGCGATCTCGTTCTCGTGGTGCGGGAAGATCAGGTCGATGCCGCCGCCGTGGATGTCGAAGGCGCTGCCGAGGTACTTGTGCGCCATGGCGGAGCACTCCAGGTGCCACCCGGGGCGGCCACGGCCCCAGGGGGTCTCCCAGCTGGGCTCGCCCGGCTTGGCGGCCTTCCACATGGCGAAGTCGCGCTTGTCCCGCTTGCCGGTCTCGTTGTCGCCCGAGGGCTGGCGCAGGTCGTCGAGGTCCTGGTTGGAGAGCTCCAGGTATCCCTCGTACGAGCGCACGTCGAAGTAGACGTTGCCGTCGGCCTCGTAGGCGTGGCCGCGCTCGATGAGGCCGCGCATCATCTCGATCATCTCGGTGATGTGGCCGGTGGCGCGCGGTTCGTACGTGGGCGGGAGGCAGCCCAGGGCGTCGTAGCCGTCGTTGAACGCGCGCTCGTTCTCGTAGCCGATGGACCACCAGGGGCGGTTCTGCTCGGCGGACTTCTTGATGATCTTGTCGTCGATGTCGGTGACATTCCGGATGAACGTCACGTCGTACCCACGGTATTCGAACCAGCGGCGCATGATGTCGAAGTTCAGTCCGGACCTGATGTGCCCGATGTGCGGGGCGGCCTGGACAGTCGCGCCACAGAGGTAGATCGAGACACAGCCCGCTGTGAGCGGGACGAAGTCACGGATCTGCCGGGCGTTGGTGTCATGCAGGCGAATAGTCACCCCTCAAGGGTAGTGGGCCCGCACCAGTGCCCAGCGCCCCCTGTGGAAAACGTGTCACAACCGATCGGAGACGGTTCCCTCCGGCGTCGGCGTCCGCGCGCCGCGGGGCAGGGTCAGGGCGAGTGCGGCACCGGCGAGGGGGACGGCGGCGAGCGTGGTCCACAGGACGGGTCCCGGGGTGCTGAGGAGCGCGCCGGTGGCCGCGCTGCCCACGAGGACGGCGAGGCCGGAGACCGAGGACAGGGCTCCCGTGGCGAGGCCGAGCCGACGGTCGTCGACCAGGTCGGGCACGAGTCCCCGCGCTGCGGGGATCAGCAGCATCTGGCCGAGGGTGAGCAGGACGACGAGGGTCGCCGCGGGGAGCAGCCCGGCGGGTCCGGCGGGCGTGAGGGGTACGGCGGCGAATCCGGCTGCGACGACGGCGAGCCCGGTGACGAGTGCGGTGCGCGGTGCGATGCGGCGGGCCGACCAGCGGGTGAGGGGCAGTTGGGCGCCGACGACGAGGAGGGAGGAGAGCGCGAAGAGTCCGCCGATGGCGCTCTGCGATCCGGTGGCGTGTTCCACCTCGACGGGCAGGGCGAGGTAGAGCTGGTTGTAGGAGACGAGGTAGGTGCTGTAGGCGAGGCACAGGAGGAGGAACGGGCGGTTGGCGAAGACGTCGCCGGGGAAGCGGCCGCGTCCGGGCTCGCGGACGGTGGTGCGGGGCCGGTGCGGCATGAGGCGGGCGTGTCCGGCCAGTACGCCGGCGAAGACGAGGGCTCCGGCGAGGCAGGCGGCCGTGAATCCGCCGCCCAGGAGCAGGAGGAGGGTGCCGAGCAGGGGCCCGAGGAAGGCTCCGGCCTGGCCGGAGGCGAAGAACACGGCGAGGACCTGGGCGCGCGGGGTGCCGGTGTCGGCCTCGTGTGCGACGGCGGCCCGGGCGGTCTCGGACTCGACGGCGGGTGAGAAGAGTGCCGCGGCGAAGCCGATGAGGAAGACGGCGCCGATGACGGTGGCGGTGGAGCCGGCCAGGGCGAGCCAGCAGAATCCGGCGATGCGCAGGACGCATCCGGCGAGGACGACCGGCCGGGGGCCGTAGCGGTCGGTGAGGGCGCCGCCGACGACGAAGAGCCCCTGCTGGCTGAAGGTGCGCAGTCCGAGGACGAGGCCGACGAGCCAGCCGGCCATGCCGAGTCCGTCGCCGAGGTGGGCGGCGAGGTAGGGCAGGACCGCGTAGAAGCCGATGTTGAAGGCGAACTGGGTGACGGTGAGGAGCCGGAGGTAGGGGGTGAGGCGGGCGGGGCGGTTCTTTCCGGTCAGGCCGCGTTCCGGGTGCGTGGTCATCGGCGGCGGCCACCGCGTACGGCTGCCGAGGTGAGCACCGCGAGTGCGCCGAGGACGGCGAGGGCGGCGGCGGGAGCGAGGACGGCCCAGGGGGCCCGTTCGGCGTAGGGCATGTTCTCCGAGAGCATGCGGCCCCATTCCGGTGCCGGGGCCTGCGTCCCGAGGCTGGCGTTGTCCCGCTTCCAGGAGGCGGCGAGCGCGGGCTCGGGTATGCCGTTCGGGTCGAGGGTGGTGAGGCCTTCGATCACGGCGAGCCGGCTGAGGGAGATCGCGTCGTCGCCGTACGGGGTCATGGCCTGGGCGGGTGGGAAGGCCATGACGGCCCGCAGCCGGCCGCTGCCCCCGGAGGCTTCGTCGCCGCTGGAGGAGCAGGCGGCGAGAGGAAGCAGAAGGGCTGCGGCGATCACCGGAAGGGGTGAACGGCGGCTTCGGAACGGAGGCATGACGGAACGTTATATGAAAATAATTATCATCTGATAGCGAGTCACGCGGCGACCGGCGCGGGCATCGGCAGTTCGAAGTGGATGATCCCCTGCCCACCACCGGGCAGGTCACGCTCGTCGCACACCTCGTACGCCGTCGACCGCCAGAACGGCTCGGCACCCGGCACGGCCGGATCGGTGTGGAGGTAGAGCGAGGTGTAGCCGCCCGCCCCGGCGGCGAAGGCCCCGAGTTCCCGTACGAGCCAACGGGCCAGGCCGTGCCGCCGATGCTCAGGGCGTACGTAGATCCGGCACAGCTGGGCGGTCGTGCCGGAGGGGAAGCGGTCGGCGACCCACTGCGGATTGGGCGGCGCCAGAGGACCGCGGTCCCGCACCGCACCCGTCGCGACGATCTCGTCACCGTGCCGCACGACCAGCAGCGTGCAGCGCTCGGGCCTCAGGTAGGCGCTCTCCGGGTCGATGATGTCGGCGTGCCAGCGCGGTACGTAGCCGGAGCCCAGGTCGCGGTAGACGGTGTCCAGCATGACCGCCCGCGCGCCGCCGAGGTCCTGTTCCGTGGCGGTCCGCAGGACGTAGCCGCCCGTGAGGGGACAAGGATCCGGCACCCGCGTCGCCCCGGCGGTCGCACTCACCACTGCCGCCCACCCTTTCCCGGCCCCACGGGCCCTTCATGTCGCACCACTTGCCGCACCAGCGTACGTGCGAGTGATGTGCAACAAGGGCCCGGGGTGGTGCCGGGCCAGGTGGGCGGCCCGGAGAGGTCAGCCGGCGGTGCGGTAGACCAGGGCGGTCGCGATGCCGGCGAGGCCCTCGCCCCGCCCGGTGAACCCCAGACCGTCGGACGTGGCGGCGGAGAGCGAGACGGGGGCGCCCACCGCGTCGGACAGCACCTTCTGGGCCTCGTCGCGCCGCTTGCCGATCTTCGGTCGCAGGCCGACGACCTGGACGGCGACGTTGCCGATCCCGAAGCCCTCGGCGCGCACGATCCGGGCGGCCTCGGTGAGCAGGGCGACCCCGGAGGCGCCGGACCACTCGGGGCGGCCGGTGCCGAAGTGCCGGCCGAGGTCACCGAGCCCGGCGGCCGAGAACAGGGCATTGCACGCCGCGTGCGCCACCACGTCGGCGTCGGAGTGGCCGGCCAGGCCGGGGCCCTCGCCCTCCCACAGCAGCCCGGCGCACCAGAGCTCGCGGCCCTCCTCGAAGGCGTGGATGTCCGTCCCGATGCCGACGAGCGGGATCACGGGTGCCGGGGCCTGCCACACGCGCTCAGAATCCATCGTTCGCCCTCCGGCGTGCGAGAACCGCTTCGGCCAGCACCAGGTCGAGCGGCCGCGTCACCTTGAACGCCTCCTCGTGCCCCGGGACCACCACGACGGGCGCGCCGAGGCGTTCCACCATGCCCGCGTCGTCGGTCGCGCCCTCGCCGTCGACGGCCACCGTCTCGTGGGCCCGGACCAGCGTGTCCCGGTCGAAGCCCTGCGGGGTCTGGACGGCGCGCAGCCTGGCCCGTACCGGGGTCGAGAGGACGGGTTCGGGCTCGCCCGGCGCGCCGGGTCCGACTTCCTTGACGGTGTCGGCGAGCGGCAGTGCGGGAACGACGGCGGGTGCCCCGTCCCGTACGGCCTCGACGACCGCGTCCACGGTGTCGACGGGCACCAGGGGGCGGGCCGCGTCGTGGACGAGGACGACGGAGACGTCCTCGGGCAGGGCGTCGAGGCCGAGCTTCACGGACTCCTGGCGTGTCGCACCGCCGGGGACGACGAGGTAGTCGGTGCGCTCCGGCAGCGAGTGGTCGGCGATGAGGTTCTTGACCTCGTGCGCGCCGTCCGGGGGCGCCACCACCACGACCAGGGTGACGGCGCGGGACGCGGCCATCGCCCGCACGGCGTGGATCAGCATGGGGGTCCCGCCGAGTGCGCGCAGCGCCTTGGGGGTTCCGGGGCCGAGCCGGACGCCGCGGCCGGCTGCGGGGATCACCGCGGCGGTGCGGGAAGGGCGCGTTTCAGCAGGCGTGGGGGGCATCGGTGACATCGGTTGCACTCCGAAGCTTCGGCAGGTTTGTTTCCACGGCCGACATGGGTATGGCCCCAGCGAGCCGGGCGCGACGCCCTGACCTGACCGGGACCCCTTCCGTGACCCCTGGTCGGGCAGGCCGCAGCGAGGGCTGGGTTGAGCTTGCTGAGGAGAAAGGCGCGGATCCGACGGGATCCGGCCGGATCCCGTCGGTCACCAGCAGGATTCCCGAGGGATCCCTGGATGCCTCGACGAGGATCGGAACATGCCGCAGCGCCCGACGACTTACCGTGGGAGACGGTTGGTCAGCGGGCACCGCGGCACATTCTTCAGACCGGCGTGGTCCGGATTCCGGTGCGATCCGGATACCGGCGTCATCTTCAGGACGCGAGGACCTCGTCGAGCAGGGCCTCGGCCTTGTCCTCGTTCGTGTTCTCCGCGAGGGCGAGTTCGCTCACCAGGATCTGGCGGGCCTTGGCGAGCATGCGCTTCTCACCTGCGGAGAGTCCGCGCTCGCGCTCACGACGCCACAGGTCACGCACCACTTCGGCGACCTTGATGACATCGCCGGAGGCGAGCTTCTCGAGATTTGCCTTGTAGCGTCGGGACCAGTTCGTCGGCTCTTCGGCGTACGGCGCGCGCAGCACCTCGAAGACCCGGTCCAGCCCCTCCTGCCCGACCACGTCACGCACACCGACGAACTCCGCATTGTCCGCCGGCACACGAACCGTCAAGTCGCCCTGGGCGACCTTGAGCACCAAGTAGGTCTTGTCCACGCCTTTGATCTGGCGAGTTTCGATAGCCTCGATCAGCGCGGCCCCGTGATGGGGATAGACCACGGTGTCGCCAACCTTGAACGTCATGTGACAGGTACCCCTTCCGTGGCTATCCAGAGTAACACGAGAACGGCTTCTCCTGAATGGCGTTTTCGCAGGTCAGGGCATATCTCGGGGCTTGACAACAGCAACACGAACGTGCTGCGGAAGACCTCGGGGGGAGGATATTCGCAGGTCGGAGTGGGCGCGCGGTCGAGCTGAAACACGTGCGTCACACGGACCGGAAGCGACTCAGAAGGGGCTGAACGTCCCGTTTTGCCGGATTACAGATCTGAACTTTGCGTACTCCGTTCGGACATCGATCACTCGTACGGCCCTTAGTCTCGATGGCCATTGAAATTGATCAACGGCCGACCGGCGGGTGGATTATGCGCAAGGAATGCGCCACCGCCGGGAGAATTGAGCACACACCGATCGCGCACCGATCCACGCACCGATCGGACGTGTTTTGTGAACGCGGTGCGAATCGGCTCGTCCGGACCGGCTGTCAGGTCGGGCGCCCGTAGGGGCGGGTCGGGTGCGGGCACGGGAGGGCGGCTCGGTAACCTGACTCCGCTGACACACACTTAGGGCGGCTTCACGTCGCTCGGCCTTCCCGTCCGCAGAGTCCGAAGCCCGCAGTCCGAACGTTCAAGGAGTTGCCCGCCGTGAGCCGCAGCCTTCGACACGGCGCCCTCGCCGCCACTGCCCTCGTGTTCTCGATCGCCTCGCTGTCCGCGTGCGGTGCGGGCAACAACGCCGAGACGCTCCAGGTCCGGCCGGACAACGCAGCGACCGTTGTCGACCAGATCAAGATCCAGAACGCGAACGTCATCATCCAGCCGGAGCCGGGTGCCGAGGGGCCTGCCGTCGTCGCCGCCACGCTGTTCAACGACGGCCCGAAGCAGGAGGTCCTGGAGGCCGTCACCCTGCCGGGCACCGGCGCCACGGTGAAGCTGCAGGCCGCCGAGGGCAAGGGGCCGGTCGTGATCCCGGCCGGCGGACGCGTCATCCTGGGCGGCAAGGGCAACGCCTCCGCCGTGATCGAGAACGGCGGTCAGGCCGGGCGCGCCGGCGACGTCCAGAACGTCGTCTTCGGGTTCAGCGAGACCGGCGACGTCCGTCTGGGCGCCGCGATCGTCCCGGCGACCAGCTTCTTCGAGGACTTCGGCCCGAGTGCGCTGCCGGAGCCGAAGCCCACGCCCTCGGCGGAAGCCTCCGAGACGCCGGGCGAGCCGTCGGGCACCCCGGCGGAATCCGAAGCGGGCGCCGCGGCCGGGTCCGAGGCCGGGAGCGGCACGTCCACGCCGTCGGACGAGGCGTCCGCCTCGCACTGACGCACGGTGCCGCGAAGGGGCGCCTCCGGCAGGAGGCGCCCCTTCGCACAGCGGTGTCGCGGCCACCGGCCCGCGCGGTCCGGCCCGGGTGCCGGGTGGTGCGCGTCCGGTCCCGCGGTGCCGGTTTACGGCTCGAACTTGTAGCCCAGCCCCCGCACCGTGACCAGGTACCTCGGCGCACCCGGGTCGGGCTCGATCTTGGCGCGGAGACGCTTCACGTGGACGTCGAGGGTCTTGGTGTCGCCCACGTAGTCCGCACCCCAGACCCGGTCGATCAGCTGCATACGGGTCAGCACGCGGCCCGCGTTGCGCAGCAGCATCTCCAGGAGGTCGAACTCCTTCAGCGGGAGGTCGACCTTGCCGCCGGAGACCGTGACGACGTGGCGGTCGACGTCCATCCGGACCGGACCCGCCTCCAGGGCCGCCGGAGTGACCTCCTCCGGCTCGCCGCGGCGGCGCAGGACCGCACGGATGCGGGCCACCAGCTCCCGCGAGGAGAAGGGCTTGGTCACGTAGTCGTCGGCTCCTATTTCCAGGCCGACGACCTTGTCGATCTCACTGTCCTTCGCGGTGACCATGATCACCGGAACGTTGGACCGGACACGCAGCTGCCGGCAGACCTCCGTACCGGGCAGGCCCGGCAGCATCAGGTCCAGCAGCACGAGGTCGGCGCCGTTGCGCTCGAACTCGTCGAGGCCGTCCGGGCCGGTGGCCGCGATGGCCACCTCGAAGCCCTCCTTGCGGAGCATGTAGGACAGGGCGTCGCTGAAGGATTCCTCATCCTCGACGACAAGCACTCGGGTCACGGAAGAGCCTCCGGGGCAGGAAATGGTTCAAAAGTATCGGTCTCGTAGGGCCCCTCGTCGTCAACGGTGCCGTTGACGATGAGCGGTCCGCCGGTGGTGCGACCCCGTACGACGCCCGATTCGGGCAGTCGCAGGGTGAAGGTGGAGCCCTGTCCCTCCGAGCTCCAGACAGTGACCTCCCCGCCGTGCGAGGCGGCCACGTGCTTGACGATGGCGAGGCCGAGACCGGTGCCACCGGTGGCCCGTGAGCGGGCCGGGTCGACGCGGTAGAACCGCTCGAACACCCGCTCGCGGTCCTTCTCGGAGATGCCGATGCCCTGGTCGGTCACGGCTATCTCGATCAGATCCCCGCCGGGTGCGACCAGCCGCCGGGCAGCGATGCCGACGCGGGTACGGGCGGGGCTGTAGTTGACGGCATTCTCCACGAGATTGCCGAGAGCGGCCGCGAGCTGACCGCGGTTTCCCCAGACGAAGAGGTCCGCGGTGCCGCCCGATGCCATGGTGATCTGCTTGGAGCCGGCCTGCTGACGGCACCGGTCGATGGCCTCCGCGACCAGCTCCTCCACCCGGACGGGTTCCGCGTCCTCCAGCGGGTCGTCGTTCTGCACCCGGGAGAGGTCGATGAGCTCCTGTACGAGGTTGGTCAGGCGGGTCGCCTCGATCTGCATGCGTCCGGCGAACCGCTCCACCGCCTCCGGGTCGTCGGACGCGTCCATGACGGCCTCGGAGAGCAGCGAGAGCGCACCGACCGGGGTCTTGAGCTCGTGGCTGACATTGGCCACGAAGTCGCGCCGTACCGCTTCTATGCGGCGGGCCTCCGTCAGGTCCTCGACGAGCAGCAGCACCAGCCGCGACCCCAGCGGAGCGACCCGGGCCGAGACGGCGAGTGCCTCGCCCCGTCCCGTACCGCGCCGGGGGAGATCCAGTTCCCCCTGGCGTATCTCGCCGTCACGCCGGGTGTCCCTGGCCATGTGGAGCATCGGCTCGACCGACAGCCGTCCGCCCCTGACCAGTCCCAGCGCGTACGCGGCGGAGCTGGCCTTGACGACGCTGTCGCTCTCGTCGAGCACGACGGCGGACGAGCTGAGCACGGAGAGGACGGTGTCCACCCCGGGAGGCAGGGGTGCGTTGGTGTCGGGCCGCAGGGACGTACGCGTGGGGCGCTTCTGCTCGCGTTCACTCCAGCGGAACGCCAGCATCGCGATCACGCCGGTACACAACCCGGCAATCGCAGCGGCTGCGGCCACTGCCGCGTTCACGTCCATGCTTCAAGGTTATGCGGGCACGCCGACACTCTCCCAGCCATCCGGGTGGCATCTCGAACACTCGTCGCCCAGAGTTCACCGAGGGGATAGTGCTGGTTCATTTCGGGGGCCGGATCCCGACGCGTTGGCCCCGCACCGTGGGAGCGTGGGGGTCGGCCCAGAGACCCCGGCCTCAGTAAGGATCTGGAGAGGGACTTCCATGCGCGACGCTTATCACGAGGAACTCGATTCGATCGGCGAGGACCTGGTCGAGATGGCCAGGCTCGTCGGATCGGCGATCGGACGAGCCACGACGTCCATGCTCGACGCCGATCTCAAGCTCGCCGAGAGTGTGATCGCCGCGGACCAGAAGGTCGACGACCTGCAGCACGACCTGGAGGCGCGGGCCATCGCACTGCTGGCTCGCCAGCAGCCGGTCGCGACCGATCTGCGGATCGTGGTCACCTCGCTGCGGATGAGCGCCGACCTGGAGCGCTCGGGCGATCTCGCCCAGCACGTCGCCAAGCTGGCGCGGCTGCGCTTCCCGGAGTCGGCGGTGCCGCACGACCTGCACGCCACCATCCTGGAGATGGGGCAGCTCGCGCAGCGGCTGATGGCGAAGGCCGCGGAGGTCATCATCACGAAGGACGTCGACCTGGCGCTCCAGCTGGAGCAGGACGACGACGAGATGGACCTGCTGCATCGCACGCTGTTCCAGCACCTGATGGACGACCGCTGGAAGCACGGCATCGAGACGGCCGT
The DNA here is from genome assembly GCF_040638585.1 of Streptomyces sp. NPDC025273. Classification (NCBI taxonomy): domain Bacteria; kingdom Bacillati; phylum Actinomycetota; class Actinomycetes; order Kitasatosporales; family Streptomycetaceae; genus Streptomyces; species Streptomyces sp. NPDC025273. The sequence goes on from NZ_JBEZYP010000005.1 coordinate 348,843, forward strand.
CGACGTGACGCTGCTCGGCCGCTACTACGAGCGCTTCGCCGACCACGCCGTATCGGTCGCCAAGCGCGTCGTCTACCTGGTGACGGGTGAGCACGCGGACGAGATCCAGGCGGCGGCGCCGGTAGAGGGGGCGTAGGGGCGCAACGGGCGCTTGGGGGTAGCACGTTTGTCCCAGCGCGCGTGCGCCGTTGATGCGCCCGCCGGGTTGGGCATCCAATGGGTGCGAGGGCGGCACGGATGCCGTACGCCCCCGTCGTACGCGTACGTCGTACGCCGTCGAGTCGTACGCCCTGAGGAGGGACCATGGCCGATTCCCCCATGACCGAACCCCAGCAGGAGACCCCGACCGAAGTGGTGCATCTGACCGTGCTCGGCGCCTGCGGCTGCGGCTCGGGCTGCGGGTGCGGCTGCCAGTCCGGCGCGCCGTGCCAGTGCGGTGGATGTTCCGGCTGACCGGATACGTGCGGTGGTGCCGTGCGGTCCGCGCCTTTCTCGCTCCGGCATGTGCAGATCACGCACCTACCTGGCCTGTTGCAGCACGAGGACTACGCTCGCGCAGTCTTCGCGGAGGCGATGC